>MVRP01000012.1 GCA_002067405.1 Syntrophorhabdaceae bacterium PtaU1.Bin034 | reverse complement strand
CGACTTCATATGCTTTTCCAGGAGCAGTTTGGCCACCCCGTGCAGCGCCGACTGGGCCGAGGCTATCTGGTTCAGGATGTCGTCGCAATACACGCTTCGCTCGATCATCCCCCTGATACCACGCACCTGCCCCTCGATTCGGTTCATCCGGTTCACGAGCTCCCGGATCGTCTGCTCGCTATGGTGGCTTTTGCGTGTCTCATCCTCTTGATTCACGCCACAATTGGAGCATTCGGGTTTTGTTTCATCCATATCTTCGTCTCCTTCTTTGTTTATAGTATACTCCCCTACCCTATATGTCAAGAGGATAGTTTTCGGACAAGACAGGTACATATCAGGCACACCAAACACTACTGTTTTTGAAATAACAATCTCCTGCAAAATAAGATCTGAAAAAGAACTAATCAGGCATTGACAAAATTAATTAAGCATAATAGAATTTATTTAAGTTTAGTATTAAATGGATGTCAAGACATTGATTGACGAAACAACAACAGCGAAGTTCGTTCAAACCTTCAAGGTGCTTTCGGACGCTACTCGCTTCGAGTTGCTGAACCTTTTGTTGACCCATGACTTATGTGTCGGGGCCTTGGCCCGTCGCCTTGGGATATCGGAAGCAGCCGTCTCGCAGCATTTGAAGCAGCTCCGGGAAGCGGGGCTGGTCAAGGGGGAGAAGCGGGGGTACTGGACCCACTATGCAGTGGAAAGGGACAGGCTGAACAGGGTGGCCGAGGCCCTTACAGGGTTGACCGTCCTGCCGCGATGCCCTGAGGGAGCGTGCACTAATCGACCCGGCAAAAAGAACGACTGCCGAAAGGAGGGAATAAAAATGTGTGACTACAACTGCAGTTGCCAGTACCCGGAAAGGTTGAAAGGAACACCTGAGGAATGCACCCCCGAGCAGATCCGGGAGTGCCACGGGGGAGAGGAGCACCCGTGCGGGGAGGAAGAAGGAGTGAAGGAATAGGGCGTTGAGATGGACATCGTGGAAGTCAACCAGCTGACAAAAAAATACGGCGGACTGGCCGCCGTCGACCGCATCTCTTTCTCCGTCCGTGCCGGGGAGATTTTCGGGTTCCTCGGCCCCAACGGAGCGGGCAAGACAACGACCATCAACCTCCTGACCGGGCTTGCCCGCCCTACGTCGGGTACGGCCACGATTGCAGGGTTCGATTGCTCAAAAGAGATCAAGAAGGCCCAGCAGGTCATGGGCATCGTACCCGATGAGAGCAACCTCTACGAGGAGATGGATGGTTTCGAGAACCTCTCTTTCTGCGCATCTCTTTACGGCATGCGGAAAGAGGAACGGGAGAAGAAGGCAAGGGAACTCCTCCGGCAATTCGGTTTGGCGGAGACGGGCATGAAGCCTTTCAGGGTCTATTCCAAGGGGATGAAACGGAAGCTCACCATTGCGGCCGCCATCATCCATGATCCGAAGATCCTCTTCCTGGACGAGCCGACAACGGGCATCGATGTAGCCAGCGCGCGGCAGATACGGGAGCTGATCCAGACTCTCAACCAAAAGGGGACGACCATCTTTCTGACGACCCACTACATCGAGGAAGCCGAGCGGCTCTGTAGCAGGGTGGCCTTTATCGTGGGCGGCAAGATTGTTCGGATCGGGCAACTGGAAGAGCTGATGCGGGAGGTCCAGCAGGAGAACATTGTACAGCTTGCCTTTGCGAACGGTGTTTCCGACCTGAAGTCCGCCCTCCAGGAGGGCTTTCCCGATGTCGTCGTGGAGGCAGCCGGCAACGACGGTATCCGGCTCCGCTCTGCCCGTCCCCTAAATCTGACGCCTCTCATGCGGTTCTTCGAGCAGAAGGACGTCACGGTCTACGAGGCCCGGGTCATGCGTCCCTCCCTGGAAGAGGTTTTTGTCAAGATCACGGGGATTGCTCTCGAAAAGATGAAGCAGGAGAAGGAGGGGAAGGGAAAGCAATGAGATCGTGGATCGCCTTCTGGAATATTCTCATGAAGGATATGAAGAACTACTATTTGAAGCCGCCGAACGTGAGCTGGGGTCTGATCTTCCCCGTGGCATGGACCCTCATGTTCCTCCTCAAGTCACCCACGGCCGTGGACGTACGCGAGCTTCTTCCAGGCGTCATGAGCCTGTCCGTCCTTTTTGGAACCACCTCGATGCTTTCGGTCACCCTGACCTTCGAGAGGAGGAGCAGGTCCTTCGAGAGACTCCTTCTGGCCCCCCTTGACCTGAATCTCCTCATGCTGGCAAAGACGAGCGGCGCCATCGTGTTTGGTCTCGTTAACGCCTTCGTCCCGGTGGTCTTTGCGGCCTTCCTGACCGATCTCTCCGGCATCGACTGGACCCCTGTGCTTGGAGCGATCTTCCTGATCGCAGTAACCTCGACCCTCCTCGGCCTTTTTATCGCGGTATCGGTGAAGGAAATATTCGAGGCCCAGACCTTCTCCAATTTCTTCCGCTTTCCCATGATCTTTCTCTGCGGCCTCTTCATCCCCGTGCAGTCGCTGCCCCTCTTCCTGCAGCCTCTTTCCTATATCCTTCCCCTCACCTACGGTGTCGATATTCTCAAGTCCGCCATCAGCCGGAGCGGCCACCTTGGTCTACCGCTTGATTTTCTTATCCTCCTCGTCTTCGCCGTCGGGTTATTCCTCGTGAGCATCAGCAACGTGAAGCGCAAGTGGATCTACTGATCCTGGGGTTCCCGTATCTGCGAGCCGGAGTAGTTCATCGCAACAGGACAAGCAGTTTTGGTTGATCAACCGTTGAAAGAGAAACCGGAAGGCATTACGTGGCCCTTTGAGTTTTCGTCGTTTAGCCAGGCACGCTTCTCTCCCCATATGGGCAGAAGCCTCTCTTTGAGCCAAGAGAAGGGGAAATCAGGTTGGGGCTCATACTTTTCAATATATTCGATGAAGGGGCGGCCCAATAGATCAACGCGGGAAAGGAGCGCGTCATGGACTCCGTCGAATTCAACAGTAGGAAGCCCGCTCTCTTCGCATAGGCTTCTGTCAAAGGCAGGCGTTACGCTGATCCACGAACCATCGATGTAAAGCTGCGTGTAGCCATGGCTCGGTAGGATGTTCGAGCCGGTCTGCTTTACTAGGTGGTCGGGCGCCCTGTGGTTTCTTATCTTCGCGAAAGCCAGCCGTGAGGGGATGCCGACCGCCCTTGCAAGGGCAGCGAGCAAAACGGCCTTCTGAACACAATACCCTTTTCCTCTCCTGAGAGTCATACTCGCCTTGAAGTCGTCGAAATAAGTTGAAATCATGTAGACGTTGTAGTGGATTTCATCGCGCACGAACCGAAAAAGGGCTGCGCTTTTCTCTCCAGGGCCATGAGAACCGGCCGTGAGCATCCGTGCAACTTTTATAACGGCTTCATTGTCCGAATCAATGGCTCCCGTCGGGTGAAGATATATGTTCAAGTGTTCTCGGTCCGTGTTCTCACCGATCTCGCGAACGAAACATCATACATCAAAAAGCATATATACAACCACTGGGCCCTTTTTCGTCCCTCTCAGGACCTCCATGTGCCGCAGTACTGCGAACTCTCTCTTGAACTCCTCCTCCGTCATGTTGAAGTGTTCGGTCAGCTCTTTGGCCCCGACCCCGCCTTTGGTTTTCACGTAGTCAACGATACGGCGCTGCATTGGCGTGAGCGTAGAAAACTTGTCATTGCCCTGGAGGGAGCGCTGGGCTGAATAGACCGCCCAGGGATCACACGCCTTTGGAGGGGAAAGGATGTCCATGTAGCAGTCTTCGCAATAGCTCCTGCCGGAGTGTTCGTATCGCTGCTCCTCGTCTATTGCTTTACCGCACCTTTCGCAGGAAAAACGTGTTGCCAATGTATCCTCCTACGTTCTCTTTCTCTTCTTCCTGCAAGATTCTCCCAGTCACCAAATCGGATACTGCCGATGCCATTCGTTACCTACCCTACGGGACTGATTGTGAAGCGTTCCATTGCTCTCATCGCCTGCGGCCGTCGGACGACGGGATTTCCAAACCAAATGACCTGATCTTTCGAAAAAGCGTGCTCGTATCGATGCCGAGGTCGCTCGCGGTTTTCCTGCGGTTGCCCTTATTACGCTCAAGGGTGAGCGTAATAAGCTGCTTTTCCATTAGGGCAATGGTCATGGATACACGGTCGGTCGTACCAAGGAACCCGGAGGCCCGTAGCTCGGGGGGCAGATGGTTCATCTCGATCAACCCACCCCGGCAGAGCACGAAGGCCTGCTCGATGATGTTTTCCAACTCCCGCACATTGCCGGGAAAATCATGTTCCATCAACCTTGCCATGACCCCTTCCGAGACTCCTGCCACGTCCTTTTCCTGGAGGCGGTTGAATTTCATCACGAGATGGTCCACAAGGAGCGGAATGTCCTCCCGCCTTTCCTTCAGCGAGGGCAGCCGGAGGTGGACCACGCGTATGCGGTAGTACAGGTCTTCGCGGAACGCGCCGACTTTTACGAGATCAGCCAGGTTTCTATTGGTCGCGGCCACTATCCGGACATTCGCTTTGACCGGCTCCATGCCCCCGAGAGGCTCATAGGTCCTCTCCTGGAGCACCCTCAGGAGACGCACCTGCATGGCGGGGGATATATCACCGATTTCATCGAGGAAGATCGTACCTCCCTCGGCAAGGGCAAAGCGACCTGTCTTGTCCCGCCGTGCATCGGTAAACGCCCCCGCCTTATACCCGAAGAGCTCGCTCTCGAGCAGGGTATCGGGCAGAGCGCCACAGTTAACTGCTACGAACCGCTTCTGTTTTCTGTTCGAGAGGTTATGGACCGCCCGGGCAAAGAGTTCCTTTCCTGTGCCGCTCGCACCCTCGATAAGCACAGTGCTGGTGCTTTCGGCAATCCTCGGGAGTATATCAAAGAGACGGGTCATGGCTGGGCTCCGGCCGATGATGTCCTGAAAACTGTAATGTGCCCTGAGCTCCCTTTTCAGTTCCTCTACCTGACTCAGATCCTGAAAGGTCTCGACACCGCCTTTTACCCTGCCTTCGTCGTTTTTCAGGAGGGCCGTGGAAATGCGGATAGGCACACGCTGACCCTCGTGGCTCACGATATGGGCAACGGTGTTGACCACCGGTCTCCCGTCCGCCATGGTGCGGCGCAACGCGCATGCCGTTTCGCAGATGTTGGCGTGAAAGACGTCAATGCAACGCCGGCCGATCGCATCCTCGCGAGGCACACCGGTAATCCGCTCCGCTGCCGTATTGAACGAGGTAATCCGCCATGCCATGTCAACAGTAAAGACACCCTCATTGATCGAGTCGAGGATGATCTCCCTGTCGTTTGCGTCGTCCATGTGATCAATCTACCCTGTCCGGCCATTTGCGTCAACAGGTACCATTGCAGATTGCACTGTAGATCCGGTGCTTTCTGCAATATCGCGTATTGAATACGTGGCGGTGCTATGCATGCGATCCTCACAAAAAGACGGTCACAAGGAAGACAAGCCCACCTACCGAGATGATCAGCGGCCCAAGGTAGAAGAAGGCGCCTGGAATGAAAAATTGGCAGTCCGCAAGTTCAATCGTGTGTAACACAGTATTTCACGTCAGCACCGGGGAACTGTTGGGGCAGTCGGCGGTCAGCACTTCGCTGGGGCCGTCGTGGTATGTCGGATGCTGACTGAGATGCGGCACGGTCGTGGAGGGCCGCGATCGTGAAGACATCACCACTCGCAATCGGAATGATGACCCGCAGTATTGCGGTCATCTTGCTGGCCGTCACAGGGGCTCTTTCACGCCTTCTTTTTCCGTCCGTCAAGCATGTTCAAGGACTATGCTTCGCTCGATTCCCAAGATAATTCTCTATTGCAGCCCGAAGCACGTTTGACGCCAGAAGGGCGCAGTGTTCGCTTTCTTCGGGTAGACCTCCGAGAGCCTCGAGGATCATCTCCTGGCTTATCCTTTGCGCCTCTCCAATGGTCTTTGCCTCTGCCAATTCGGTTGCCATGCTTCCAGAAGCGATGCTCGTGGCGCAACCGTCTGTGATATACCTGGCTTCGATGATGCGATTACCGTCTATCTTGAGACTGATCTGCATGGTGTCTCCGCAGGGGCCGGTGATTTTCGAAAACCCATCCGGATTCTCTACAACGCCCCAGTTCCTCGGATTCTGCCAGCGTTCAATCACCTGCGGGCTATATGCCTCCTCTGCCTCTTTGAGGATTGTGCCTTGCAGTTCATCAACCATGTCGTCGAGCCTGTCGTGCATAAAGACCTCCGTTGTCGTGTAATCTGTCAAGCTTTGAGCATAACGTGTGCCAGGGGTTTCAAGGATGAAGCCTGTAAGCGTTCTCAAAGATCTGCGGAGCGATAAGGCACAGGGACAAGCCCCGTTGATATGCAAAATGCACGGTACCAGCGCAACATAACAGTGCAGTACGCATTGCTTGCAGGTGCCACGCATAATAAAAAACTGTGTCTCCAAGGGATTTCGTCGTTTGGGAATCTGGCACGTTTTTTGATTCTCTCTGATACAGAATGGACAAAATCGGAATCACGCATCACATGGGGCATGTCTCCCCGGTTTTCGATGTCGCCCGGAACCTCCTGATCGTTTCGATCAAGAATGGGCAGACGGAGGACCGGGAAGAAGTAGGCCTTCAAACCACCGACCCTTTTCTGCGAGCCCAGGAACTGGAGAACCTGAGAGTGGATATAGTGGTGTGCGGCGCTATTTCACAAGTCTATGAAACCGCATTGTCGGCCAAGGGCATCAAGGTAATCGGTTCCATTTGCGGACCCCTGGAGGAGGTACTGTGGGCTTTTCTCGATGGTATGCTTGAAGACGCGAGATTCTTGATGCCCGGCTTTGGGTCCCTGCGACGCCTCAAGGGACGATACAGGAAGGGACGCCAACGATGAGTGTCGTAGTTCGGCAGACAATTCCGGGCCATACGGTGCCCGGATCAGTACTCGGAAGGAGGTAAGCAATATGCCCTTTGGAGATGGAACAGGACCAAGAGGATTCGGACCTATGACCGGACGTGGCGCGGGATTCTGCGCGGGTTACGCTGTGCCCGGACGCCCAGATTTCGCACCGGGCTGGATCTGCCGGGGCGGAGGCGGCCGTGGCAGGCGTAACCGGTATTATGCAACAGGTCTCACTGGCTGGCAGCGGGTCGGTGCGGGCGGGCCATACGCACCTGTCGGGTTATCTGCGCCGGTCGACCAGGAACTCCAACTCTCGACCTTAAAGGCGCAGGCCGACAACCTTACCCGCACCCTCGAAGCCATCAAGAAAGAGATCGAGACGTTGGAGGCACAGAATCGGAAGGACGCGGAGTAGATAGCAGTCTTCCGGCGTCCAGCAAAACGAGGTGCTGTCATGATGAGTATGGGTGGCGGAAGAGGGGGCCGGGGAAGTAACAGGCGAGCCGGGAGGGGCATGGCCAGAGGCGCGGGTGCCGCCGGGCTGATATCCGACGCCCTCGGTCTTGTCGGCGACTTCCTCCGGACGCGAAAAGCACGACAGGGTGCACAAGCTTCCGATATGTGCAATCCGGATGCGCAGAAGGTCGAACCCTTGCCGGCAAGAGGCCGGGTTGTACCTATGCGTGAGGCATCCTTCGGAACAAAAACCACAACTAATGGCCTCCTCGCCTCTGTCGAACTCGAGAGATGCTCAGGCTGCGGGATTTGTACTCAAGTTTGTCCGACAGGAGCAATTAGTGTGGAACAAACAGCTATTGTCGACGCCGACGGGTGCACGGGATGCGGACGATGTGTGGCTGAGTGCCCCAGGGATGCCTTGGTCCTTAAGAGAGCGTGAGGGGGCAGAACGAAAAGCACCCATATAAGGAGAATGAAAAAGATGGCTGTGAACATCGAGAATCAAAAGTGCACCGGTTGTGGATCATGCGTCGATACATGCTCGGTGGAGGCTTTGGGGTTGGTCGACAACGTAGCGGTCGTCGACCCTGATTTGTGCGTCGAATGCGGCGTCTGCATGGATGAATGTCCGGTTGGAGCGATCTCTCTTCCGTAACATCCCGGCATATTAAGGAGGGAAGTGTGGAATGTAAGACGGTTTACGAGACCGATGTATGTGGCAGAAGCACTGAGGATGACGAGAATCCCGACATACTGGAGGAGATCGAGATAGAGGAACTGACCGTCGACGGTATCTGTGGCGTTTACTGATGTCGAAGAACCGCCTACAGGCGGGTAGGTTTTTGACGGCTCGGTCCTTCAGAACCGCCCGCATGGAACATAAAAGCGTGATTAGCAGAAGAAAACAGTAATGGCGATCGTGATTGATAAGACCAAGAAGTCGGACCCTGTGGATCGTATGAAATCCGGACCGTGTATCTTCGGCCCTGTCCCTTCCCGCCGCCTGGGGAGATCCCTCGGTGTTGACGTGGTGCCCTTCAAGACGTGCACCTTCGATTGTATTTACTGTCAACTGGGGAGAACGACAAACAAGACTACCGAGCGAAGAGAATGGGTGCCCCTCAAAAGAATCCTGGAGGATCTCCGGGGAAAACTGCCTCTCGAACCGGATTACATCACCATCGCGGGTTCCGGCGAGCCGACACTCTATTCGAGGATCGGCGATCTGATAGCAGAAATCCATGCAATAACGGAGATCCCCGTCGCGGTTCTCACCAATGGCTCTCTTCTTTGGGACGATGCCGTTCGCAGTGAGCTTTTGAAGGCCGATGTGGTGCTGCCGTCCCTTGATGTCGGGAGCAAGACCCTTTTTCAGGTGGTAAACCGGCCCCATCCGGCTATCGATTTTGACCGGCTCATAGAAGGTCTGATCGCCTTTCGGTGCCAGTTCCACGGGCTGTACTGGCTGGAGGTGCTCCTTCTTTGCGGATATACCGCCATCGAGGCCGAGGTAAAGAAGATCGCAAATAGAGCCGCCGAGATCAAGCCCAACGAGGTCCACCTCAATACGTGCATAAGACCGCCTGTCGAGGAATACGCATATGCGGTCGACTGGCGAAGACTCGTCCAACTGGCCGACCTCTTTTCCCCGCCGGCGGAGGTCATCACCGACTCTCAGCCCGGTGTAATCCGCACGATAGCGAGCGGTGACAGCGAAGCGATACTTCAGCTACTCAGAAGGCGACCCTGTACCGCTTCTGATATAGCGGCCAGCCTCGGCATCGCACCGTCAGAGGCAGTAAAAAACATCGAATCTTTGATGCTTCAGGGATTCGCCGAAGCAAGGAAGGGTAACGGGAGAGGCGTCTACTACACCGCATCAAGGCCGCGGATCATGACGAAACGCAGCAGAACGACAACGATGGATGAAGCCGAGAGCAGGAAGGGAGTGGCATGGAGATAATAAAGGGGATCATCGACAGCCTGTCACCCGACGCCTGGGTGGAAGAGGTGCGCAGGGGACTATTCTGGACGGCGGTGGTAAGCAGGAACTGCGGCCTCGCCTCGACCATGCTGCGGGACGTCTGTTCACAGGGCACGGAGGACGACACGAAGCCTCGCTCACTGAGTGGCCATTCGGGGAGACAACTTGCAGAGCTTGCCCTTTCCTCCGACATCTCCGACGCGTCCGTCGGCCTTGCTGCGATCAACTCGCTCATCAATATTGACGAGACACGGGTCACCGAGACCAACGCAGGGGACTTCCTCATCAAGGAAGGGGCAGGCAAGGATGTCTCCGTGATAGGACACTTCCCCTTCACCGATGCCCTCAGAAAGGTAACGAGAAACCTCTGGGTGATCGAGAAATGGTCCAGGCCCGGAGACGTACCGGAAAGAGACGGACAACGTTACCTTTCTTTATCCGACATCGTCGCCATATCGAGCACGACCCTTATCAATCACACCCTCACCGGCGTACTGAGTCTTTGTCGCCCCGGAAGTCTCAAGATGCTTCTCGGTCCGACGACCCCAATGTCTCCAGTGCTTTTTGAGTACGGGTTTGACATTGTCTCGGGGAGTGTCGTTACGAACAAGAATCTGGCGCTGAAACAGATAAGCGAAGGCGCCAACTTCCGTCAATTGAAGGCATCGGGTTGTATAAGACTCATTACAATGAGGGTGTAAGGCCATCACACCTTTAAGATTGACGGGGGAAGAATTGATAGACAAAACCGTACACCCGGGGTTTCACCCGTGAGAGGCTTGATAATGGCAATCAAAGGGGCCGGAGAGATGGCAACCGGCATAGCTCACCGGTCTTACAGGGCAGATCTTACCAGAATACTATGTCGTCCCGGCCCATTGAAAAGAAGAGACGAACAAAGACGGTGAATAAAAGGGTTCCCTATAAAACGGAACAAGGAGGATCAGTTATGTTTTGTTTTCAGTGTCAGGAAACGGCGAAAAACCAGGGTTGTACGGTAAAGGGTGTCTGCGGAAAACCGGAAGGGACTGCGGGGTTGCAGGATCTCCTCATCTATGTGTGCAAAGGAATCGCGGTCTGCGGCGAGAAAGCCAGGGAGAAGGGGTCCGTGGACAGACGCGCGGCCGGTTTCATGTGTAAAGCCCTTTTCACTACCGTTACCAACGTGGCATGGAGTGACGACGTAATTATCGATCTAATCAGGGAAGGCCTGAAGGTGCGGAACGGTCTGAAACAAAAAGCCGAACCCTCCTTCCCCGGTGCGTTTCAGGATTGTGTGACCTGGCAGGGGGAAAGCAAAGAAGAAATCCTCGCCAAGGCAAAATCCGACCAGATTCGGATTACCGCTGAGGAGAATGAGGACGTTCGTTCTCTGAGGGAGCTTCTCATCATCGGGTGCAAGGGCATTGCCGCGTATGCCGACCACGCGAGGATTCTCGGCTATGAAAATGACGATGTCTACGGCTTTTTGATGGAAGCGTTGGCGTCGACCGCGAAGCAGCTTTCAGTGGACGAGATGGTCGGCATGGTGCTGAAGGCCGGATCGACAGCCGTTTCTACTATGGCCCTCCTTGACGAGGCGAACACCGGCACCTATGGTCACCCTGAGATCACCGAGGTCAACATCGGCGTTCGAACCAACCCCGGCATCCTCATCTCCGGTCACGACCTGAAAGATATGGATGAATTACTCAAACAGACCGAGGGTACAGGGGTCGATATCTACACCCACGGCGAGATGCTACCCGCCAACTACTACCCTACTTTCAAGAAGTATCCTCATTTTGTCGGAAACTACGGTGGTTCGTGGTGGCACCAAAACACGGAGTTTGAATCCTTTAACGGCCCCATTATCCTTACCACCAACTGCCTGATTCCTATCAGGAACGATAATACGTACCTGGACCGTCTCTTCACGACCGGGGTAGTCAACTACCCTGGCGCTGCCCACATTGCCGACAGGTCGGAAGGAGGGCCAAAGGACTTTTCCAAGGTTATAGAGCGAGCCAAAAGGTGCAAATCCCCTACGGGGATTGAAGCAGGCATCCTTGTGGGAGGGTTTGCCCGTAATCAGGTTTTTGCCCTGGCAGACAAGGTCGTTGACGCCGTGAAGTCGGGAGCCATCAAGAGGTTCATGGTCATGGCCGGGTGCGACGGTCGTCAGAAGACACGGAGTTACTTTACCGAGGTGGCCGAGAACCTTCCCAAAGACACGGTGATCCTCACCGCAGGCTGCGCAAAATACCGTTACAATAAGCTCGCCTTGGGCGACATCGGTGGTATTCCCCGCGTCCTTGATGCAGGTCAGTGCAACGACTCGTACTCGCTCGCTGTTATTGCCTTGAAGCTGAAGGAGATATTTGGCCTGGACGATATCAATGAACTCCCCGTTTCCTACGACATCGCGTGGTATGAACAGAAGGCGGTTGCGGTGCTTCTGGCCCTGCTCTCCCTCGGCGTCAAAGGAATCCGCCTGGGGCCGACCTTGCCGGCCTTTTTGTCCCCCGCTGTGGCCAAGGTGCTGGTGGAGAAATTCGATATTAAGCCCATCAGTACGGTCCAGGAGGACATTGCGGCTATGATGGCGGGAGAATAGGCAATCTGGGGATAGAAACATGGTATGGCCGCACCCCCGAAACGCCTTTCGGGGGTGCGGCCATGGTCGAGGAGAAGGCGCCATACCAAATGACCGTGAATAACTCGAGTCCCTCATATCGCTGACGGGGACAAAGACAGATTCGCTCCTGGATATCCACGGTCTTGATGCGATGGGCGAGATTGGGTTCGAGGACTATTTCTGCGCCATAGCCTACAACATTCAACCCGCGCCCTGAACACTGCGCCGATCTTCCTCGTCCAGCCTCATGGGACTGCGCTCTCCACGATTGCCGGCCAGGATTACCCTTGACGGCAAGGACTTGTTTCGTAAAACTTAGGTATCCCATGTATCGACTGCTCTCCATCCTGTTTCTTCGAGGACTCTTGTACCGGTTTCGCAGGATGTCCGGCTTTCCGTCTGCTCCCGAGGCCCTGAGCATCGAGATTACCCATCGGTGCATCGCCCGCTGTCTCATGTGCAATATCTGGAGGATCCCGCCTGAAATCGAAGACCTTTCTGTCGAAGACTGGCTCGTATTCCTCGATCAACCGACTTTGGGCCGCCTTAAGGAACTGGATGTCACCGGCGGTGAGCCTTTCGTCAGGGACGACCTGACAGAGTTGTTCGCCGGAATCTCCCGCCTGAAGCAGACCGCTCTTACGCAGCTTCGCTCGGTGGCGATCACGACAAACGGCTTTCTGACTGAGAGGGTGGTTGCAGGAACTGTGGCCGCAGCATCCATGATGAGGGAATCAGGACTCGATCTGGTGGTCGTTCTCGCCATGGACGCCATCGGCGAAATCCATGACCGGATCAGGAATGTGAAAAACGGGTGGCAGAAGCTGAATGCCACGATCCAAGACCTTATGGGCCTGCGACAAAGCCATCCCAACCTGATCCTCGGGCTCAAGACGACCATTCTGCCCCTCAACGTCAACCAGCTCGAAGATATTGCCCGGTACGCAGATGAGCATGGCCTCTTCACCATAATCTCCCCCTGCATCGTTACCGCCGGCAGGTATGCGAACGAGGGGCTCGGGGAAAGCCTGCGTTTCAGCAACGAGGACATAAGGAGAATGATCCGCTTTTATGAAGGTCCCGTCTTCCGCTGGAGCTACCACCGTTCCGTACTGCTCGATCTCCTCAAGGGCGGCTCCGTCCGCAAACCCTGTTCGGCCGGATTCAATTATTTCTTCGTCAGGAGTACGGGCGATGTCTACCCCTGCCCCTTGATCAAGGAAAGACTGGGCAATTTCAAAGAGACACCCTTGGACAACCTGATCCGTTCCCGGCAGGCACGGGAATTCCGGCGGAAGGTCGGGACCTTCGGCCAATGCCGTTGCTGCACGGAGCCGGGCCTCGAACGCTATGCCCTTCCCTTTGAGGGCCTCAGCTACCTCAAACTGGCTCTCTCACTTGGGAAGAGGGATACCCTCGCTTTTCATACCCACATGGGACTCGATAAGTACTTCTAAAATCCTATCGCGCCCAAGGGATTTGCGTGACCATCGACAAAGGCGGGGCGATTCCTATCTCGAAGTGACGATCAGGTAGTGGAACTTCCCCACGTCGCCCACAAAATCCATGTGAAAACCGAAGGGTTTTATCAACCTTTCGACCTCGTCGGCCGAGAGGCGGACAGCGATAGGAGGACCGGGACCGTCATCGATCTTCTTGAATTCGACGACCGCCAGCTTGCCTTCGGGCTTCAGGACTCTGACGATTTCGCGGAGGGTTGCCTCCCCTGTGTCGCCCCTCAGCAGATCGTGCAGGACGGTCGCGAGCAGGCATACATCGACCAGGTTGTCCGGGAGGGGTATCTCTTTGAGGAGGTCTGCACGGATCGTCTCGATATTGTCCATGCCGTTCGCCGCAGCCCTGTTCCTCAGTTCTTCAAGACCTTCCGGCCATGCGTCGATCCCGTAGACCCTCCCCTCCGGTCCGACGGCCCTGGCTGCCTCCAGTGCGTAATCGCCCCGACCGCAACCGAGATCGAGAAAAACCGCTGACGGCTTCAAGGTAAGCACTTCGAAAAATCGCTCCAGGTCGATAAATCCATAGCTGCTTCGACCGGCGCCGTGTGGTTTCTCTCCTTGTGCCATTGTTCTCACCTATTTCTTGCGGCAGGAATCCTTCCCGCCATCACTGACTCACGTCTTCACGCCGAATCTCGGCAGCACATACCTGTTCAGGACGTACCAAGCGGCAACGATGCCTATGAGAACAAGAATGTCGTTCATTTCTTAAGTCCCTCGCTATGCGGCTAATCGACTACCTTGTAGCCTGCTTCCTCGACAGCTCTGCCGAGATCGGCCTTCCTGATCCTCGTCTCGTCGTAAGTGATCCTGGCAGTTCCAACGTCTACCTCAGCGCCGGTTACACCGGGGAGCATGCCTACGGCTTTCTTTACTCTCATGACACAATGCTGACAAGTCATCCCCTCGATCTTAAGAACAGCCTCCGACATCATTTCCCTCCTTGTTTTTCTAAAGGCAGAGCAAGCCTCAGCCGATTCATTTATTTCTTCGTAATGGGCTCCCACAGGTCGTCCCACGACGTATGCCTTAGCCATATTAATTTGCCGTCCAGAGCGGTGTCTTTTCGAGCACCTTCGGCACCACGTCAGACCAGCCGAGGGGCATGAAGTGAATGCCCTGGACCATGGGAACGATCTCATTGACGAGACGGGCTGTCATTTCAATCGCTTTTTCCTTCCGGTTCTCCTTCGGGACCGATCCTATTTCTGTTATGAAGGCGTCGGGCACGGATATGCCCGACACGTGGTTATTCATGAACCTTGCCATCTCGGGCGATTTGATGACGACAACCCCGTACTGCACCGGCACCCCGAAGCGCCCTGCTTGCTTTATGAACGATTCGAACCGGGCGGAGTCGTATACTGCCTGGGTCTGAAAGAATTGTGCACCGGCCTCGATCTTCTTCTCCATCTTCATGAGTTGAAGATCGAGGGGCTCGAAGTTCGGATTCACGACTGCCCCTATGGCAAGGATCGCCGGCCCGATTGGTGTGTTATTCATACGATAATCTTATGTTGATCAACCAAGAAGGGCATCTGTCTTCCACAATCAAGAAACTTGCCCAGGACAAGTTCCTTAAACACTACCCCGATGCCAGAGGGGGCATCGCTCACGGATGCATTCCTTGTTCTCCGGATATTGCTCGCAGGTGATCGGGCGATCTACCTGCAGCCTCGTGCCCATCCCTTCCAAGAGCCGGTAAGCACCCCGAAGGGCCAGCCACGAATCCCTTTGACAGCACCGGGGTGCATCGTAGGCCGCGATATCGCCAAGCACCTTTTGCGTCGCCCGCTGAACGATCTGTCTTTTGCTGCCGTCATAGGGGTTCGCGCCGAGCAGTACCGACATCGCGACTCCGACCCCGACAGCCGCGCCGCAGGCGCCCAGGAATGCGCAGGCGCCACCCGCTATTGTCTGTCCCCGCTGGATGGCAGTCGTTATCTGTTCGTCCGTAATGGTGTTTCCGCCGTTCCGTAACGCCGTGAGAATGACCGCAGGGACCAGGGAGTGGTGCTCCGGTCCATGAATCCGAAACCGGGGATGAGACCGGATAGTCTGCATGAGTGCTACGGCATCGCACTCATGAGTGTGTAGGCAGACCTGTTTGATGATCTCCACGGCATCCGCCCTGTGACAGTTGTCGCAGACGAAATGTCCATTGACGCATTGAGCGTTGGCCGGTATGACCTGCCCGCAAAAACTGCACGAGAGGTCTTGGTCCGTGTCGAGATAGGTCAGTTCTTCACCGCAGACCATGCATCCTGACCTGTGGGTGCTCCCGTGTTCGGGCAGCGGGCTTTCTTTGGGTTTTGTCTCGACGGTCACGAAACACGCGCATGTTGGTTCCGGTTCGGCTATCGTCATGATGCCTCCATACTCCCTATTTCTCGATAGCCGCCACGAAGTCCCTCCCGAAGTCGACGCACTTTCCGATGCTCTCTCCGTCGGGGTTCCAGGCAGCCCTTATCCCTTCGTTCACGGTCTCTATGCCTGCTTCCTGCAGCTTTTCCGTGATCATCTTGACCGATTCGCCGCTCCAGCCGTATGCGCCGAAGGCAGCGCCTTTCTTCTTCTTGAAGCCAAGCCCTCTGATCTCTTCGAGGATACCGGCAACGGAGTTGAGGATGCCCCTGTTGATCGTGGGCGAGCCGACGAGGACGGCTTTCGACTTGAAGACTTCGGTAATGGCATCGTTCTTGTCGGAACGGGCGGTATTGAAGAGCTTGATACTGACTTCCGGATCTTCTTCCTTAATACCTTGTGCAATCGACTCTGCCATCACCCTTGTGCCGTTCCACATTGTATCATAGAGGAGCGTAATCTGGTTCTCCTGGTAGTCATCGGCCCATTCCTTGTATTTGCCGACGATCTGCAGCGGGTCTTTTCGCCATATGACGCCATGGCTCGTGCAGATGAGATCGACGGGAAGTCCGAGACCGACGACCTCCTCAATTTTCTTCGTGACCAGCCTGCTGAAAGGGGTAAGGATGTTGGCGTAGTACTTGATCGCTTCCTGGTAGAGCTCGGCCTGATCGACCAGGTCGTTGTACAGTGCCTCGGTCGCCAGATGCTGGCCGAAAGCGTCGTTGCTGAAGAGGACGTTGTCACCGGTGAGGTAGCAGAACATACTGTCGGGCCAATGGAGCATGGGGGCTTCGATGAAGATCAGCTCCTTCGACCCGATGCTCAGCCTGTCCCCGGTCTTCACCGGCCTGAAATTCCAGTCCTGGTGGAAGTGGCCCTTGAATGACTTCAGGCCCTGGTTCGTACAATAGATGGGAGTGCCCGGTATGGCGGTCATCAGTTCCGGCAGGGCGCCGCTGTGATCGATCTCCGCGTGGTTGGCTATGATAGCGGATATCCTGCCCAGATCAATCTCCTGCCTGAGGTTCTCGACGAACTCCTCCCTGAAGGGCGCCCATACGGTATCGATGAGGACCGCTTTCTCGTCACGGACCAGATAGGAATTATACGTCGTGCCCCGGTGCGTGGAGTATTCCTCCCCGTGAAACCGCCGCAGTTCCCAGTCCGCCTTGCCGACCCATGTAATACCGTCTCTTATTGTTTTGCCCATGGATGTTCTCCTTGTCAGAGTTTTTATCTTTTTAAGTTATCCTAACATCATCACACCCAACAGTCATAAAAAGTTAAGTTTACCCCTGAAATAAACATGGCATCCTCAAGACGTTTACCCATGGCGATTTCGGTCATGGCGCGCTCCATCTTCCGGTAGCCCGCACATATCCTGCCTTTCCCACTGATGTAATGTTATGCATATATATTCACAATTGTGCTCTTGTCAAGGGGAAAATACGCATTTTAAGGGACATTGAATCAGGCTCATCCCTGAACCGGTTTTGCTTACACAACCCCAATCCTTAACGTCGCAGGAAGCGATTCTGTCGATGATCTTCGCTTTCTCGAAGCTGATGAGGGCTTCTGCGCAATCCTTCGCCATATTGACTGAGAGGAACGGACCTAAAGAAGAAGGTCCGGCGGGAGATGAAGCGAAGATGGCGAAAAGGGACGCATCGATCACAACTGAGGTTTCTACCCGAAAATCCCTAAGAGAGGCGTAAAGCACGCCGGACGAGAGATCTGCGGGAAAGATGAGGTTCGTGATACTTGTGTTTTAGGGTAATGTGGGATCAATCCTGGAAAGTCATATTCCATCAACCTTGCCGTGATCTTCCGAGATCCCCACCTCCGCCTCCATGCGGTCAACAGACAACATTGCAAATTGAAATATGTCAGCCTCGCGGCAAAGACCGTTGTGCTCGCAAGGCCTACCATTTCTCTGCGATCATATCCTGAACCATCAATACCTCTACGGCATGAGTATTGAAGGGAGAATGGAGTTACGGTTTCTGTTGTAAGGAGGTAACGAACATGCCAAAGCGCGATGGTACGGGTCCCAGGGGTTTGGGCCCAATGACCGGCAGGATGCTCGGCTACTGCATCCTGAAAATCCCCGATACACCGGCAGAGCCGATTACGGGTTTCGCCGGAGAAACAGGCCGGCCTGTTTGTTTCTTCATCAACGAGGACAAAGGACGCCTGATCGCAAGAGGGATCGACGCATTCCCATTTTTCTTTAAGAAAGCAAAAGACTGACCGGGGAGAGCCATTCTTGAACGCGCTGCCCGTCACATTCCTCGCGGCCGCTGCGGGGATCGCTATCAGTGCGGTGGCTAACAGGCCGCCCACCACTTTACTCCAATTGCACCCCCACACCGCGATTGGGATGAGATAAAGTAGGTCCTACCTCTCTGACGTTCGCACCCTCCGCCATGCGAGATCTTCCGCAAACTTCCGGGAGAGGGTAGGGCGTGCGCCGGGAGCTATAAGTGCATAATACAATCGTTTTCCATGACATAATGCTGCGTTCTGCAACGGTATGTGACAGGAGTGCTGAAAATACACCCAGATGGCCTCATCTTTCGAAAGTAGGCTGCTATGGCATGTTTCTTGTTATTTATAGAGAGAGGCATGATGAACAAGATCGCCATTCCTCATCACCTCGGTTACGTATCGCCTGTGTTTGACGTAGCGAGGAATATTCTCGCTGTCTCGGTGAGGGATGGACAGGAACTGGGGCGCGAGGAAGCGCTTCTTGAGAGTACAGGCCCTTTTCTTCGCGCTCAAGAATTGAAGAGCCTTGGAGTGGACCTTCTTGTGTGCGGCGCGATCTCCCGACCTTATGAAATAGCCTTATTGTCAAAGGGAATCGAGGTACGTCATTCATTATGTGGCCTCTCGAGGAGATTTTATCGGCTGCTCTTCGAGGGACCCTCGGAGACGCACGGTTCACCATGCCCGGTTTCGGCAGATCCCGTCGGTTCAGAAAAGGGTATGGGAGAAACGGCTGTTAGCAACGCGTTTCGGCATGAATGGGCTACTGTGTAAATGGAGTATGCGCAAGCCTCTTAACAAGAAAGCCGAGACTACTCCGGACCGACAACCGGGTCGGAACGGTCCGGATCAGCAGGCTTGGATGGAGGTGAGGAACATGCCATTTGGAGATAGGACAGGACCAAGAGGATTCGGACCGGTCACCGGGCGGGGTGCAGGATACTGCGCGGGTTATCCCGTTCCGGGGTACGCACACTACGGACAACGCCGGGCTTTTGGCGGCGGCAGAGGCCGGCGCAACCACTATTACGCTACAGGCCTCGCGGGCTGGCAGCGGGGCGGTGGCGGTTGGGTCGGCGCAGGCGGACCTTACAACCCAATGGCCGCACCCGTTGGAACATCTGCGCCGGTCGACCCGGAACTCCAGCTCTCGACCTTAAAGGCGCAGGCCGACAACCTTACCCGCACCCTTGAAGCCATCAAGGAAAAGATCGAGACATGGGAGGCGCGAAATCGAAAAGGTGGGCAGTAGACAGCCGGCGTAGCCATATCGGGCAAAATAAGGTGGTGTTACTTTGGGAATGGGGGGCGGAAAGGTAGCGGTTGGGCAGAGAGGCTTGAACAGGGGTAAAGGTTGTACCGGGACCGGGAGGGGCCGGGCGTCGGGTACCGGAGGACTGATATCCGGGGTCCTCGATCTCGTGGGTGATCTGATCCGGGCAAGGAAAGGGACAGATATCGGTATGGCCGGTAATCCGGATGTCCTGCCGGAAAAGGACCGTGAGAGTCGTGGTTAAAGATATTGAAGTACTCATACAAGAAAGGTTGGTTGACGTGAAAAAGAGCGATGGCGAGACAATCCACTGCGTGGTGGCAAGTCGCGTGCCGTGGATTGCAGGGATGCACTGCAAAATGAGACATGATGCCGGCCGGTTAAAGACCTATGTTAGCGGCAATAGTTCAAAGACGAAGGAGGACCGGACATGAACAGGGTTATAATGTTGATTGGCGCAGTCGTTCTGCTCGGTGCCATCTATACCGATGCGTCCGCTCAGGGAAGAACGATGTGGAAGGGCGGAGGGGGTTGGGGACCGGGGACACCCTATGTTAGGATGTACAATTTGCAATCTGTCGAAATGATCGACGGAGAGGTTGTTTCGGTCGAGAGAATCAGGCCCGGAAAAGGTATGGCGTACGGTATCCACATCATACTGAAAACCGATAAGGAAACGATCCCCGTTCACCTGGGACCGGCGTGGTATATAGAGAATCAGGATGTGAGGATTACGGCTCATGACCGGGTCGAGGTGAGAGGATCGCGAATCACGTTCGAGGGTAAGCCGGCGCTGATCGCAGCGGAGCTACGGAAGGAAGACCAGGTGTTGGTGCTTCGCGATGCAAATGGTTTTCCCATGTGGAGCGGTTGGAGGCGCAGATAGCATATGAAAAGGGCGCTGTCCGACTGAATACGTCATGGGTGACCGGCAAGCACGGAGTGTATGGATTGAGGGAACGAAGCATCCGGGAATTCCACCCATGAGGGGTTTGATCATAGTAATCAAAGGAGCCGGGGAGATGGCGAGCGCCATAGCGCACAGGCTCTACTGCGCGGGCCTTACAAAAATACTCATGACGGACCTAAAGGAACCCTTGGCAGTGAGACGGACCGTTTCCTTCTCAGAGGCCGTATATGAAGGTAAGGCAGAGGTCGAAGGCGTTCGGGCAGTCCTGCTCCGGGACGTGGCAGAAGCAAACGATGCGTGGGAGGAACGGCGGATCGCTGTTATCGTTGACCCTGACGGAATTCGCGCTGCAAAGGTACGGCCTCACATCATAATCGACGCAATCATGGCAAAGACCGGCACCTCTACCAAGGTGAATGAGGCCCCGCTCGTCATCGGTATCGGTCCGGGATTTCGTGCCCCGAAGGACGTTCACGCCGTCATAGAGAGCAACCGTGGCCATAACATGGGCAGGGTGATCTGGAATGGTTCCGCTGAATCCTTCAGCGGCATCCCCGGCTCCACCATGGGCTACACGACAGAACGGGTGTTGAAGTCTCCCCACGCAGGAATCGTCCGTCATGACCGGCAGATCGGTGACCACGTCAAAGAAGGAGACATAATCCTCCACGTAAGCGAAACCCCTGTCACTGCAAGGATAAGCGGCGTTCTAAGAGGGCTGATCCGGGACATTGCCGTGAAGGCAGATGAAAAGATAGGCGACATCGATCCGAGGGCCAGGATCGAGCACTGCCATACCATTTCCGATAAGGCACGGGCCATAGGCGGAGGCGTATTGGAAGCCACCATGGCCGACTTCAATAATTGGTAAGGCACATGGGGCGAAGAAAGAAACGACACGAGGAGGTATGGTGAAACCGGCGGTAGTGATTGTAGACATGCTTGAAGACAACTACGGAGACCGATCGGACAAGAAACGGGAAGAAGAGCGGATTGTCCGCCCGGTAAGAGACTTTCTCAGGGTGTGCAGAAGCCTCTCGGTTCCCGTCATATTCGCCTGCGACAGTTTTCTGGAAGGTGACTTCATCTTCGGAGGCCGCATGAAGCCCCATGCCATCAGGGGGACCGCAGGTGCAAGGGTGCTCGACGATCTTGAACCGCAACCGTCAGATATCGTGCTTCCAAAAAGGAGATTCAGTGCCTTCTTCAAGACCGATCTCGACCAGACGCTCCGTACATGGAACATCGATACCGTTGCAGTGGGAGGAATCGCTACCTATTTCTGCGTCCTCGCCACTGCCTTTGATGCAGTCTGTCATGACTTCCACACCGTCATTCTGGAGGATCTTTGCGCTGCATACAAGAAGGAGATTCACGACAACGCCCTCAGCGCGTACAGGCATTCTGCCATCCATCCCTTGCTCCGCGTCGCCACCTCCTCTGAATTCATCGGTCAACTCCGGGGAGTGCCTGGCGGGCAAGGTGACAGCCTCGGCAGCGGGGAGTGGCACGCCACAGGACACGGGAACGCTCTTCGTAGCCGATAACCTGAAGACCACCCCGGTTTGCTGGAAAAAGAGGGATTCGTGATGAACCATCAAGACATAGGCCCGATAAGGAGCTGCAACGCCTCACAATAACCGTGGTCACCGACAATTAACTACGTCGCCTTGCGAGCCGACACGGCAGGAACGATGTATATTTTTGAGGCGTAATACCAATCGACCGGGCGGGGATACGGCTCTTATGAGATAACCCCTTGTATAGTAAAGAAAAGGAGGTTTACCGGGTGCGCGAATTCAATGACAAGGACCGTGCAAAAAAGTCACAGAGACTCCAATTGGGAGAGAATCCGGCGAATCTCCCCGCGGAAACGCTCACCGATTTGGAATCGGCCGTCACGTCTGCACTGGAAGACGGCTGCCTGCCGTGCCCTGTCGGCTGGCGAGTGGCCGATAAACTCGGTGTTCCACGGATTTCTGTAGGAGCCGTGCTGGACAAGCTGGGCGTACGTGTCGCCAACTGCCAGCTCGGGTTCTTCAGGGTAGAGAAGACCCCTCATCAGGACCAGAGACTGGTCGAATTGTCGTCGGAGATAGCTAATGCCCTCCGTGATCTCAACGCCGCTCGCAACCTGACCTGCACGACGGCTTTCGAGCTTACCCGCCGTTTCAAGACAACGCCGATAAAAGTGTCCGCGGCCGCGAGTTCACTCAAGCTGAAGATCGGCAACTGTCAACTCGGCTGTTTCTGAAAAAGAGGTGAATACATGTCGGATACCCCGAGCCTTCCCTGGATTCTGCGGTAATGTACGGACCGAGTGCCGGGTGCGGTATACACACACCCAGTTGAAGGGCGGAAGGTTCGTGCGCGTGGAGGGCATGAAGGAATCCCAATATCTAATCTTTCAAAGCAGTCTTCGCGTTCCATCCTCGGGAGATCGAAAAGGATCTTGGCAAATGAAGATGGCAAATTTGGGAATGCAAATCGATTTGCAATAACATACCCCTTCCGGTTAGAATAAATACGTCAGTCATGAAACGCAAGACAACCCAAAAAGAGGCAATTCAACAGGTATTCCGGGAGCTGGACCGGCCTTTGGGAATCGAGGAGATCCTCAGGGCAGGGCGTGAAAGAGTCCCGGCCTTGAACCAAGCCACCGTCTATCGAAACGTAAAGCTCTTCCTGGAAGAAGGCTGGCTCCTGAGATTCAACCATCCAGTCCGTGGAACTCTTTATGAAAGGGCGGGGAAAGGACACCATCATCACTTCCATTGCCGTGTATGCGACAGGGTCTTTGAGCTCCCCGGCTGTGCGCTGAACGAAAAAGAGGCAACGCCAAAAGGCTTTCTCGCGGAAAATCATGAGGTCTTTCTATCCGGAATCTGTTCGTCCTGTTCCTCCTATGCTCCTGAGAGACCCGGAGAGGTCTGACATGGCACGAAGGGCGCTGGTCTTCCTCGCCATTGTGCTATTTGTGACCGCTCTTGGTGGCACAGTTGCGCACCACCATGAGGATGGGGCCTGCCACACCGACTGCGCGTTCTGCCTTTTCCTTATACAACCCGCGGTTGCAGGCCCCGCAGGGAACGATGTCGTCTGCGGCCTTCCGGCTTCACCCGGGAACCTTCCGGCCTCAGATAGTTCATTAGCATCCTTCTGCTTCAGGGGCGCGCCGTTCGGCCGGGCCCCGCCTTGCCATAGAGGATAGCCGGTCTCACAACCTCCGGTTCCATTCCAACGAAAATACGGGCGATAAGACAGTGCTCAAAGGGCGTGCCGGAGCGTCTGCAATGAAAAGCGCCGAACCATGCCCCCGAACTTATCGCGTCTGTACAGAACACTGAAGAGGAAGGAGTTGCATATGAAGAAAGTCGCTGTTATTCGTGATTTGTTGATCCCTGTTCTATTTATTTGTTTTTTTACGGGAGTCGTGCACGCCGAAGCCCGGGTCGCTGCTTTCGTGAGCATAATTCCGCAGGCTTATTTTCTGGAGCGTGTAGGCGGGCCGCATGTCGACGTTGAGGTGCTGGTCGGTGAAGGACAATCACCGGCTACCTACGAGCCTTCGCCGCAACAGATGGCAAAACTCTCGTCGACAAAAGCATACTTCGCCATCGGCGTTCCCTTCGAGAAGAACCTCATAAAAAAGATACGGCAATCCTACAAAAAGCTTGTCATTGTCGAGACACAGAAAGGGGTCGCCTATCGTTATCTCGAGCACCATAGTCACGATCATGATGCGAAAGGCGGCAGGGACCATCACGACCGTGTTCCCGATCCCCACATCTGGATGGACCCCAAGCTCGTGAAGGTGCAGGCCACCAATATTCGTGACGCCCTGTGCGAGCTGGACCCTGCGAACGCCGAGGATTATTCGAAGAACCTCCGGCTCTTCATATCCGATCTGGACCAGGCGGATAAAAGGATACGTGCAGCGTTGGCGCCGGTGAGGGGGAAAAGCATGTACGTGTTTCATCCCGCTTTCGGATATTTTGCCGATTCTTACGGCTTGCGCCAGGTCTCCATCGAGATCGAAGGCAAGGAGCCGGGTGCGAAACAGCTGGCCACCATTATCGACAAAGCGAAAAAGGAAGGGGTACGGGTAATATTCGTGCAACCGCAATTTTCCATGAAAAGCGCGGAGAGCGTCGCCAGGGAGATCGGGGGAGCCGTTGTTCCCATCAATCCCCTTGCCAGGGACTATCTGGCCAACCTCGAAAGAATGGCTGCCTCGGTAGAAAAAGGACTACGTTGAGCAAGGGATGATGGAAAAAGCGGTTATCACCTTTCAGGACGTAGGTTTTTCCTATAGCGGCAGTCCCGTGATTGAACATGTAAGTTTCACGATTCAGGAAAGATCCTTTGTTTCCATAGTCGGCCCGAACGGCGGCGGCAAGACGACGCTTTTAAAACTGATACTGAGCCTTCTCAAGCCTTCGCGGGGAACCATAACGGTGTTCGGTATGCCTCCCGACAAGGCGCGGTCTTTTGTCGGATACATGCCTCAGCACGTCCAGTTCGATTCCCATTTCCCGGTCACCGTCCTTGATGTCGTCCTCATGGGCCGCTTGCGAAGGGGCATGCGCCTCGGTCCCTACAGAAAGAAAGATAGAGCAGTATGCCTCGAGGCGCTGCAAAAACTGGAGATGTACGATGCGAGGAACCGGCCCTTTGGCGCCTTGTCCGGTGGACAGCGCCAGAGGGTCCTCGTTGCCCGTGCCCTGGCCGCGGAACCACAACTGCTCCTCCTCGACGAACCGACGTCAAATGTGGATATGGCCGTAGAGACGGAGCTTTTCGAGTTGCTCCATGCCTTGAGCGAGACCATAACCGTTATCGTTGTCAGCCACGACCTGGGGTTTGTGTCCCAATACGTGGAACGTGTCGTGTGCGTGAACCGCCGGGTATTCGTACATCCGACAACGGCCATTACCGGTGAGATGATCAACGAGCTCTATGGCGCCCACGTCAGGATGGTACGGCACGAACACCAAAAACAAGTGGACTAAAAACAAGAATGAACACGTTCCTCACTGACCTTTTGCGATACCCTTTTCTCCAGTATGCCCTTCTCGCGGGCATCCTGGCGAGCCTCGCCTGCGGAATCATCGGAAGCTATGTCGTCACCAAGAGGATCAGCTACATTGCGGGCAGTATCGCCCACAGCGTTCTCGGCGGCCTCGGCGCGGCGCGATACTGCCAGGCGGCATACGGCTGGGACTGGTTCTATCCCTTTTACGGCGCCGTTGTCGCTGCTCTCATATCGGCCGGGATAATCGGCGTGGTAAGTATGAAGGCCAAGCAAAGGGAGGACACTGTCATCGGTGCTCTCTGGGCCATCGGGATGGCCGTGGGTATTCTTTTCATATACAAGACACCGGGGTACAACGAAGACCTCATGAGTTATCTTTTCGGCAGCATCCTGATGGTTTCCCCCCGGGACCTCTGGATGATTGCCTGTCTCGACCTCCTGGTCCTGACCGCGGGCGTCCTCTTCTACAACCGGTTCCTTGCCCTCTGTTTTGACGACGAATTCGCCCGCCTCAGGGGCATCAACGTGGAGGTCCACTACCTTTTGCTCCTTTGCCTTACCGCCCTTACCGTGGTACTCCTCGTTTCAGTGGTGGGCATCGTGATGGTCATTGCCCTGCTCACCCTGCCGGCGGCTATCGCCGGTGAGCTGACAAGAAAGCTGTGGCACATGATGGCGTTGTCCGCCGCACTGACCGTTCTCTTTACGGCAAGCGGTCTTGCCCTGAGTTATGGACCCGACCTGCCGGCCGGGGCGACAACCATTGTTATTGCAGGAAGCGTCTATCTCCTGGTGGTGGGAGGTTTGCGCATCCTCAGGCTGCGGCCGTGATATTACCCTTGCCCCATTCTTGATGAACCACGAAGGTCTGGCGTGGCCCGGGGGACATTTCGGATGTTACAAAAGAAGTGGATCGGTGGATGAAAAATAGTACAAACCCAAGAGCCTGGGCGAATGCCGGAAGAATTGCCTCGACGGACGCCGCTATGAACGATGACCACCCCATTCTCCGGGATACGGCCCTCCACAGGGCTGCCCATTGTTGTGCCGACTCCCCGCAGGGAAAGAGGCCGGGGGTCGGCACACTGGCGGAAGGGATATTCTTCGCCTGCGCCGTTGCGGCACTCCTGTTGTGGCGGGAGGCTCCCCTCTTCAGAACGCTGGCGGTGACCTTCACGGCCATTGTCCTGGAGGCGCTTCCTTTCATGTTGGCCGGCAGCCTCGCGGGCGGTCTCATTGAGACCTTCATAACAGAGGAACGAATGTCACGGCTCATGCCTACGGGCCGACGAGGCGTGTTCCTCGCCGCAAGCCTCGGACTCGTTCTTCCTGTCTGCGAGTGCGCGGTCGTGCCGATCGTCAGGCGTCTGCTCGGCAAGGGTGTTTCTCCCGCCGCGGCCGTTGCCTACCTCCTTGCCGGCCCGATCGCGAATCCCCTGGTCTTTCTCTCTACGGGCACGGCCTATTCTTTCCACTGGTCCACAGCCCTGGCTCGCCTGGCCCTGGGGTACGCTATCGGCGTCTCCACCGGTCTTTTCCTGCAACGCATGTTTGGGCCGGGATTCCGGGACGCGATGCTTCGTGAGAGTTGCCCGGCGAAAGACGAGGCTCCTTCCTGCGCATGCAAGGAGGGGCACCTTCACGGACCGGGTTGCGAGCCTCCCGTGACGGGTGGGGTACCGCGCGTATGGAGTGCTCTCGTTCACGGGTCCGAGGATTTTCTCGATACCTGCAGGTTCCTGGTCCTGGGGGCTCTTGCGGCCGCCGTGGCCCAAACCATGGTCCCGCGCGAACTGCTTGCCGCTCTCGCGGGTTCTCCTGTCCTGGCCATTGTGTCCGCCATGGCGATGGCCGTGGGCCTCAATCTCTGTTCCGAAGCAGACGCGTTTGTCGCTGCATCCATGCGATCCATGTGGCCCTTCGCTGCCCAGATGACGTTCATGCTTCTCGGCCCCATGCTCGACATGAAGCTTCTCTTTATGTACCGGGCCGTGTTCAGGGGGCGGTTCATCGCGGTCTTGGCGGGTACCGTGGCGGTCTCCGTATTCCTCGCGGCCCTTGGAATTCATCTTCTTTTCAAAAGGTGAAGCGGTGGGTGAGAAACGGTCTCTTGGAGCGAACAGGATCCCGGACATCATCGTCTTGATGATGTGGGCCGGCGCGTTTCTCTTTCTGTTAAACGGGGAGCGATACCGCTATTACCTCGCCCCTGCCTTCGGCGTAACCCTGGCAGCCGGTTTCGTCCTTTCCGCGGCGATGGGCGTCGCTCTGGGGAGAAGCAGGAAGTCCGGGCGGGCCGGTTCATGGATCGGTCCTACAGTCAGGGCGCTCGTCCTGGTCTTGCCCCTGATCTATGCAATTACGACCACTGGCGCTATCCTTGATTCCCAAGCCTTCACCAAACGATGGATCAGCGCCGGCTCAGGTGCCGGCAGCCTCCGAGAGGGGACCCGGGCAATTGAGGGCCAGGGGGAGACAGACGGCGGGGATGATGCCGAGTTGGTGGAGGCATACAGGGCGGCAGGACCGCCCAAAATATCGAGGGCTCTCAAAGAAATGCTGGGCCTGAAGCCTCCCGACGAGCCTCTGCCAACAACATCGACGGGTAATAGTGGAAAGAGTGTTTTTGAAGCAGATCTTTACGACTTGGTGGAGTACGCCGGCCGCTTCAAGGGCAGGCAGGTGATTACCGAGGGGATGGTGGCCTGGGATAGGGTGGATAGCGACAGGTTCTATCTTTTTCGATTCGTGATTGTCTGCTGCATTGCCGATGCCATGCCCGTAGCGGTGGTGGTCGAGCGCTCCGGGGCACCACGACCGGCTCAAAACAGTTGGATACGGGTGGAAGGTATCGCGGATATGATAACCGTAGACGGTCAGGAGGGTGTGGTAATCAGGAATGGCTCGTTCACCTCCATCCCTGTCCCTAAAGACCCTTATCTGTACTGATGCGTCCAACCCAGCCCACACGGATCTGCCGTGCGCGGTATCATGGATAATTGCTATCAGTCATTAGGACATAAAAATGCTTTAGTCATCGGGACAAAAATGCTTTAGCCGGTCCTGCATTTCTCGCAGATGCCAAAAATATTCATCACGTGTCTTGTAACGACAAACCCGTGCTCTTCCGCCAGCTTCTCCTGAAGCTTCTCTATGCTCTCATCCAAGATCTCAACAGTCTTGCCACAACGCTCACAAATGAGGTGGTCGTGATGGTCGAGCCCCATGGTATACTCGTACCTCACAACACCATCGCCGAGTCGTACCTCCTGACCAATGCCCGACCGGACGAGTATCTTCAAAAACCTGTACACTGTCGCCTGGCCTATGGTCTTGTCCTTCTTCTTCACGGCCGCAGTGAGCTCTTCAGCGGTCGAATGGCCTTCCCTCCGGAGGAACTCATTTAAAACGGTCTCCCTCTGGCCTGTCATTTTAAGTCCGTGTTTCGAAAGGTAGTTGGTTAAAATGCCCCTTTTCTGCATGACGTTGCGGCGCGTGTACCCGGGTAGATTCTTTTCCTTCATAAGGATACTTCCCCGATTCCTTGATCCCGGATTCCGCAAAACAGAACAACCACACCGGAACCCTTGGACCAGGGACAATCCTCCTATCCGCTCTGTCTTCTTCTGAGCTTTATTGTGTCTTGACATTCCAGATCAGATCTCCACATCATAAGTATTCTGCACATATGCTCATATTGCCTTGTCCTTTCTTTTTTCTATCTCCGACTCCTCTGCCGGATGCGGTACCGGAATCGGCGTTGATCTCGCTGTTGCAGTATTGCTCTATGACCTCACTCCTTTTGAGCCTGCTTCTGACTTGTAGATGTCGGCGAAATTCTCTTTCAGCACATAAGAAAAGATTCCCTTTTGGAGGTAAGAATAATATCAGGATGTGCCTGATCTCGGCTGATCCGCCCGAACAAAAGGCTGAAGTCTGAGAATATGCACTTTATCATCATTTTTGATATCAGTCGGGTTAAGGTCGATCAATCCAATTATCAGCGGAAGATTCAGTGCGTCCAATCTATGATACCGATCTCTGGTCCCAGTGTCTTTTCCACGGCCGCCTTGATGCTGGAAGAATGCGGGCAAGGAAAACCGATCGGATTGCCCTTCGTAATACAGGACGCAAAGACGATGTCTTCTGCTCCCCGGTCAACGAGCATCTTCGCCCTCGATATGGCTCTCTTGCCGGGGCAGCCACCGCATGACAAGAACCCAATGATTTCGACGGGCCCCGTTTCTTCAAAAGCGCCGGCCCCTGAAGCTGCAATCTTGAAATCCGTAGTGCCGGGGCACATGTCTTCAGTCTGGCGGCACCTGATGATTCCCACTTTCATTCTTGGCACCTCTCCTTCATTTTTCTCTGGCAAACGGCCATGCGGCAATGCCGCCTTCGAGAACCTTAACATTTTTCCATCCCTGCGACTCCAGGATGAGCGCCGCTTCGTAGCCCCTCAACGAGACCTTGCAATAGACGATGATCTCTTTGTCCTTGTTCCCGGGAAGCTCGTTTAGTCTTTTTCGGAGCATCCCGAGGGGAATGAGGGTCTCCCCCAGGCCGAGCCGTGCCACTTCGAACTCATTCGGACCACGGACATCGAGAAGATACATATCGTCGTGACGATCCACCTTTTCCTTCACCTCTTCAGCTGATATCCCCTTGAAGCGGCCTTTTAGCTTGTTTTCCATGACATGAGTGCAGGCGATAAAGTTATCGATGGCAAGGGTAAAGGGAGGCGCGTAGGGGAGGTCGAGATTTGCAAGATCCTTCACCGTCATATTGCCTTGGATGGCTATGGCTGCCTGTGCGACCTGTTTGCTTACGTCGCCCGGGCCAACACATTGAAAGCCGATGATCTTTTGGGACTCGTTATCAACCACCATCTTGGATACCAGCATCCGGCCTTTCATAAAACCCGGCTTGTCGGTTCCCGCTATGACGACGCTCGTGATGTCATTCCGGCCCAGCTCGCGAGCCTTTGTTTCCGAGAGTCCTGTTGATCCTGCGGCATACTCGAAGATCTTGCAGATCCCCGACTTGACGGTGCCAGGGAAGACCACTACATTCCCCAATACCGCGTTCTCACCGGCTACCCGACCTTCGAGATTGGCAAGGTCGCCCAATGGTGCGTACGTCTCGCTATGCGTAATCAAGTGGCGCTGCTCCGTGCAGTCGCCAACCGCGTAGATGTCCGGATCTGACGTTTGCATGTATCGGTCGACAACGACGCCGCCAACTTTACCGATCTTCAAACCCGCCCGACGAGCTAAGTCCGCATTAGGCCTGACACCGACTGCAATAACCGCAAGCTCACAGGGCAGTTCGGTTCCGTTCGACAACTTGACTGCCGTCAGGGCTCCGTTTTCACCGAGAAATTGGGCAACGCCGTTGCCTGTTATCACATTGGCAGCCTTGCTTTTGATATGGTTTTCGAGTATTTTCGCAAGTTGCCAATCAAGAAACATCAGTATTTGAGGGAGAATTTCTATGACCGTTATCTCTATACCCGCCAGTTGGAGGGCCTCACACGTTTCAACACCGATAAGGCCGCCTCCGATGACAACGGCGCGCTTTATCTTGCCTTCATCCCCTATGCGCCTCAGGAAATCCGCATCCTCCATTGATTTGAGAGTCGTGATCCCCTTTAAGTCTTTGCCGGGGACATTCGGGATGTCCGCATTTGATCCCGTCGCCACGATCAGTTTGTCGTATTCCAGGAACTCTGTCCTGTCGGTGGTGAGATCCCGGCATGTCACTGTCTTGCGGGCTCTGTCGATTTCTATTGCTTCGGTGTGAATCCTGGCCTCGATGCCCTTGGCATTGAGGTAGTACACGGGGTTTCTTATGACCCCGACGGACGTGGAAAGAAGCTGGTTCCGGTCGTCAAAGAAACCGCCGACATAGTAAGGGTACCCGCATGATGCCATTGAAAGGTCAGGGTCCTTCTGAATAACCATGATTTTTGCATCATGATCCAAGCGCCTTGCACGGGCCGCAGCCTTGGGACCTGCGGCGGACCCGCCGATGACGATGATTCTCTTCTGTTTTGTCATAAATTACCCCATCCTGGTTCTTTTCTATGTCGAGCTGACCGAGGTCTCGGTCTTGCCGGTCGCCGACCACCGGCAGTATAATCCCCGACCCGAGCCATTCCGATGGCCTCTATATCAGTCCATCTCGACATCGTATCCGGGCGCCCGCTCGATCAATTTCAACCTCACCCTAACTTGCTTGCCTGCAAGCAGAAACTCGTCGCAACGGCTCCGGAGTGAACCGAAATCGGCTGATTCGAGAAAAAGCCTCAGCAATTCCAGCTCATTTTCCAACGACTTGTCCTCATCACGCCCTTTGAGGAGCAGGCTCAATACCCGCTCGTACTCCCTTTTTGCCACCGTCTCGATGCAGTGCGAAAGGTCGGGCTCAAGCATGATTTCCATGATGTCACCGAACTAGCAATGTCCGCCAAGAAACGGCGTCACAAAATGCACCTGAACCTTCCTCCCTATGATACCGGTCAGGACACTTCGACCTTTTCCATATCGGCCTCGCAATACTTCCGTGCGAGGTCTGTGTAGATTTTTCTTGAATAAGCCCAATAGTCCTTGTCCACTTCCGATACTTTTCTCGTATCTTTCGCCGGGTTACCCGCCACAACGACCGATTCGAATACTTTCTGCTCTCGTTTGACCACAGCACCTTCGGCCACAATTGATTCACGGCCCACTTCGGAGCGAATGCTCAAAATGGCTCCCATGCCTATGGCGGCGAGATCGCTTACGAGCCTGGCGTGTATGATCGCCCCGTGGCCGATGATCACACCGGTGCCTATGGAACAGCGGTCATGAGGGGGAGCGTGGATGATGACGCCTTCCTCCACCGCTACCTCGTCGCCTATCTCTATGGTGCCGTAGTCGCCCCGCAGGATGGCCCCGTGGCCGATATAGCAGCCCTTGCCAATCCTCACGTCGCCTATGACAGTAGCCGTCTCGCTCACGTACGTGCCGGACCCTATCACGGGTTGCCTTCCGTCAAACCTGTAGAACATGTTTTTTCCTCGGGCCTGCTCGCCCCGTATACCCATACCTTCAGCTCTTCACGGACCGTTCGAAATAGTCCATGATGGCCTTGGCCAGACCTGAAGCGCCGAGGGCCGAGCAATGGACCTTGAATTCGGGCAGGCCGTCGAGGGCGGCCACTATATCGTCGTCCGTAATAAACATCGCATCCTCAAGGCGTTTGCCCATGGCGATCTCGGTCATGGCGCTCGCGCAGGCGATCGATGCCGGGCACCCCTTGATCTGGTATTTCACGTCTTTGACTATTTCATCCTCGACCTTGATGAAGACTTTCATGAAGTCGCCGCAATCGGGATCGCCTATCTCGCCAACCCCATTGGCGTCCTCAATGACACCCGCGTTCTTCGGGTTCCTGAAATGCTCTATCACCTTCTCGCTGTATTCGATCACGCCGTTTCGTACCTCCTTGATTTCGTGATGTCAACCGTCTTTGACGGATTCGTTTTTTGCCGTAAGGCTGCCAGTTTTCTTCTACCTTGAAACAGTCCCGCTCCTGACAGCTACCAACTCGGCCGCAATGGCTATCCCGATCTCCTGAGGCGTCTCCGCGCCGATAGGGATTCCTATTGGGGCGTGGATTTTTCTGATCGTCCCCTCGTTGAAGCCGAGACTCCGGAGATGATCGAGAATGATTTTCACCTTTCGGGAACTCCCGATCATACCAACGTATCTCACCGGCCTCTTCATGCATTCCGCAAGGACCTGTGCGTCTAGTTCGTGACTCCTCGTGAGGATTACCACGTATTCGTCGCCGGTAAAGGGGAGACGGCTGAAGGCGTCATGGAACGCCGTTACGAGAATGGCCCCCGCGTCCGAGAAGCGTTCCCTGTTTGCGAACTCAGCCCTATCATCTATAACGGTGACATGGAAATCGGCGATACCGGCTATAAGTGCGACGAACTGGGCCACATGTCCCGCTCCGAAGAGGTAGAGGGGCACTGATCCCTGCAAGGGATCGGCTATCATGCCGTCCCCAACGGCAAGTTTATTCCCTGCAAGGACACCTTTGCACCAGTCGATGATGCTGCCATCGACCGGATCTCCCGTCACGGCCATCTCTCCGTCCAGAAAGGACTTTCCGAAGGGGTTCGGGTGGAACTTCGTTATCGCCGCGCCCCTTCCGCGTCTTTTCAGGACATCCCGTATCTTCCCGTATACACCGAGATGACCGGGCTTCACAGGCTCGAGGAGCACCTCGACATTGCCGCCGCAAAGCATTTCGTTTTCCGTGACTTCTTTGCCGTCCATCACTATGCTGAAGACCGTCGCGGCCGTGCTCCCCATCTCAGCGACAGCCCGTGCATAGGCGTCCGATTCAAGGCGTCCGCCGCCCACGGTCCCGAAGGTCCTTCCATCCTCTCCCACGAACATCTTTGCCCCCACGTCCCTCGGCGAAGACCCTGTTCGCCTGATCACGGTAGCGAGTACGCCCTTCCTGTTGTTTTCAAGGTAGTCAACGATAGCCTTGTATATGTTCATTCGATAAAGGCCTCCTTATGTCCGCCCGTAGAGGCAGATACGGTCCAGCCCCATGAGCTCGCACACGCCGGCGGAAGTGACCCCGTAGATGAGATATCCCTTTCCCTGCCGTTCAATCCCTCTCCAGAGGGCATCGAACGTCCCGTTTGCCAGGGTGGTGCCCGTGAGGAGAACCACATCCGATGCTTTCACCAGATCCTCGGTCCTCGTCCTGCCATCCCAGACTTCAACCCCATATTTCACTCTTCCTACATTGTCGGGGTTGAGGTCCGTGATCCAAACCCTTGCGGCGCCGAAGACATCTGCCAGCGATTCGGCAATGGCGGGATTCAGGCCGACAAGGCCGACCCTGGCCTGAGGGTATTTGCACTTAAGAAAAGCGGCGGTCTCGCGTGCACAGTGCTCCGGCTCTTCGTCCCGGCAATGGAGGGTTTTTTCGAGCATGCCCAGGTAGCGCAGCACAGCGTTGAGTACTGCAATGAAGACCGCCCGGTTACCGTTTGAATCGAAGGGTAAGGTCAGCGCGTCGCCGAGCTTCCCGGCAAATTCCTTCGGCGAATCCGTAAATGCCTGGGCCTTCGTGCCCTCGAACTCCGCCTCTATCACGCGCTCTTTGCCGAGGACTATGGGAAAGTCCCGCCTCCCCGGATTTCCTATCGCCTCTTCCGGGGTGAGGGTCTTTACGACCACGCTGATCGCCCGATCGGACAGGTTGTTTTTCGCGACAAGTTCCCCGAATCGCTCCCGTACTTCTTCAAGTATAGATTTGTCCATAGCCTTGCCCTCTTTCATCTACAGTTTCCTCATCCACCGAACGTATATCTTGTGCCTGCGGTGTTGAGGATAAACTGCCCGGCCATCTCTTCCCGGAAGCGGGTAACGGCCTCAAAGCCTGTGCAGTGGGTCGGGACAACGAAGTCGGGCGACATCGCCTTTATGTCGGCAATGGTCGCCTCGATAATCTCGGGAGAAGCATTGATGAGGTGAAACCCTCCCAAAAGCGCGTAAAGCCGGCTCACCCCCGTTATCTCCTGCGCGTGTCTGACCGTGTTAACGATGCCTGCGTGGGCGCAGCCGGAGAGGACCACCAGCCCTTTGCCCTTCACCACAAAAGCAAGGGCCTGCTCCCCTTGGAACAAGTCCTGCTGAAGCTCTCCGCCCCGTTCCACGAGCAGATAAGGGGGAACCTGCTCATACTCCGTCACCCTTTCGATGGGGCCCGAAAGGTACACACCCGGCGCTATCTCGGTCGGCTTGTCGACTTCTATGATCCTCACGCCGGTTCCTTCAACCTCTGTGCGGTCCAGCATGCCGATATCGGTGAGCGTCCCTTCGGCACGCAGGGTATACCGGTGGGCAAAGGTCTCTTCCCCCACGTAGAGGGGTGTGCCGTTCCATGTTCGCGAACGGCTCCCCTTGAGTATCTCCGTCAGGCCGCCCCAGTGGTCGAAATGGCCGTGGCTCAAACCCAGGGCGTCCACAGCCCCGAGGTCGATACCGAGAAGCTTCAGGTTGTTGAGAATCCCTGGGGCATCTACACCGTAATCGAACATGAGCGTGGACCTCCCGCCCGTGGTCGCTGTCTCAATAAAGTAAGAGAGGCCGTGCTCGGCGTGGATCGATGCGCCGGGCGTGGTGCGGTACCGTATGGCAGGTCCCGTGTCCTGTCTCAATGCGTCGTAGTAGTTGTCGGTGACCACGGTGATGGTCAGTCTCTCCACTTCCCGGACCGGCTGTAAGGGAGATGGTCCTTCCATAAGACCTCCGGTGTCAGTGGTCGCAGGTATTCGCCCCGGTCACGAGGGTACCTTTCAGGTAGTTCTCCACCACCTCTCGCGGGTATTCGCCCTGCGCACCGGTAACCACTTTCACGCCCGCTTCCGAGAAGAGCTGCTGGGCCCTGGCGCCCATGCCGCCCGCAATCACGCAGTTGACGCCTTGTTGAGCGAGCCATGGGGGCAATAGGCCCGGTTCATGGGGTGGCGGAATGACATAGGTTTCGTCCCCGAGTCTTCCCTGTCCATCGGTGTCGAGAAGGGCAAAGGCCTCGCAGTGGCCGAAATGAGCGCACAGCTTCTTGTCGTTCGTAGGTACTGCAAATCTCATGGAAACCTCCTTGATCGGTTTAGGCATGGAATCTATTTGCTTCCCGGCAGGCGTTAATGTGCCGGAATGATCCGGGCAGCCGCACGCTGCTTCGCAGGAAGACCCGGACCGGACAGCTCCGGGATGCATCAAGGCCAGATGTTCGACGATCTCCTGGAACTTTTGGGCCGTCTTCGTCGCCGAATAGGATTCGACATAGGGGAGTTCCCCGTCGCCGCTCGTCACGATGTCGGGGTCGAGGGGAATGGCGCCCAGGAAGGGGACACCGAACCGCTCGGCCAGTCTCCTCCCGCCTCCCGACGAGAAGATGTTCGCCTCTTCTCCACAATGTGGACAGACAAAACCGCTCATGTTCTCAATGATGCCTGAGATGGGAAGACCAAGTTGCCGGCAGAAGGTGATTGATTTCTCCACGTCGATGGTGGCTACCTGCTGGGGCGTGGTGACGATGATGGCGCTGCTTTTTTCCTTGTCGAGAAGCTGCGCCACCGAGAGGGGCTCGTCGCCGGTCCCCGGAGGGGAGTCGACGACCAGGTAGTCGAGGTCTCCCCAGGCGACATCGCCGAAGAACTGGCGTATGACGTTCGCCTTCATCGGTCCCCGCCAGATCACCGCCTTGTCGTCGCCGTCGAGGAGAAGCCCGATGGAGACCACCTTGAGGCTGTGCGAATAATCGAGGGGGACGATCCCCTCGCTGTTCACCGCCAGCCTCTGGCGGGAAAGGCCGAGGAGCTTCGGGACACTCGGCCCGTGAATGTCCGTGTCGAGTATACCGGTCCTGAAATCCCGCGCAGAAAGGCTCAACGCCAGGTTGACGGCAACGGTGCTCTTTCCTACACCTCCCTTGCCGGACAGCACGACGAAGGTGTGGCCGATCCTTGCCAGTTTCTCCTTGATGGCCCCCTCGTCGCCGGGGTCCGAATGTTCGCATGATGTGCTCATAGTTCCTCCAATCTTTTCATGAATTTGTCAGAAATGCCCTGTATCGCGAGGCTCGCCGGGCATTCGGGAGCAAAATCCAGTATTGTCTTGCCCTCCCGTTGCGCCTCCGTGATCGCAGGCTCATACGGGATGGAACCGAGAAAGTCGACCTGCCGCGCCCGGCAGAAAGACCTGATGTCTTCCAGACAGGATGAGTTTATATCGCCCTTGTTTACCACCACGGCGGTCGGAATATTGAAGTGACGGGCAAGGCCCAGGACGCGCTCGAGGTCATGGATACCTGTCATGGTGGGCTCGGTGACGAGGACCGCAAGATGGGCGCCTGTAAGCGATGAAATCACCGGACAGCCAATGCCGGGAGGACCGTCGATCAGGACAAGGTCGATCCCGCGGTTTTCGGCAATCTCCCGGGCCTTTGTCCTCACCATGGAAACGAGCTTTCCTGAGTTCTCACGGCCAGGAAGCAGCTCCGCGAAGACAATAGTATCTCCTTTGCCTGTCTCGGCAATGTGGTAGTGGCCGCAAAGGGTTTCGTCGAAGGAGACAGCCCCGGCAGGGCAGAGAAACCAGCAGGCCCCACAGCCCTCGCACGAGAGAGTATCGATGACGTACTCTTTTGAAATGGCGTTGAAGCGGCAGACCTCCCTGCATCTCCCGCACCCCGTGCATGCATCCGGATTGATCGATGCCTTGCGCCCGGCAAAGAATTCGTAGCTGTGGTTCACTTTGCCGTTCAAAAGAAGGTTCAGGTTCGCCGCATCCACGTCGCAATCGGCCACCACCTTATGTTCAAGTAAGGAGGCGAGACTTCCCACGAAGGAGGTCTTGCCCGTTCCTCCCTTGCCGCTCACTATCACGATCTCCCTCATGTCAATTGCCCCCGGTTCTTCAGCTCCCGCGCATCCTGCAAAAGACCGAGTCCGACCGCGATATCGGCGAAGTGGTCCCGGAACTCGGGGAGCGCTTGGAGGAGGAGAACACCTGTCGAGTACACCTCGGCTGCTTTCCTATCCTCGGGCAGGCGCGCGAGGACGTCGAGCTTTTGCTCAGCCAGATACCTGATGAGGGGGCGGAACTCTCCGCGGTCACGATTGACGACAATGCCGATAGGTTTTCCCGTTGCCTGCGCGACCTTGACCACTACTTGAAGATCATGGAGACCGAAGGGTGTCGGTTCTGTCACGAGGATGATGACATCGACATCGGACATGGTCTCCACCACCGGGCAGGATGTGCCCGGCGGCGCATCGACGATCTGAAGATGACCGGAAAGCGCCTCCCGCTTCACTTCTCTGATGACCGGGTTTGCCATGGGCTCCCCCACGTTGAGGATTCCCCGGACGAACTTGATGCCTCGAAGACCCGTGCCTGTTTCTATCTTCCCTGTTTCGCGGTCCGTCTCCGTAATTGCACCGGCAGGGCAGACAATCGAGCAGAGACCGCAGCCATGGCAGAGTTCTGGAAAGACAAGGGTGCTCCCGGGAAGGACCACCAGGGCGTGGAACTGGCACTTGGCCGAACATTCACCGCAGGAGGTACATTTCTCCTGATCCACAACCGGTACCCTGACCAGGGCGGGCCTTGTGTGTTCGATCGTGGGCTTGAGGAAGATGTGGCCGTTGGGTTCTTCCACGTCGCAATCCAGATACTGCACGTTCTGACCTGCCTTTGAAAGCAAATAGGCTAAATTGACCGCCACGGTAGTTTTGCCCGTTCCTCCCTTGCCGCTTGCGAAGACTATCCTCATTTCATCTGCCTCGTGCTACACCCTTGCCATGGCGCTTCCGCATGTCGGGCATTTCTGCTCGAAGCAGGGGACGCCGCGCTCCTTGGGCGCCTTTGTCCCGCACCGGGAGCAGACGACCTCCGTGCCTGGTCCGGCGCCTCTGCCACGCATCCCGGCTCCGGCACGACCGCCAGCAGCAGTATTCCGGCCGCATCCTGCGGCTCTGCCTCCCATAGGTCCTGTTCCATCTCCTCTTGGCATGAAAAATACCTCCTTATTCTTACCAGTGCCCCTGGACGTCCGCCCCGGACAGCCTGTTAAGGCTTCCTTCCCGGTAGTGCTTTATGGCATCGGCCACTGTGATGTTCACTGCACTGTAGGCTTCAATGCCTGCAGACTGGAGCACCTGGAAGGCCTTGGGGCCGAGGTGCCCGCTGATGATAGTCCTGACGCCGAGGTTTACCACATTCTGGGCCGCCTGGATCCCTGCCCCCTGGGCGAGGTTCATCTGTTTTAAATTTTCAGCCACCTCAAACGTGTCCGTGCCCATGTCGTAGACGATGAGCTTCCGGGCCCGCCCGAAACGCTCATCCACCATCCCTTCAAGGGTGCCGTCTATACTCGTAATTGCTATTTTCATAGGGTCTCCTCCTTCATGCTGTATGTTTTTCGCTCTCTTGCCCCGTGCTTGCTTGCCCCTTCCGCACATCCTGCCTTTCCCGCAGGACGGCCAGGAGCCTTCCGGTACGCTGATATTGCCGCCCTCTATCCTCAGGGCCTTACCACTCACAATGGCGTCCGCGATCTTCTCACAGGCGGAAGAGAGGAGCCGGTGCAGGGTGGGCTGGGAAATATTCATCTGTCCACCCGCTTCTTCCTGGGACAGGCCTAATAGGTGTTTTAGCCGCATCGCCTCGATCTCGTCGTGACCCAGGACGACCTCTTCCAGCTCCACCATGCGCACGCCTGCAGGTTTGAAGTAGGTCACTCCTGGAAGGAATCCTACGTTTCGTGGAAAACTGGGTCTTGCCACTCTTGCTCTCCCTTCAAGCCGGAACCATCTTCCGGCCGATGTGATGTTATGAATATATATTCAAAACACGTTTTCTGTCAAGAGGAAATTAAAGGAGAATCCGGCATTGACAGAATTATGGTCGTGTGGGTACCATTATTTCTATTGAACTAGTGTAAGTACCAACCACGTAGGAGGCGTGCATGTTGTTCATAGAAGACCTGCGGGTGGAGCTTGAAGGCAAGACCCTGCTCAAGGACATACACCTGGAGATCAAGCCGGGGGAGACCCATATCCTCTTTGGCCCCAACGGCTCCGGCAAGACCTCGCTCCTCATGACCATCATGGGCTATCCCCAGTACGAAGTGAAAAGGGGCAGGATTGTGTTCAAGGGGCAGGACATCACGCATCTTCCCATCGACGAGCGGGCGAAGCTCGGGATAGGCATGTCCTACCAACGACCGCCCACGGTAAACGGTCTGAAAACGAAGCAAATGTTGGAGATTTGTGGCAAGAACGGGGTAGACGCACTCGCGCTTGCCCGCTCCCTGAACTTCAAGGAATTCTTGGAGAGGGACGTGAACGCGGGCTTTTCCGGGGGAGAGATCAAGCGCTCGGAGCTCCTGCAACTCATTGCCCAGGACCCGGACCTCCTTTTGTTCGACGAGCCGGAGTCGGGAGTCGACATCGAGAACATGGCCCTTATCGGAAAAACGATCGCCCGCGTGCTTCAGAAGGCGCCAGGAGAAGACAAGACAAAGGCAATTGCCGAGCAGTGGCGGAAGAGGACGAAGATGGGTCTCATCATCACTCACACGGGGTATGTGCTCGACTACGTGCCCGCCGATAAGGGGCAGGTCCTCTACCAGGGTGTCCTGTCGTGTGTGGGGAACCCGAGGGAGATCTTCGACTGCATCACGACGTCTGGCTACGAGGAGTGTGTGAGATGTTCGACCCGGCAGAACTGAGAGAAAAGGCGCTTCGGGCGCTCGAGAAACCCGCGGCCTTCGGCGAGGACATCGACCTCGCCGACTTCGACCGCTCTTTTGTTCCCCATCACTACATGGCCCAGGAAGAGATGTGCAGGCTTCCTGAAAAAGAGATAGAGCTCCTCATGATGTCGGGCCTCGACGTCACCGGCAAAGAGAGGGGCGGCACGTACTTCCAGAAAGACACGTCCGTCGTTCATTGCGCGAGCCTCCAGGAAGGGATCGAGGTGATGCCCATACAGGAGGCACTAAAGGCGCACGAATGGGTGAAGGAGTATTTCTGGAAGCTTGTACCCGTCGACCAGGACAAATACACCGCGTCGGCCTTTCTCGACCTCCACGACGGGTACGTGATACGCGCCCTTCCCGGGAGCAAGAGCATCTATCCCATCCAGGCGTGCCTCTACATTGACAAGGAAAACCTGCAACAGAACGTGCACAACATCATAATCGCGGAAGAAGGCTCCGAGCTGCACGTCATCACCGGATGCGCCGCCTCCCGCACCATGAGAAAGGGGGTCCATGTCGGCATTTCGGAGTTTTTCGTGAAGAAAGGGGCTCATTTGAGCTTCACCATGATTCACAACTGGGCCGAGGACATGGTGGTCCGTCCGAGGTCTGTGGCACAGGTCGACGAAGACGGGGTGTTCATCAACAACTACATCTGCATGAAACCCGTCCGTTCCATCCAGATGTACCCGACCACGTATCTGACGGGGGAGAGGGCAACGGCCATGTTCTACAGCATCATCGTGGGCAGCCGGGGGGCAAGCTTCGACATAGGGGGAAGAACCCATCTCTTGAAACCGGGTTGTCGCGCGGAGATCATCCAGCGCGCCATCAGCAACGGCGGCAATATCATGAACAGGGGCCACCTCATCGGCAAGGCGCCGGACATCAAGGCGCATCTCGAATGCAAGGGGCTCCTCCTGAATGGAGGCGTCATCGACTCCATTCCCCAGCTCGAAGGTCATGTGGAGGGCGTCGACATGTCGCACGAGGCGGCCGTGGGCAAGGTGGCACAGGAGGAGATCTTTTATCTCATGTCGAGGGGCTTGAGTGAAGCAGAGGCGACTTCAACCATTATCAGGGGCTTCCTCAACGTGGATATCAAGGGCCTGCCCCCTCAGCTCAAGGCTGAGATAGACCGGGCGGTCATGGCGAGCAACAGGGACGCGATGTAGACACGGCTCTTCAAGGGCTGCCGGAAGCCCGTGGCTTCGCTAAAACGGGCGGCAGCCCGTTCGCTTGCGTGTTACCCTGAGGGCGTTTCCTGTTACTGTGAGACTGCTCCCCACCATTGCGACGACGGCGATCAACGGGTTGAGCAGACCGATGGCTGCGAGGGGAAGGGCGACTGCGTTGTAAAAGAACGAAAAGAAAAGGTTTTGACGAATCGTCTTGCTTGTGAGAGCGGAGAGTTCCATAACTTCAAAGTATGCTTACCCCCAAAATCTGGACATCCCCTTAACGTGGACAAACCCTCGGATCCTTTCCGTATCAAGTTCCAGCAACGTGACTTTATATGGTTCCTCCTTTTTTTTTGAGGACTTCGCATTTGCGAAGCAACCGGTCAATCTCGTCTTTGTAGTCATTAATATCCAAAGCTGGTCCCCGCCGGGATTATCCGGGGCACTTCGACACGGGATGGCGGTGCGCCGAATACGACTGTTCCACCATGAAAGGAAGTCGCATAGAGGGTTTCGGGTCTGGGTTAACAGCGAAGATCTGCACGTTGGTAACGAGACAATGCGCGTTCTGGTGGCCGGCGTCTTCAAAACGAAGGTGCTCTCCGTATTCGAGCCCCTTCTCTCTGTTATCAAGAACAGAACTGTCACTGAACAAGGGTTGGCGTGAGGGCAGCCTATAGTGATGTCTCAATTGTGGGATCGTAATTCTTTTCCAAGACTCACCTAATTGCCCGCATGGGCCTTCAATGTTCGGTAAACCTTGTTCGCGTACCGTATCTTCTTATCTTTTGACACTCCGTTATAGCAGCCGACGGCTTCCCACGTGTAGCCGTACCTCTGCACACATTGACCGAGTATCCAAGCCCCGACATGGACGTTGTAGCACGGGTCGCCGAGACGCATCCATCTCTCGTGACCCAGCTTCCCGTACCAATAGGAGTTGACCTGCATGAGCCCATAGTCGACGGATCCGTTCTCATTGTGGCTGACTGCGGTGGGATTGAACTCGCTTTCGGTCTGTGCTATAGCCCAAAGAAGCTGCGGTGATACCCCGTACCTCTCTCCAGCCTCGTCGAAGCAGAACGCGTAAAGGCACCCCGAAGCGATCAAGACGAGCACGACCGAGAGAAAGGAATTGCAGACAGGGTGAGCACCCCGCATCCCGTGTTTGATCCGTGTCATCGCGAGAATATTACTTCTGTTGGTAGACGGCGACAAAGGAGTGCCTGACAGCCGTACGAAGGGATAATTCCCATGGGGCCTCACAACGTGTCCCTTGAAGGCCCCATGGGCGTGAGCTATTTCTTCCTGGCAGGTTTTGCCGATTTCTTCCTGGCTGCCGCCTTCTGAGGGGCCTTCTTTGGCCCGTTGAGACTACTGCTTATCACGCTCGATGCGGAGAACTTCACTGCTTTGCGGGGCGGTATCTTGATCTCCGCGCCGGTCCTGGGGTTCCTGCCCGTTCTTGCCTTCCGGCTGACCACGGTGAAGACACCGATCCCCGGGAGGGCGACGCGCTCCCCGTTTTGTAGGGAGGTCGAGATCATCCCGACAAACGCCGAGAAGATCTCATCGGCCTGTTTCTTGGTAATCTTTCCTGCCTCGGCCAGCTTCGGGACGAACTCCATTTTGCTCATACTGCCTCCCTGTCGGTGGATTCAATAATGAAATTCAACTGTCGTTCCTCGTTTTATACGCCATATTGAGGAACGAGGCAAGCAAAAAGGTAATATTCCCGTAGTCCAGTACCTTCATTAGACCTTCCGAAAAGATGCCACTGTCCGCGGCTTCTCGCCGTGTCGATGCGTGGCTTTTTATGTTCGATCAAACCAAAACCCGAAAGGAGGAGTACCCATGTACGCGGAGATAGAGTTGATCGGCCGCCTGACGAGAAAGCCCAACCTGCAGTTTTCTCCGACCGGCATGCCCATATGCACCTTCAGCGTCGCGGTAAACAAGAAAGGCAAAGGCGAGACAGATAACACCGTCACCTACTTCGATATCATCGCCTTCAGGAACAAAGCCGAGCTATGCGCGGAATATCTCGACACGGGAAAGCTCGTGTTTGTCAAGGGAGACCCGCAGATCAGGAAGTGGGAAGACAAGGACGGGAAGAAGCACAGCAAGTTCGAGATAGTCCTTCAGAATATCCGGTTCCTCTCGGCAAAACCCACTACGTCAAAACAGAGCACCGACCGGGAGGACGACTTTGTCCATGAGCCGGACGACGATGACATCCCGCTCTGAGGAGACCGCCATGAGAGAAGACATACTGAGAGAACGGTACTACCAGAAAGACCCCCACGGAGAGGTCATCGAGGACTGGTCGAAGCTTTGTAAGCGCGTAGCGGAGGCGGTCGCGGCGAATCGCGGGGAGAGAGAGGATTTCTTCATCGTCATGCACGAATGCCTCTTCCTTCCGAACACCCCGGCACTCACGAACGCGGGCCGGCCCGATTTCACCATGTCGGCGTGCTTCGTGCTCCCTGTCGAGGATTCGATTGAAGGTATCTTCGATGCAGCAAAACAGGCGGCGCTTGTGCACAAGATGGGTGGGGGCACGGGATTCGGCTTCTCACAGCTCCGGCCGGCAGGCGACAAGGTGGGAACCACGAACGGGCTGGCGAGCGGCCCTTGTTCCTTCATGCGCATCTTCAACACGAGCACGGAAGTAATGAAACAGGGCGGTACGCGTCGCGGCGCCAACATGGGCATGCTCCGGGTGGACCACCCCGATATCCTCGATTTCATCACCCTCAAGTCCCGTGACGGGGACTTGAGCAACTTCAACATCTCCGTCGCCATCACCGACGAGTTCATGGACGCGGTGAAGGTTGATGGCGGCTTCACCCTCCGCTTCAACGGGGAGGCGAGGAAAACCCTCAAGGCCAAAGAGATATGGGACAAGATCGTGGAGATGGCGTGGCTCAACGGCGAGCCGGGAATCTTTTTTATCGATAAAGCCAACCGTGCCAACCCAACGCCCCACATCGGCGAATACGAGGCGACGAACCCATGCGGGGAGCAGATGCTTCTTCCCCACGAAGCGTGTGTGCTTGGGTCCATCAACCTTGCGAGGATGGTGACGGCGGACAACGAGATCGATTGGGGCCTGCTACGCCTGACGGTGAAGACGGCCGTGGCCTTCCTCGATAGCATCATTGACCGCCAGGCCTACCCTCTGCCCGAGATAGAAAGGATGCACAAAGGAAACCGGAAGATCGGCCTCGGGGTCATGGGCTGGGCCGATATGCTGATCCGCCTGGGCATCAGCTACGCCTCGGACGCGGCCGTTACCCTCGCGGAAGAGGTGATGTCGTTCATCACCGAAGTAGCGACACAGACCTCCATGGAGCTTGCAAAGCAGCACGGACCGTTCCCGAACTGGGAGGGATCGGTGTGGGGGCCCGACACACAGGTCCGCAACGCCACCCTTACGACCATAGCCCCGACGGGAAGCATTTCGATCATCGCGGGAGTGAGTAGCGGCATAGAGCCCGTGTTCGATTTCGAGACGGAGCAGAAGAGGGCAGACCGGACTTTTGCGGTACGTCACCCACTCTTTGAAGAATGGAGGAAGGCGCACCCGGGAGAAGAACTGCCAGATTACTTCATCAAGGCTGCCGACGTCCCGGTGGAATGGCATATCAGGATGCAGGCCGCCTTTCAAAAGCACACTCATAACGCAATATCGAAAACGGTGATCCTGCCTCACGAGGCGACGAGGGCCGATGTGGAAAAGGCGTTCCTGCTCGCTTACGACCTCGGGTGCAAAGGCCTGACCGTCTACCGCGACGGGAGCCGTAAGAACCAGGTCATTTCATCCCAAGGCGCCGCCAATAGGACCCACGTCGAGCCGGTGGAACTGCCGAAAGTCAGGGACCAGAAGCTGGTTGAGGTCGATACCTCGGAAGGAAAAGTATTCGTCCATATCACCATGGCGCAGAAGGAGCCTTTGGAAGTCTTCATCACCTCACCCGTGGAATCGAAACACGCGGAAACGTACGAGGCCCTTGCCATGATCATGTCCGATGCCCTCCGGTGCGGACGTGAACCTGAAGCGCTGTTAAGGCACATTCAGAGGGCGAACCTGAAGCACGGCAGTGTCGTCTCTCCCACCTACGCCATATTGAGAGCCTTTCGGATGCTTGGCGTCAATGGCTCATCGGACACATGTGAGGAGTGCGGCGGCGTGGTGGTGCTTCAGGAAGGGTGCCGGACGTGCCTCAGTTGCGGCGCGAGCAAGTGCTGACAAGCAACACGAATCCTATTACAAGGAGCGAAAGATGGCCGACAAAGTCGCTAAAAGGACAAGCGGAGAGCTTTCCGAGACGGCGCAGAGATATGACAGGCTAAGGAAAAACATACCCCTCATTCAGAAACCCAACGCCCTTGTGCTCACCAGCGGCATCTTGGGTGCCTTTCCCAAGGAGGTCGCGGTGATTCTCTGGATGGTGAGGAAGTTCGATACGTTCAATGAAGACAATGACCCCTGGCACGAGCACGACTTCGGCGCCTTCGAATACAAAGGAGAAAACATCTTCTGGAAGATCGACGACCATGGAGGTTACGAGGGCTACGAACTCGTCCTGACCGTGATGCTCGCATCAGAGTACTGAACGTCTCAGGTCCCGCTTATGATGCTTACCATATAAGGAAGAGTGTATAATGATGATAGACTTTTACCAAGGAGGTTCGCTATGAAGGTCGCTGATCGGATCGAAGTCAACCCGAAGATCATGATGGGCAAACCCGTGATCGAGGGTACCAGAATCCCTGTCGAGCTTGTGGTGCGGAAGATAAGCGAAGGAGCGACCGAAAGGGAGTTGCTGCGTGCTTATCCGAAGCTGGAGAAAGAGGATATCAAGGCGGCGCTACGATACGCCGCTGATTCCATTGCTCACGAGAAGGTTGCGGCTGTCGGCGGAGAGTTGCGGACAAAAAGGTCCGCCGCCAAATGAGCCTACGGTTCCTTGCCGATGAAAGCTGCGATTTCGGCGTTGTCCGGAGCTTGCGCTCGGCCGGTTTCACGGTTACGGCGGTGTCGGAGGTGGCGTCGGGGGCAGACGATAATGCCGTGATCGATTTGGCCAACCATGAAAAAAGCATACTGATCACGGAAGACAAGGACTTCGGTCAACTTGTCTACGCCTCGGGACACGAAAGTGTCGGCGTGATCCTCCTGCGGTACCCGTTTCACTCACGAAAAAGGCTCTTCAAAGACATTCCGGCTTGTCCGGCAAAGCGGAGACGAACTTATTGGAGCCTTTGCGGTACTCCAACCGGGCCGGGTGAGAATCGGAAGAATGCCGGCAAAGTCCAATCCCGAGCATTCCTCTTGGCACAATCCGGCTGATTATCACACTGACCGCATTCCAAAGACAATTGCGTGAGGGCAAAGCCCGTCTCTTCCGGCTGATACGTTGCGATTTACGCGATTTGTAAAAGGGGGGCACCTGTCCCCCCCTTTTTTTTGTGAAGTAATAATCTACGTAGATAAGTATCTTCATTAGACCCTCGAAAAGGCCCTCTTCGGGCATCAATCAACAGTTAGTAGTCGCTGCAAATATCACGAAAAGGAGAACAACCATGGCAAGACTGGAATCAAACCAGAAAATGGGCTACTATCCCACGCCCCCGGACACGCTGTCCCACATCCTTGACTGGATCGCGTTTCAAAAGCCTTCCGGTCCAAAGGGCAGCCACATACTCGACCCCTGCTGCGGAACAGGAGAAGCCCTGCAAGAGTTTCATTTGGAAAACTCACAGGTTATCACCTATGGCATCGAGCTCGACGCCCACAGGGCCCAGGACGCCCGTGACACGCTCCAATTCTCCGCCCAGGGCTCGGCCTTCGACGCCCGGATCAACCCTCTCGGCTCAGTGGGCCTGCTCTACCTGAACCCACCCTATGACTGGAATGCCGGGGAGCGGGTGGAGATGAAGTTCCTGAAGCACAGCCATAAGTGGCTCTGCCCTGACGGCGTGCTCGTCTTCCTCGTGCCGGAACTCATATTCCTCTACGAGAAGCACCGGAACTGGATCGGCCAGCACTTCCACGACACCAAGGTCGTCCGGGCAACGAGAAAGGACTACCCCGCCTTCAAGCAGGTCGTGCTCTTCGGGAAGAAGCGTAAAGAACGTCGCGAGAGCGGCTCCGTCCCGTCGCCGCCCTATCCTTTCATCGAGGACGCGGAGCCGACATCCTACGACATCCCCCTGACGGACGGCCCCGCGATATTCCAAGGCACGGACACGGTCACCGACGAGGAGATCATCAGTCACTGGCCCCACCTCGTGCGGGAGATCGAGAGCATCTGCCGGAGATCGGAAAAGACCACACAACTGAGCCCATTGCTTCCTCTCAGAAAGGGACACCTCACGAGCCTGCTCACCGCAGGCATCCTCGACGGTAAGGTAGAGACAGCGGACGGCCCGATGATCCTGAAAGGGTTTTCCGATCGCACGCAATCGACGTACTGCGAGGACGACAAGGAGATCACCCACGATACGTTCTCCGTGGGGATCCGTGTCATCGAACCTGTCCGGGGGGTGTGGTATGACATCAAGTGATCACGTCATCCTCACCGTGGAGCACGAAGGGGTGGTCTGCAAGAGCGACGCGGGGGTCTATAACGCGGGGTACGAGAAGGAGCTGCACTTCCTGTCCATTTACGGCGCGCCCCAGCAGACGAAAGGTATCTTCTCCGCCCTCGCCTCCGGGAAGGAACTCACAATCGGAGATGACGAATTCCACAGGCCGAGAGACTCCTTGCGCTTCCGGGGCTACAGCCTCGGCTATGGCAAGCACCACGGCATCATCTGGACGGATAATCTGGATATCTCCCTGATCATCTGGACCTCCGAGCAAGAGAAGCGCGCCAGGTTACGCAATCTTCTCGCCGGCCACCGTGTACCTTACGATCCTGAAGACCTTGAAAGGATAGAGAGGCTTCTCCTTCGTCATGGCCACCTTATTTCCCTCGAAAGCTGGGGAAGGATCGATGGCTACCAGTGCGACTTCAACGACGACGCAATCTGCGATCTTCTTCTCGCGGAGATCTACCATTCAGCGGCACGCAAGGCTGCCTGACCTATTCAATACAATCGAATAAAGATCGAGGTGATTCATGAACTCATCCTGCGACAGATACAGGTCTCTCGTCATCGTCTGCAACGCCAGGGGCAGGAATAACGAGCCCCTTGACGACGAGGTAAAACGGAAGATCTACGACTACCTGGAGAAGCCGACCGCGGCCAACTGGTCAGATATCTCCGGGATACACGTCAACAGCCGCCTGCTGACCCTGTGGCAGGCCGTGAGAAAGGTGGACCCGACATTTCCCGCAACGGGGAGGAGACACGAAACCGAAACGGGCCGGGTGGTCAAGGAATGGGAACGTATTCCCCATCCCGACCTGGTACTCAGGGCGCTACGTTACGCCCAGGGCGAATCACGTCCTTCCGCCGCATGACCCGTGCCCACACCCGCTAACACCTTACCCACAAGGAGAAAACACGCATGATAAACGAAGAGAAACTCTTCAAGCTGCTTCCCTATTTCTTTGACAGGCCGTCGTCCGTTCTCCTGGAAATCGCCCAGAACGCCCACCGCTCCGGCGCCACCCGCCTCGATATCACGCTCAAGGGGGAGGAACTGGAAGTGACGGATGACGGCACTGGCACGGACAACCCCAAGGCGCTCGTCTGCCTCGCGGAATCCAACTGGCATTCGGACGTAATGGAGAACCAGATGCCGGCAGGCTGGGGGTTGTTTTTTCTGATGTCGATCGCAAAAACGGTGTCCTTTACGAGTCTGTTCGGCACGCTCTCAATCAATTGCACGAAGTTCCTGAACGACGCCTCTTATCGTGACGGCGTGCTGGCCACGGTCGACGGCTCGGCAAGGACCGAAAGGGGATTTTGCATCAGGGCCAGCCTCATGGAAGGCGTCTTCAGGTCGGTGGCTTACTATCAAGTCCTCGACGGGCTTTCATACTTTCCCCTGGACATCAGGATGAATGGCAGTATTGTTCAAAGAAAGGACCTGTCCGACGCGTGCAGCCGCTACCCGCTCAAGACCCGCTACATGGGCAATGCCGTTTACCTGAACCCTCCAGGCGGCATGTGCCTGGGGTTCGTGGAGTCATTTGCGATGCACATCTCCCTCGTGTGGTATGGCATGCCCCTTAATGTGACCGGTTACCTTCACGAGGTCGCCATCGACGTGCG
>MVRP01000011.1 GCA_002067405.1 Syntrophorhabdaceae bacterium PtaU1.Bin034 | reverse complement strand
TCTTCTCTTCCATTGACCACCCTCCTTTTCCTTCCTGGTTTGTCGGTGTTTCCGACGTTCGGCCTTTGTTCTGTACACTATTCCGTTCCCCTGCCCATGACCTGCCTTCTCCATTCTCATCAACGGGCTTGGGGTGATTTAAGGACGTAAATACCCCGTCTATGTCATCTGGCTGTTATTGCTCTTGTCGTCGCCTTTGCCTGACCTCCCGAATATTCCGAGAGCGTACCAGAAGGCCGTATACCAGGCCGGCGCGGCAAAATTGCCACGTGCTATCTGGTAAATGCCTGCTCCCACGAGCGCAAGGAAGGCAAGCCCGGAAAGGTCGATGCCCGAACCCGTAGCTGCCTTTATGCGGCTGTTAAGCGCTCCGAAGCCTGCAGCGACCGAGTCGTGGAGCGTTGTCACTTTGGCTGTCTTTTCTTCTTCGATGATAAAGAGCCCTTGAGATTGTCCGTGTTCGACAATGCGCTCCACCGCGGTACGATGATGCATCAGGATGCTTCCTGTGAACGGCGCAATGTCAACGCTCTCTATTCCTTCCATCATGGACATTACATTCTTGGCCGTATCGAAATAGACTGAATCGCCTCTTTTTGATGGAACCCTTAGCCGGAGCCTGCCCGGCGCTGAATGGACGATTGATGCGACTGGAGTCATGACCGTTGCCTACTTTCCCTGATTTTCCTGGGAGCTAGCCGGAGCCGCTGCTTCAGCGGCGATTTCGGCTTTGGCCTCCGCGAGAAGATCGTCGACAACTTCATGCATCTCGGCGAGCTTCTCCTTGCTGGTTTCATACAGCGCGAGACCACCCTTCAGCGCAGCCTTCGCGAGGGGTTTCACAGCCTTCGATAGCGCAGGGACCACCATCGGCGCGATAATTGCGGAGCCTATACCGATTGCCAAACCAGAGAAAAGATTACCCTTAAACCAGCCCATCGCCCACCTCCTGAGTAGTGATAAAAATTTAATATCTGCTTAGAGGGAGCACAATGGGATTGGCAAACAATTTTCATTACTCACCTCAACAATTTTCATTACTCACCACCAAAAGAGCAGGCCGAGGTGTCCTGATTGTAGAACAAGGTAGGACATTTCCCCGGTCTTCAGGCCCGGATATCGGTCGACCGCGTGGTGAAGGGTCTTTTGAAAATCAGTATCCAGAAGTAATTGACCGCATATCGCAGCCCGGTAGCGAAGAGCCCTTCCTTCGCGACACGGCGGCCCGAGCTGTACATGGGCAGCAGGAAGGTGAACTTGATCCGTCCCGCCTTTTGCATCCGGCGGGCTATATCCGTATCTTCTCCGTAGAAATCGATATCCGTGTTGTAGCCGCCGATGGCGTCAAGGGCCGTTCTCCTGACGACGAAATTCCCGCCTTGCAGCATGCCTCCCTTTTTCAACAGGAAATGATTAAAGAGATAGGTGAGGTATCCCAGCCCGTAGAACAGCGTGGTCTGCAGCTTGAAAAGCGGTGAGAGATCGTAATATACCAGGGGCCCGGAGAGGGCCACCAGTCTTTGATCGGCGGAGAATTCCCGGAATACTTTTTCGAGCCATCCGGCCGGAAGCATATTATCGGCGTCGGTATTCGCGATCAGATCACCCGTTGCCGCCCGATACCCGGCTTGCCTCGCCTTTACCAGCCCCTTTTGCGGTTCGTCCACGACCGTGATCGATGGGTAAGAGCGCGCGATTTCTCCCGTTCTGTCCGTGCTCGCATTGTTGACGACCACAATCTCCGCGTTGTACCCGCTGCGCTCGATCTCGTCAATGATCGACTTAAGACATTTATCGAGGCATGCTTCCTCGTTATAAGCGGGAATCACAAAACTGAGCTTCATGCCTGACACTCGAGGAGAACAGGTCATCTTACGGGTTTCCATTCGCGGCATGCCGCCCTTTTAAAAAGGGCAACAGAGAGCCCGTTAATCCACCACGACATGAGGAGGCGAGGCCAGCCGATCCGATGGGCCCGTCTTCCGGTGTGTCGCACCTCCAGGCCGTACACCATTCTTGTCTTTCCAATCCCGGACAGTCTTGCGAACATATCGTTGTCTTCCGCTACCACGAGCGATTCGTTATATCCTCCCGCTTCCCTGAAAGAGCTTCGTCTGATCATCTGAAACTCGCCTGACGCACTTCCACGACCGAAGAAATTGTTCATCAGGAAATGGGCGCAGTTGACAAGGGTGAAGATTATTCTGTCGGCCCATGTTTCCGATTCCTCGAAAACCTTGAGTGATACGGTGATCGCAACCGTATCCGGGTCTGTGTGAAATATCTCGATCGCCTTGCGAAAGAACGCATCAGGATCGGGAATAATAACGTCGGCATCCAGGAATACCAGGTACTCATATTCCGCAAAACCGGCCCCCAGGTTCCTCGCTGCACCGATCGTCTGTCGTTCGGGACCTCGGTGAATGAGAATCTTGTCGGTATATTTTTCCGCGAGTTGCACCGTACGGTCCGTGCTGTTCCCATCGGAAACGATCAGTTCATAAGGAAACAGCGTCATCCTGCTCATGTTCTCCAGTGTGCGTTCGATCACCGCTTCCTCATTGAGCGCAGGTATCACTATCGAAATCACCATCCGCCTCCCATCATCCTTTTTAAGGGCGTGGAGCGAGTCCTGAGAACGCCCATAAGGAGAACGAGAATCGGTAGAACGATAAGACCTGCCCGGAGCCCGAGCCCAATGAAAAAGCTCACGTCTCCGAAAAGATAGCCGAGGGTCATCAAAACCGTCGTCAGTACCGAGCCTCCAAGGAAGTTGTACAGGGTAAATCTTCCCAGGGGGACCTTGAGTGTTCCTGCAGCCATAAGAACGGCTGCGCCTGCACCGAAGCCCATAGTCATTTTGGAAATGAAGATGATTTTGTTCTGATATTTGTGGAACATTTGTCCGGTCCTTTTCACTCCTTCGTCCGAGGCACACAAAATCTTTCCAAACCGGCCGAGAAGACGGTCGATTCCCCAATATCCGATGCCGTACCAGGCAAAATCGGCTGCGAGATCACCCATAAGAAGCATGATAAAGGTGGGTATGGAATTGAGATGGCCCAGCCTGAGAAGAAAACCCGTGGCGACCATGAGGACCGGGCCCTCGAGGAACGATCCGAGAAAAAGGGCGAAATACTTGAACGCACCGAGCGAATCTATCACTCCCAAAGGATGCACGGGTGACAGGGTCATTAAAAACAGCACTTCTCCTTGCTTCGGTCGTGCGTGACCGAGGCCTTATGCGATCTTCTTTTCGACTTCTGTTTCCTCGTGATGCACCAAGCCGAGCATGGAGTCCAGCCCCGTTTCCCAGTCGAAGTTCCGCACAATGTGGGCCCGTGAGTCTTCCCTCATCTTTCTGTACTGGTTTGACGAGCCGTCAATCAGCCGAAGAATGTTCTCGATCTTTTCGCACCAGTCTGAAATGTCGTTCGCCTTCGCGACGAACCCTGTCTTGCCGTGAACGATGATCTCCTGCGGACCTCCGGCATCGGAGACGACGGCAGGCAGACCGCACGCCTGCGCTTCGAGGACGACTTTGCCGAAGGTGTCGGTGGTGCTCGGGAAGACAAAGAGGTGCGATCGGGCATAGACGTCGGGAAGCTCCGAATGGTTTTTTTTTCCGAAAAATGTAACGCGGGGCAGCGATGTCTTGGCTTTCAGCTCTTTAAGATAAGGGCCGTCGCCCACCACTGACAGCCCGACATCAGGCCTTGTCGCTGCGATCCGCCGATAGACCTCGAAAAGAAAGTCGAGGCCTTTGTCCTGCGACACGCGGCCCACGTAGAGCATGATCTTTCCGTTTTCCGATCCGGGGTCATGGTTGAGGGACATCGTGCCGGGAACGGATTGGGGCCTGAAAAGATCGAGGTCTATGCCTCTCGTGAAGAGCCGCATGTGCTTAGGGTCAAAGCCCCGCTCTTCAAGCATACGGAGGTAGCGGAGCGTGGGTACCCTGATTTCGTCCATAGTGGAATAGAACCATTTGGAATAAGACTCGAGCATGCGCGCGACCGATTCGTCCTCAATGATCTCCCTGGCCTGGAGCGCAAAATCGGTGTGATAGAAACCCACGCTCTTCACGTTCATCAGTTTCGCGACGAGAAGACCGAGCAGGCCGAGCGGTCCCGGCGTCGATATATAGACCCGGTCGGGATCGAACATATAGAGCTCCTTCAGGGAGGTGAGGATCGAAGGGATTTTAAGACGATAGGACTCGTAGTAAGGAAGCTCAAATTGATGGATAAAGGGGAGATTGAGCACGTTCGGAGGCAGCCCGGAGACTTCGCCCGAATCGAGGGAGGTCACGATTTTGACGTTAAGACCCCGCTCGTAAGCAAGCCGTCCGACTTCCCGCAATGTGACCGATACGCCGTTCAGGTCGTTGATCGTATCGGTGAACCACAGGACCCTGCGGCCTTCGTGCAGCGTATCGATGTTGAGAACAGAGGCGAGCCGGTTGACGAGTGCCCTGTTCTCGTTCAGGTGCCTGAGGGTCATAAAGAAGGGCAGAGACAGGAAGACCCCCGGCAAGGCTGCCTGGACGTTTCTGGTCATGGCAAAAAAATCGAGCTTCGCCAGGTCCGGGCCGAGGGAACTGAAAAGAAGCCTGAGAAACCCGTCCGAAAAACGGGCTATGCGGGTATAGACCAGTCGAATCGCGTCCTCCATCGTTTCAAACCGTTGGTTGTTCAACTCATCCACCAGTTTTTTGAAGGAGCCGTAGACATCGTTCTCGGTTTCCTTTGCCCGTGTTTTCAGCCTGCTCAAACGTATCCTGTTTGTGATGCTGACCTTTTTGCCTTCAAAGAGCGCCTCCGTGAGCTGGCCGAGGAGTGTCCGGCTCGTTCCGGCATCCGAGTAGCGGGAGGAATCGTGTACGACCTTGTAGATTGAGAACACGAGCGTCTGGTAGTCGCTGTGACGGCCTTCTGCCCGCGTTTGCCTCGTCTTCAATGCATGAAGAACATCGTGGGCGCTTTCGCCGTCGGTCACTGTGTACGTCCGCCCTATGAAGATGCCGCCGTGGTCATCGGAACCGGCAGTGAAACCCTTGAGCCACGGCTCGGAATCGAATGGTTCGAGTGAGTGTTTCCGGCAGAGCGCGTGAAGGCATTCGGGTGTGAGGTGTTCAAGGATGTTCTTCCATGCCGTATTGTCGCTCCGGTTTCTTCCGCCGTTTATTACCTCGAAAACGTTGAAAAGGACGATGAGTTTCTCGAGGTGAGCAACGGTGAGTCTGCCGGCCTGTACCGAATAGGTGGCATGGGCAACCGAGTGGGCCAGATTTTTCTCCCTTATATACGCCCGAAGCTCGTAAATGTCTTTTCGCAGCACCTGGATCTCGGCGAATTCCTTCTCGCTGATCCCGTAAATGAGGAGATGTACTTTGCAGTTATCTTCAGGAAAATGGGCCGTTGTCTCGACGCCGGTCAAGACGGTGTCTCCGTATCGTTCTTTAAGAACAAGACACCCTTCGATGCTGTTATGGTCGGTGAGGGTCACAAGTGACATACCCGCCTTCAGGGCCTTTTCATGTATGAAAAAGGGGTCGGAGTAGGATTCGGCAATCCTCCATCGTTGCATGTACCAGTCTGTTGATGGCTCCGAATACCTGGAATGGACGTGTAAATCGACTCTCAATCTCTCTGTTGCGTCTGTTGCGTTCCCCGGCGTTTTCAGTATGGCCTCCTTATGTGTCGGTATTTCTCTATATTCACATTTGTGGTGAGTCTATCGCCGCCGATTTAATCCTGAGTAAGCAACCGATTAATTCTGTGTTAATTGCGGCGAGCGTGAGCTTCCCGGAGGACTCGCGGTCTCCGGGCCTTATTTGTGAATTACCTGATTCCCGACGCTGCAAACACTTACACTCCCTTCATTATCTGCTGTTAACCAACTTTTCATCCAATGTTCACACGTCCTTAACAAACCTTCGCTATGATGAATAGACTTCTTTTGGACGACGTTTTTTTTGAAGGAGGCGCTCATGACGAACAGGCTTATTGCAGTAGTTGAGGATGAACTGGACATCAATGAGCTCATCTCCCTGCACCTCAAGAAAGAGCGGTTCAGCGTGCGCGGTTTCCTCAACGGCTCGAGTTTCCTCAGGTCTCTCGACGCCGATATTCCCTCGCTCGTCGTGCTGGACCTTATGCTGCCCGACATAGACGGCTTCGAGATCTGCAAGCATCTTCGAATGAAACCCGATTATTCCTCAATTCCAATCATCATTCTTACGGCTCGTTCTTCTGAAACCGAGAAGGTCCTCGGTCTCGAACTCGGCGCTGACGACTATATGGTCAAACCGTTCTCGCCGCGGGAGCTGACCGCACGAGTGAAGGCAGTGCTGCGACGAACGGTCAAGCAGGAGGCCGAGGCCGAACGGATCGACATCGGGGGCATGGTCAGTATCGATCCTCAGAGATATGAGGTCACGGTAGAGGGAAATAGGATTGATCTGACGACCACCGAGTTTCGCATCCTGCAACTTCTGGCCTCTAAAATGGGCTGGGTCTTCTCCAGAGAGAAGATACTCACCCACCTGTGGGGGAGCGATAAGATGGTGCTCGACAGGACTATCGACGTCCACATCAAACATCTGCGGGAAAAAATGGGAAAAGCGGCGTCACTGATAAAGAACATGCGCGGGATCGGATACAAGATCGAAGCGTGAAAACTCTCACTTCTCACAGGCGTCATCCTGTAGATCCGGAGGTGACTCAGGAGACGGCCGAAATCACACAAACAAACAGGAACGGATGCATCAACCGGCAGACGGTAAGAATCAATAAAAACCAAAGGAGGCACAAATGAAAGGTATCACAAAATTAGCACTTGTCCTGTCCATCGTTCTCGGGATCGCGACCGGCGGATTCGCGGCTCAACAGGAAGTGATAGGAGCGGGAGCTACCTTCCCCTATCCGCTCTACTCTAAAATGTTTGATGTTTATGGAAAGGAATATGGCGTGAAGGTGAACTACCAGGCCATCGGCTCGGGTGGAGGCATCCGCCAGCTCATCAACAGGACCGTCGATTTCGGCGGCAGCGACGCCATCATGAATGAGGAAGATACAAAGCACGCGGGCGCCCCTGTGCTGCACATCCCGATTTGTGCGGGAGCCGTTGTCGTTACTTATAATCTGCCGGGTAACCAGGAGATCAAGTTCACACCGAACCTTATAGCGGACATCTTCCTCGGCAAGATAAAGAGATGGAACGATCAGCAGATCGTTGCGCAGAATCCGGGGATCCCGTTGCCGGCCCTCGATATTACGGTGGTGCATCGCTCGGACGGCAGTGGAACGACAAACATCTTTAGCGATTATCTCAGCAAGGTAAGCAAGGACTGGAAGGAGAAAGTGGGAGCAGGCACGGCGCTCAACTGGCCGGCAGGTCTTGGAGCAAAGGGCAATCCCGGTGTTGCAGGACTGGTCAAACAGACACCCGGCAGCATCGGCTATGTTGAGTTGATATACGCTCTGCAGAACAAGATGCCTTACGGTACGGTCCAGAACAAAAAAGGGAAATTCATAAAGCCTACCCTTGCGGCTACGAGCATGGCCGCGAATATTGCGCTTCCTGACGACATGAGGGTGAGCCTGACCGACACGAGTGCCGCAGACGGTTATCCGATAAGCGGTTTTACCTGGATCCTGGTCTACAAAGAACAGAAGTACGGAGACAGGACCGAAGAAAAGGCCAGATCACTCACAAAGCTTCTCCGTTGGATGACGAACGAGGGACAGAAATACGCCGAGCCCATGCACTATGCCCCGCTTTCGAAGGCCGCCCAGGAGAAGGCGGATAAACTGATAAATTCCATTACGTACGGCGGCAAAGCCATAAAGTAGAACGCCACGGCAAATGACCGAAAAGTGGAGGGGAGATCGTCTCCCCTCCTTTGTTTTTTGTTGTACTTCAAGCATGAAAAGGAGCATTTTTGACGCAGATGAACGCTGACAAAGAAATGGAGTTGTTTGACAAAACCAACAGGTTTTAAAGGAGGTCCGTATGAACGGCGATTTCAAGAGAAGGGTGCTTTTTGTCTGCATCCATAATGCTGCGAGAAGCCAAATGGCCGAAGCGTTCCTTAACAGGATAGGAGAACGCTACTTTGAAGCGGAAAGCGCCGGAATGGACCCGACCGAGATCAACCCCCTTGTCGTCGAAGTGATGGCAGAGGTCGGTATCGACCTTTCCGGGGCTAAAACAAAAAGCGTATTTGACCTGTACCGGAGCGGAGAAGAGTACAGCTACGTGATTACGGTCTGCGACGAGGCACACGAGCGCTGCCCGCTTTTCCCCGGCCCTGCGAGACGTATCTCCTGGAATTTTCAGGATCCGGCTACGTTCCAGGGCTCTCGCGAGGAAACATTAGTGATGACAAGAAAGGTCCGCGATGAGGTCAGGGCCAAAGTGGAGGAGTTCGTGCGCGACTTCGAGTCCAGGCTCGAATCGCCGACATGATTCCCCTGTGCTCAATGCCGCTGTGAAACGCCTGCCGCTCGCCTGCCGCGTGTGCGCACGGGGCGGTTGATCGCACCCTTGGGCAATGCGCCGGAAAGCGCCTCGATGATATTGGCCGCCGCCTCCATGGCAGCCCGCAAAGCATGGTTCCGCCCGAAGGGCAGGGCATAAGTCTCCTCCGGAACGGTCGTGACCCACACACCTTTTCTCGTACAGGCCTCTATGTCTATGTTGCCCGGGTCTTCGAATGTTGCAGCAATGACCTGTAAGTGCGGGCAGCGCGACAGGAACGCCTCATTTATTGCCAGGTCTTTCCTGCACATCATGATCGCCCGGGCCGCGACCAGTTGTTGAAGCATCTCATCCGGCCACGAAGGGCCCCCGGATCTATCCAGGGTGACGTGACAGGTGCCGCTCAAAAGCTCTATGACTTCCATGGGCACCGGGTGGGTGATCACGATTCTGGGTGCGTTCATGACCCGAATAGGGTAGCTTTCGTCGGTTAAGATGGTTTTAAGTAAATGTTAATTTCACGTTAATAGAACGATAGTTTGGGCTTGAGGCAAGAGATAGGGCCCGCCCGGCCGGAGGCAAGAAAAAGACAGGGTGTTTAAATGCATATGGGAGGCGCAAGGCCTCCCATATGTGCTGTCCTTCCGGTAAAGCTTCTTTTAGAAGAAGTAGTATGCGCCGAACCTGATGCTGCTGAAATTGCCTTTGTTGGAAGCTGTGGTTGTCTGGTTGTGCGCATAGGCCGTCGTCACATAATCGTACTCGAGGCCGAACCTGATGGCCGGATTCACGTCGTACATCACGTTGACAATAAAGTTCTGAATTCTCTTGACCCCTGAGGTGGAGGTGGCTTGGGCCGCTACATACTTGTTCGATACATTATTGTACTGTGCACCGTAAACTGCGTTCATGAAGAACTGATGGGTAAAGTAGAAGGTACCCTGAACCCAGCCGCCCTGCGTTGTTGCGTAAGCCAGATCAACGTCTGCAATGGACGAAGTGGAACCCGATGTAGCCGTGGCATCATTTTGGGCCCTGTTGTATGCACCCAGGTTATAGGCGGGCAGGTATAGGCCCATACCTTTGCCGGCGAAGATCTGACCGGTAAGACCGAGAGCGCCTGCTTTATTGCCCTTCTTTTCGGGGATAATCGGCACATACCAGTAGAAGGCTGCGCCATAGCGGTTGACGGTCTCATCTTTATAGGAAACGCCCGTGGTGGCTTCATTCACAAGATACTTGTCCTTCCCGTAGAAGCCGCCTATACCGATTTTTAAGGGAAACGCACCAATCTTGCCGCATGCGTCGGAAGAGTAAGAGAAATCGAGGGAGACATTGGGCCAGAGGCTGTTTGCGGCCGGGTCAACACCTACATTCCCTGTCTGAAGCGTGTTGTACGGAGCCTGAACGGCAAACACGCCGGTGAAATTCTTGGTCAGGGCCTGAGTCAGCCTGATCTGCGGTACGCGGGTAGAACCTCTGTTAAAGTGCTCTTCGTTGACGGCCAGAATAGTCTGGGAAGGCATCATGCCCCACGCTTGCCAGGTATGACCGATAAGCAATGTGGTTTTCGGCCATATCATCTGCATGTAGGCGTGCCGGAGGGCAAAGAGGCCGTATTCCGAATAACCGCTTCTCCCTCTGAATTCCCCTTCCACAAAAGCCGACGTCTTTGCTCCCCATGCCTCCGGACCCTTCACTACCCAGTTAAGCCTTGTCTCGCCGTCTGCCCAGGTCAGGCTGGAAGTCGAATCGGCTGCTACGTCAGTATTCCCCTTCGACTGTTTGACTGCAGTCCTGTTGTCCGTACCCACCGCCTGGGTCGCATAGACCACATCAAATTTCACGTAGCCGCCCAGTGTCATGTCCCATCTGCTCGTAGCGCTCCCTGCGTGTGAGACCGCGGGTAACGCCAGGAGTAAAGCAACTACAAGTATTAAACCTTTCTTCATGTTCTTTCTTCTCCTTTTTGTCTGATCAATTGTTCCACTGCCAATATTTCACTTGCATTGACTGATTCTGCTACGGTATGAACCTTCACCTCCTTTCATTAAAAGTCTTTAATGTGAGAGCATCTTATAGAAGGTGTGTTAACGCCGTATGACACCAGTGTTAATTATTTGTGAAGATGGAAATGTTTTCGGGCAGGTCAAGGGGCGGGTGCGCTTTATGCGGCACCTACGCAAAAGCGCCCCGGTTTCCGACAAAACGTGTCCCGGGCCTTGAAGGTGGTTCGTACGACAAGAGGTCTGTGCGGAAAGAAGGGAATGCTCCCGCTTTCGGGGCTAGGCGATGCGTTCTTCCTCGGGGGCGTACGCGGCATGCACCTTCTCGCCGCAACGGATGCATATTACTTTTGCGGTAGGGTAATGAAAGAGCTCAAAACTTCTGCCATCTATCCAGGCCCTGGCACTGCAGACCGTGTCGAGGGGCGTGCGTGAGGAAATGGGGGCTCTTTCCTTGAACTCGTGGTTCTTGACGGCGCAGGGAATGCACAGCGCCTTCTGAGCGTTCTTCGCCACAGGTTTTTGAGGGAGAGGAAAGGGTAATACGTTAGTCTTCGGCATGGTCATCTCACGGGGTTCTCTTCTGTCGATCATGAAACCTCCTTGTATTTTGTTATTTAGCTCGCTTATAGAATAATATTGCTGTGTTAAGAGGAAATATGCTGCATATGAAGATGAGGTTAATTTTTCACCATGTCGTCCCTGACATGAAAGCTGAGGCTTGATCCCGTAACCCGGCTCCTGCCGGTATAAAGGAACACAATGACCCCGGTCGCCTGAAGAATGAGAATACTGGCAGGGTCCCACAAGCGCCTTATTCCGACAATCACATGGCTCCTGATGCCTGCGTCCGCGGGAACCACTGCCCACAGCCAAAAGGCATAGAGAATAGCGATCACGGCCATGATCTGATATGCCGATATCCTGCCCATTCCCCGGTAGTCGGCCCTGAGCGTCTCGGACGCGAATCGCCATGTCTGGGTTGAGATTACGGCAAGCAGAAAAGCCGAAGAGTAGGAGGAATTGAGGAAGAGGTAAATACCGGCAAGCCCGGTGAGTATGAGGAAGATCGACGTTATGGCCTGGATCGGAGCAACCTCTGTCCCGTCGAGTCCTGCCTCATAGGCAATCTTCTTCGTCTTTCCCTGAAATACGAAATGATGCCGGTGAAACAGCATTTGGAAGACAGGGTGGAGAGAGGAGAGCGGTTTTCCGTAGCAACAACCAAAACTGATGCAGGAGAGCCGTCCCAACCCCTCGCCGATGGAATAAGCCACGGCGCCCGCTGCAAGCAGTGGCATGACGGGAATTGGCGGCCTTGTCACAAATGCCGAAGCCGAAATCTTGTTGATTGCCGCAATGAGCCATGGTGTGGCGAGAAGCCCCACGAAGAAGGCGCCTCCCACCGTGAGCGTGTGCTTCCTTTTTTCAACCAGGCGGGCCACAATGGTCGCGGCCGAAAGGCACAAGACAGTGAGGGCGCCGACGAGGACCAGAGAGGCCATGGGGAAGAGCGGCACATCGAGGGCACTCACCATTACACAGAGGAGGGCTGCGCTTATAACGAATGCTATCGCCTGAAAAACGCCGTAGTAGGTGTAGTTTGTACCGCTCCAGACATTCGCTTTCACCCTGGCTTTGGGCGCCGCGAGGGCAATCTGCCATTCTTCCCTGGTAAGCGATCGAAAGCCCCAGCCGAGTAGCAGAAAGATAAGGGTGCCCAGGATGAGGATGAATAGCTCGTTGTGCATCGTGCCCGATACAGAATAACCATGCGAGTGTTAAGTGCTGACGGCCAACAGTGTTAATTGTAGGTGAATTTACGGTTGGGCAAGCCCGATCAGGGAACGTACTTTCACCTCCGTTTCGAGAAGTGGTTTTCCGAAGGCTTCGGTAAAGCGGCTGGATGCCATAGGGCGATGCATGTTGGTCACGATCCTGGTGTCGAATCTGACCCTGCCCGGTTGAAAGAGAAGGATATCCGTGCTGCTTCCCGGCTCGTAAAGGCTTTTTGGGCAGCCCTTTTCGAGGAACATCCCCACCTCGACCGGCCTCGCCCCTTCATATCTATGTTCGCTGTAGCGCTGGTGAACCTTGCCGATCATCAACGCCACGACCTCGATCACGGCGACAAGCCCGGCCCCGGTTCCTCCGGTCACCTCCGTATCGATTATCGTCACCACCCGCGCGTTCTTGGAGTAAGGGGTCACCACCGTGACGACAGCGCCGGGGTTACAGGAGTGGTAGGCGCCGGATATCTCGTAAAAGTCCACGACCCGGCCTGAAACAGGCATGTGATTGTAGTGATACTTGTCCGGTGTAAGACGGAAAACGGCGAAATCGGCCTTCTCGAATGCCTTGACCCATTCGCTCCTGGCAACCAGTTCCTCCAGTTCGAAGAATTTGTCTTTAAGGAACAGGGCCGACCGGTTCGCCAACGACCCGACCAGCATGCGGGAATCCGCCGGCGAGACAACAGCGTTTCTCTGATCAGGCATGGGCCGGCAATGCCAATAGCGTATCTTTCGCTCAAAGATTTTTTTCGGCGTATCGAGCATCTCCGGGGGGTCAAGCCACTCGTTCCGGTCAATCGCCGAGGCCTTGAAAAACGGGGCAATGCCTGAGACCCGCCGTGAGAGGAAAAAATCGTAATTGAGGAATGCGATCAGGGAGGACGCTCGTTTGGAGGTGAGGAGCCGGAAGAGAAAAGGCGCATCCTCCCGCACTCTTGAGTAGATGAAACGTATGACCCTGTCGCGGTAGAGGTATTCCGTGCGGAGGGCAAAGGTGCTTCCCTCAATGTATTGATGCTCCATCATGTTCCCGTCTTCCTGAATGTCGGCTCCCGGTCCTCGCCGGAAGACCTGTCTGCCCGGATTGTAAGGAGAACCGCGAAGACGAGACGTCGCAGCTCTTCGATTGAAGCCGTCTCGTTCATGATCGATTCATGGGTGTCGTGGACGTACCGGAAGAGCTGGCCCGAGGGGATCAACCCGTAGAGAAGCCGTCCGATTGTATTATGGTGAAAAGACGAGGTTGAGGCGAGGGTTCGCAGATCGTCCTCCAGTATATCCAGTCCTTCTGAAATGTGCTGCAGGCGCAGAGCATTCCGGTAGAAATCTTCTGCGCCGCTATTAAACTCGTCCGCCTTCATTTTGAGGGAGGAACGGGTGCCGAGATGGCCGAGTATGCCGTCGGTGAGCCTCGCTGCCGCCGAATAGGTGCGTGGGTCTTTGAGTCGTTTTTCCAGATCTTCAATCGTGTCTTCCATGCCGAAAAGCTCGACGAGGTCCGCGGCTTCGTCCTTCAGCAATCGGACCAGCGCCAGGCAATAATCCGTGTTACGCACCCGAAGGTAACCAGGATATCTTCTGCTGCTCCGTACGTTGTCGGTTTTTTCCACAATGGCCATGAGAAAGCGGTTATCCGTATCAAGGCGTACAAAAAAGGTAGGAATCCCGATTGCGGCGCCGAAGAATATCTGCCTTCGCTCGCTCTCGATAAAGGGGCTGTCGGGAATGTGGTCATGGGTAATATCGCCTGCGACTATATATCTGAACGCAAGCGCGGTGATCAGGTTTTGAAGATCGACCGCAGCCGACATATCGGTCATGATACTCGGAAAAAGGCTGTAATGCCTCCCTTCGAAGCCACAAAAGCCGACCCTGTCGAACTCCCTGAGCTTGAATGGGAGATAGAGCGACATGCGGCCATCGAATACTCCGAGATCGGAGAGATCTTTCTTCAAGGCCTCGCTGTTGCCGGGAATACCGTTCAGGGCAGGGCTCTTCTCCGTGCTCAGGAGACAGACGAGGTAATCGATCAACCTGAAATCGGGAATAAAATCGCCTTTCAGCCGAAGCAACCTGCTTATTGCCGCATCAAGCAAGGGAGGGCCGAAGGGTGTAATGGGCCGGCGGCAAAAACTGATGTCCGCCTTGGCCTTCCACCGCCGCCACAACATGCGAAGGTGGGTGTAATCGAGCTCGTGCGGAAGGAAGCCGAGAACCCTTTCCGGATGGAAGTCCGCAAAATCGAGCCGGTAGGGGGCTGCGCTGTAGGTCTTGACGAAAAGAGGGAGGAAATGCTCGGCCACCTTTATGGTGAGATCGCCCATGCATTTCTCTTCCGGTACGCCGAATCCCGATGAATCGTCCTCGCGCAGTCGGGTGAGGGTCCTGCTCCCGAGACTCACATGGATGCCGTTATTGGCAAGGCTGATATTCGAGGTATTGGGAAGCACCACGAGATTACTCGTGATGATGCCGGCATCGTGGAGCTTGGCAACCGCATTCAATTGGCTCCGGCTCAGGGCCTCGTGACACAGGTGCATGTAGACCTGCTTTTCTTCGCCCCTGTCCCATCCCGACAGGCAGGGACTCATAAAAAGCTCACGATAGAAGGAATCGGATATGCAATTATTGAGTCTCTTTTGGCGGACCGGAGGATGGGGTGAGAAATATATCATCGCCTTCTGGCCGTTTCTGCTCAACTGGAATTTGTCGTTCGCGTACATCACGAGGAGCTGTGTAAGGAGGAAACGCTTTGCCGTCTCGCGGGCGAGGCCCGTCCCCGGACCCTTTTTCGGGGAACCGGTTACAATATGAAAGGAATGGGTTTCCGGTGAGGTATTGTCACTCAGGAAGTGGTCAAACAGTTGGGTCCCTGTCCGATACACCAGAGGGTGAACGTTGCTGCTGCCCAGTATGTCGGCGAGGGACAGCTTGACAAGATAGCTGATGGGTACGCGCAGGAAGTCAGCGCCGTTCTCACAGTAGCCGAATTTGCCTGCATCCGACCGGTCGCCTCCCGTCGTATTCGCTTTATCGGCAAGCAGGTCGTGGCGAAGGGTGTTGAGCGCGTTGGCATTGAGGGACGCCTTCGGGAACCGGACCCAGCTGTTCTCCCACATGTCCCGCCCATTGTCATTGAGAAAACGATTCAGCTCCGCGCCTATCTTCCGCGGTGTGTCACCCGCAGCCGTGCGGCGCATGATGTTGGCCAGATAGTTCGACTGTTCAATGGTGAGGGGCAGGTCCACGTCGGCCCTCTTGCCCGCCACTGTCACCTGCAGCTCGGTTTCCGATCCTGCCGTCGTATCCTCGGGCAGGAAGACCGATGCACCGATGGGGCTGTGGTGATCGCCTGACAGGAAAGTCCTGAGACTTTCCGTCCCGGGAGACGACCCCGGTCCTCCCTTGATTGAAATGAAACGGAATCTGTTTCGTCGCGTCATTCACTCCTCCCTTTTGCAGTGCTGGTTCTGTCAAACAATGACTCGTTTCTCTCTTCTCTCTTGTCGGCATAAAGCCGACAAGATCGTTTTCTTTAATTTCCAGCGCTATGTCAATTAACTACGGCGATGTTAAACGTCACCTATACTTCGGGTTAATTATCCATGAAGGGTGGCGGCCGGGGAGGGAATTAACGGAAAAATAACCAAAATCAAACAAACATCTAACAGTCCTTGCCGAAAATACCCACGTCCGTTTATCCATAGCCAGGGGGCCGCAGGAACTCTCTCAAGCGGATCAATAGTTCAGGAGGTTACGAAGTGACACTCAGGAGAAAGCTGTTCTTCAATGCTCTTGTGAGTATATTGGGCATTCTTACCATTGGCGGAGTGAGTCTTTACGGCGTCGGCATGTTGAAGCAGCGGATAAATGCCGTGACGGAGAGTTCCACCCCTTTTCAGCTCAAAACCATGGAGGCCTCTCGGGAACTGCACGAGCAGGCCGTGATACTTCTGCGGGCCGCCCAGGCCGGACGTGAGGACGAACTGGTGCAACTCGAAGCTGAGGCCGCGAAGAAACTGGATTCTATCAAAAAGGTAGTGGCCGAGCTCGCCGACCTGAAGGCAGAGGGCGACAAGCGGTCTGCAACGACCGGGAACCTCTCCGCCCTTGTGAGAGACACGGTTCAGACCACGAGAGAACGGATCAAGACCGAGGCCTTTGCCTCTACCGCGGCAGACCAGGCGAGACTGAGGCTGGCCGACATGTCAAAGAAGCTCAACGGCCTCGAGTCCTCGATGAAGGAGCTGCAGGCGGGTGCCGTGAAGAACCTTTCCCAATCCGGGGAGAGAATGCAGCGCATAGCGGTAAGGTTGAAGGACTCGTTGCAGATCAAGGATACGGTGCAGGAGATCCAGCTCTGCATTCAGGAGATCCAGTTCGCGACAAAGAAAAACGCAGTTGCCGTCATAAAAGGCCGCCTCGCCCATACCCTGCAAAATGTGCAGAATATAGCGACACAGAACGAGGGAATGAAGGCCATGGCAGCAAGCGTACAGGATTTGGGCAGGATGGTGCTTGAGCCGCGGGGCCTTGCAGAGACAAGGCTTGCCTTGCTGGCAGCACCCCAGGATGCCCGACTCGAGAAGGAAGTTGAACGTCTCCACGTTCAGTGCGCCAACAAGCTTGCCGCAGTTGCAAGGGCCATAGACGAATCGGTGGAAGATGCATCCGGTTTTTTCCGGGCTGAAAATGCCGCGTTTTCCAGAGCAGTCCGTGACTCGGAGACGGTAAGCCGCATCATGGCTCTCAACAGGGAGCTTGGCATGACCGGACTTTCCATTGAAAGCCTCGTCGGTGCCTCCCTGCTCCTCAAAAGTGTTGCCGAAATAGAAACAATGAATGGACACCTGGCACATCGGTTCGGACAGGCCCGGTCGATTTCCCAAGAGATCAACAAGATGCTCCTCACGCTTGGCAAGAGGTCCGAACAGACGTCGCTCAACGAGGTGATCCGGTCCTTTGGCGAGGTGAGGGACTTGCTCCTGGCAAAGGAAGGCGTGCTCGACAGGCTTCGGTCCGTGGTTACAGCCCGTGCGCATACCGAGGAGATCGCCAATAATCTGAGGCTCATGATAGATGAACAGGGCGTCGAAGGCTCCAGGAATATCACCTCGGCGCAACGGGAGCAGGCTGCCGCGGTGGGTGCGGTGAACCGGGTGGTGAGGATTGTAACGGGGGTCGTTGTGGTGGTGAGCCTTTTGGTGCTCCTCGGCAGTTTTGCCTTCAGCAGGCTTATCCAGGGATCGGTCATGAAACCGGTGGAGGCACTCATATCGCTGGCACAGCACTTTGGGCAGGGTAATTTCGGGGCAGGGATGGCACATCGCGGGAGTGACGAATTCGGTGAGGTGGCCGAGAATTTCGACAAGGCTTCGGCAAACGTCTCCCGCATTACCGGTGATATCGCGCAGATGGCTGCGCACCTGGCGGAGAACTCGCAGAACCTCACGGCAACGGCCGAGCGGTTGACTGTCGCTTCCGAGGATCAGGAAGAAGGTTGCCGCAAGACAACCAGTGCGGTGCTCGAACTCTCCGGGACCAATTCCGAAATTGCGAGCAACGCGCACCAGACCGCGGCGCACGCAAATGAAACGAAGGACTGGGCGGAAAAGGGCAGAACCGCCATGAAGGTGACGTCAGGCAAGCTGGCTGCCTTCGCCGGAGAGGTCGCGGTACAGTCACAGAAAATGGATATGCTCCGCAAAAGGTCCGATGATGTCCGTCAGATTGTCGAGGTCATCAAGGAGATATCGGAGCAGACGAATCTCCTTGCCCTGAACGCCTCGATAGAGGCGGCGCGGGCAGGAGACGCCGGTCTCGGTTTTGCGGTGGTCGCAGAGCACGTGCGCCAGCTTGCAAAGAGAGTATCCCAGTCAGCCGGGGAAATAGACAACGTCATCTCGTCCACCCTCGGCGATGTGAAGGAATCGGCTCCCCTTACGGAAGCGCAGATGACCTCGATAAACGAAATTCTCTCACATGTATCGGAAACCGAGCGGGCCATGGACCGCATTCTTGACTCGGCAGAAGGCGTGTCCGGTGCAGTACATGTTGTCGCGACAGCATGCCGGGAACAATCGCAGGCGTCTCACGTAATTGCAGAGGCAATGGAGGGAACGTTGCGAATTACGAAAGAACTGGCCGAACAGGCCCGTAAGCTGGAAGGACAGGCGGGAGGCCTCATGCAACTTGCTGCTGCAATGGACAAAAAACTCGGATGGTTCAACGGCTCGAAGGACAAGCGATTGGCAACAGCTCCCGACCCGCTTTCTTTGCCGAAACCACACAGAGTCTTTATCCAAAGTTAACAAGGATAGGTTACTATCTTGGCTGTTTGAAAAGACTGGCTTTGATCATGGCGGCGCTACTGCTGGTGACCGCTCCTCTCTGTTTTGCCCAATCGCCCCAAGCGCTCCTCGGGAAGCTTGCGCCCTCCTTTTCCATTAGATCGGGGGATGATAAGGAGCTTACCCTGGAGATGGTGAAGGAGAGAGTGTTGGTGATCTTCTACGAGACCAGGGAGGCGAGCAGGAAGAATAGCGATATGAAAGATCGCCTGAACCTCCTTTATGACAGGCAGGACGAAAACACACGGCACCTCATTGTCCGCCTGCCCGTTTTCAATTGCTCGCGCGTGATCTGGCCTGTCAGTCTCGTATGGAAGGAGAGCCTGCGAAAGCACTCGAAAAGAGTCGGGATCACCTTGTACGGCGATTGGGACGGTCAGATGGCCCGGGACTATCAGATGAAAGACAACGAGAGCAATGTGGTCATAGTCGACAAGCGGGGCATGGTACGGTACACGTCGTTCGGCCGGATAAGCGAGCACCAGTTCGCCGAAATTGAAGAACTCCTCGATGTGCTGGTAAATAGGGAAAAATGAGAAAGGCTGGGAACCGATCCCTGGTATCTCCTACCGAAAGCGTTCGACATCCTGTTCCAGCAGTTGCTCCTGCTGGTGCTGACGCTCCTGCTTACTCAAAAAGGTCTGTCCATAAACCGCATCTCTTTTGCCTGTCTATCCCTTTTCGGCAGTGCCCATTTATTTCTTCTCGCAACAAGCGGTGTGATCCTGGGGGGATATTTCCTCGTTGCCTCCACTGCGGCGGGCTGGCTCTTCCCGCGGCTCTTTATCAACGGCGTCTCAGGGATCGCATATACCTTCTCGCTTCACCTGCTGTTTTACGTGGGTACGAGTTTCCTCTTTTGCCTGTGCCCGACCCTGCTCCTGCCGTAAGACGGAAAGATTATGATGATAAGGTGAGGTCCGGCCGTCCAGCCTTCTGCTCAGCTTATGTAACTTCGGGAGGGGTCCCCACCGGATGGCCGGGCGTCTTTTCCTCGACCTGCTCCTCAGGACTTTCCGCTGCACCTTTGTCCCGGCTTTCAAGCTCGTTGCGGGCCTCGTGGACGAGATCGCCAAAGACTTCTTTTGCTCCCGACACTTGTTCCCTTCCTGCATCGTAAAGTAAAAGGCCGCCCTTGATCGCGGCTTTTACCGCCGGCTTTGCAGCACGCGAGACGAGCGGAATAATTACAGGACCAAGGATTACGGTCCCAAGGCCGATAGCCAGCCCGGTTCCCAGATTACCTTTGAACATATCTTCTATCAAACCCATATTGACCTCCTGTAGTCATAACCAACGATCTCCTGACAAGATATTCATCACTATGGGGCGTTCTGTCAACGTGACGGCCGGGCCGCTCATTCTCTCTTTTCGAGGAAGGGTCTGAAAGGGTGATACAGGGGGTCGCCGATCAGCACCATTTGCCACGACCAGAATGGATTCGCCACTGTGTAGCATTCGACGAGCGTGCCTCCTGAAAGGAGACAGCCAAAAAAGACCTCCGGTGCCGGAAAGGACTGAAGATAAGGCTCGGCCACCGGACCGAGTGTCGCCGCCACCCCCTTCTCCAACATTGTCTTGCACCATACGGTGCTTGCTCCTGCCTTCAGGGTAGTGCACTCGGAGCTTGCCACGTGGAATCCCACAGCACCCCTCGCCCAGGTAAAGGCGTCGACGTATTTCCCGAGGCTGTACCAGCCCAGGTATAATGCCGCGTCCGTGGCTGTGCCCGGTTGAAAAAGGGTCTCGCGCTCGTCAAGGACGACCGGAAGTCTCCCGTTCTTTTCCATGAGGCGCGCCGTATGGTGGATCGCCCGGTCGTAGACCTGGTAAAACGACAGGTCCTTGCCGTTTTTGTCCGGCCAACGTGCGTCGAGATAGGCTTTCCCGGCAAGACCGTGGTCTTCCGCGAAAAGGCTGTCGTCGATGATGCGATAGACCACGGCCTCCGTAGGCCCGTCCAGGCGGCACACGGCCAGGACCCTCTGCGGCATACCGGATACGTTCTTCCCCCGGAAACCGACAAAATACCTGTTCGGAAGCCATCCTTTCAGGGGATGCTTATTCTCCATCACGAGAGCGATCTCCGAGTCGACGGAGGCGCCTTGCCGTGCCATGCCCAACTGGGAGATCTCTTTTTCTATTCGGACTATATCTTCCTGGAGCCCTTTTGTCTCTTTGCCGGTTTTCCTCTCCATGAGATCCGAAAGCTCTTTTTGCAGCACTGCCATGCGCATCCCCTCCGAAACGCTCAAACGGGGAGGACCAACGCGCAGCGGAATGCCCTTGAACAGCACGAGGCAGGAGAACCGGTGTCCTTCGGGATCATTTCTTAAAAGGAGCTTCCGAATGGGCGCGGCTATCTCCTTCTCGTACTCATCTCTGTCAATGTCTTCTCTCGCGGAGGTCTCGATCACGAGAATGTTCTGCGGCGGCACGCGCCGCTTCTCGCTGTAGTATCGGGCCATCCGCAGGCCCTCCGGGACCGCCTTGTTCACCACGAGAATGAGCTGATCGGGCCTCATCACGGCGCCGGAAGGACCGGCAGCAAGGAGGAGTGCACCTGCAGGAAGAAGAAGTATTGCACAGAACCATCTGTAAAGCTTGCTTCGCACGTTCACAACATTTTATCACGCTTGTTCCCGCATCACGTTCGACGGAAGCATTATTAACACGCTATTCACCATCTGGTAACATGGTCCTGTCATATATGAGGATGCTCGCTATCTCTCTTTGTATTCTGCGATCGCCGACGCATCCACTCCCAGCAGGTCGCCGATCCGGCGCACCTCGGATATTATGTAGTCCTTTTCATTCTCAAGGATGATCGCTTCCGGGCCCGCATCAAGGCGCCGGTCCTCGATAAAGGCGTCGGCAACCCTCACTAAATGAAGGAGCATATTTTCCCCGCCGGCTTTCGTATGATGTCCTCGGATAACGGCCGCGAGCTTTTCCGGAAATCCCCACTTGGTTGACAGACACTCTCCTGCCTCCTGATGATCGGTGCCGAACGCCTCCCTTTCGAGACTGCAGAGGTCTCTCCCTGTTTCGTTCGCCTCCCTCACGACGTCCCGGTACCGGTCATCCTGTGTATACAGGATGCCTTTCCCGATATCGTGAAGAAGTGATACGATAAACACCTCCTCCGGGTCTTCGACCATCAGCCTGCGGCTCAGGATTCTTGCCGCATAGCTGACTGCCAGGGAATGTGTCCAAATGGCTGCAAGATCGCCCTGGCACAATCTCCGTTGATCCGAGGTATCCTGGAGCAGGGTCAGACATGTCAAAATGCTCCTCAACTCCTTCAAGCCGATAGACTGAAAAGCCCGCTGCAGGTTCAATGTGTCACGCGTTCTTGAATAGTAGGCGGAATTGGCGATACTGATAACCTTGGCTGAAAAGCCGGGATCATATCGCACGATGTCGAAAAGCTGGCTGAATGCGGATCCCGGGTCCTGAACGATCCGAAGCATCCGATTCGTTATGGAATTGAGGGTCGGTACGAATCTGACCGTTCCTGCCTCGGATAGCAGGTCTTCACGGGCTGAATTGTGAGCGACAGCGATCATGCACACCCCCTTACGAAACTTCATGATCTCTGATGAGCTTGCTTTAAACTGTCTTTTTACCACAAACGGTTCGGAAACGAAAAATAAAGGATCGTCCGCATATTCTTTCGGATCAGCGCTTTTTTGTCCCGGACGAGTTCATCATACCCGAAAGTTATTGCCGTTCTGTTAAAGCCGGGCGAAATATGGATGAAGAAGACCTTTTGGCCTTTGCCGCCGCACCCTCAAGGCCGGGACGAAGACGTCCTGCCGATCAGGCGCGCAGGTTGGTGCCGACTGATTGACGGTAGCAGGACCAGGAGGGGATAACGGCAAGAATGAAGCCGACGCCGATCAGGGCCGCGGCCATCCGCACCTCCTCCATGCCGAGACCTACGGGCAGGGTGATCCCGGTCTTCAGGAAAAAGAGATGGCCCAGGACGCAGGCGCCTGCCCAGCCTAAAAAGACGCCCGCAACGGTGCCTGTCGTTATCATCACACTCACGTGCATCCAGACCCCGCAGAAGATGTAGCTGCGGGAAGCTCCAAGGGCGCGCAGGACTGCGAGATCCCGTCGTCGCAGGGCGAGAGAGGCGAATACGGCGAGGAGAACGGTGGCAATCACAAGGACCTGGGTCCCCACGGAAATGGCCGCCAGGATATCCCGGGCGTCGCCCAATATGGCATAGAGCCCCACCATTACCTCTGCCGGAAAGATCGCCATGGTTTCCGAGGTCCGGTATGCGGCCCTGATACGGTACGCATCCGCCACCGATGCAGGCTTCACGACCAAAGTTGGAGCACCGGGGATCGTATCGCCATCCCACGGCGGGCCGATTCGATCTTCCCCGGGCCGGTGACCCGTTCCCAGGCCATGGACCGACCAGAGGGCTTCCACCGGGGCTACTATGGCCCTGTCCCATGCGTCGCCGAGGCGCGCCATACGGCCGACCACGAGGTATTCGAATCCTTTGTGCGTCGCATCATGATCGTCCTCATCCGCCTCGTCGTGCTTCGACGACCGGCCATGGACAGACTCGAACCGTTCGCCCATACGGAGCGGCACGTCGACCCCGATGACGACTTCGTGCATGCTCCTGAAAATGCGTCCTTCAGCCGGATGGCGCACACCTCCCTGCGTGACGAATGCGGCTGTGGAGCCGACCAGGGGGTGGCCGCGAAAAGAATCGCCGAAGGCAAGGGGGGCAACGAAGCTGATGCCCTGCTCTGCCTGCAGGTGCCTGATCACCTCTCCCGGCACGAGGAGAAGGGCAGACGGCTGGAGGTAGACCGAGGTGAGGACGAGCTGGACTTGACTGCCCGGTGCACCGATGAGCAGATCGAAACGGTCTGCCACCCGCGCGCTTCCTTTGCGGAGCGCCCGTTCCTGGGAACTGACCGCAATACCGAGGGCCACGGCAAGGGCGATCAGGCAGATGACGGCGACGACGCCCGCCTTTGTCTTCCTGACATCCGCACGGATCACGGGAAAAGGGTTCATCATTGGAGCCGTCCGTTCACCAGAGTGTATGCGCCATCGAGCCGGTCGAGCAATTGCCTGTCATGGGTAACGATAATCAGCGTGCTCTGCGCTTCACGGCACATTCCCAGAAGGAGGTCGGAGACGATGCGGCCGTTCTCCGCATCGAGACTGGCCGTGGGTTCGTCCGCCATGATGACGGGAGGCGAGAAAAGGAGCGCGCGGGCAACGGCCACACGCTGCATTTCCCCCCGCGACAGCTTCTCGGCGGTTACCGCAGTCCTCGTGAGGCCCACGTGGCGCAGAAGGTCGCGCGCCCTTTGCCGGATCGGGCCGGGCGGCCGGAAGCCTTCGAAAGCGGCCGGCAGAAGCACGTTCTGCATCACCGACATCCCCGGAAAAAGATGAAAGTCCTGAAAAACAAAGCCGATTGACCGGCGCCGCCACCGGTCGCGGACCCCTTCGGCCATGCGGGTAATGTCCTGATCACCCCAGACGATGGAGCCATGCTGAAGCTGCTCCAGGCCGGCGAGGGCATAGAGCAGGGAAGTCTTCCCCGATCCCGAGGGACCGGTAACACCCACGAAAGCGCCTGGTTGTATGCGTATTTCCGGTATGTCGAGGGCCTCGATCGTTGCGCCGCCGGGGAGGGGATAAATGAGGCGGAGTCCTGTTGCGGTGAGGCTGCCGGGACCGGGTGTTGTGGTCGCGTCGTTTTTCACCGCCGCCGCCAATCTGCATCAACCAGACGCAGGAGGCTTACAAACCCGGTTCTGGGATCTGTCTTCGAGCCGACCTCCAGCGTCCCGAAGACCTCGACACGTTCCTCGTAAGAAGTGATCCGTCTGTTCCCCTTCGGATACACGACCACAATATCCGCCGGCCAGTCCGCATCGGACTGGCAAAACGGGCAGAGGGCGACGGGTTCCCTCGTGAGGACGAAGAAGTCTGCCTCTGCCTTCAGGGGAGGTGCGATGAACCCGCGGATCGCCACCCGCTTTCCGGCCAGAGCCTTGGTCTTTTCGGAAAACTGGAGACCGAGGACCCCGAAAGAGCTATAGATCTCGCCGAAGGAGAGCCGGGTCTCTGCGGCTTCGCAGACACCCGAAGGCAGCCGCGAGATTGCCAGCATCAGCATGGCGGCAAGCACGACGCGACGTTTCATAAAATGGCCCGGCGAGGTGTCGCCCCCGACACTACTTGCCGGCCAGGCCGAGGGCCTGTGCCATGACCCGGAAGAGATCCGTGTTATCCATGAAGCCATGCACCATTTCCGCGCCCGGACCCATGGCAGTCAGAACGACATCTTCACCCGTATGGACCCCCTGGTTTGCGTTGCGCGGAAGTATGCCCGTGAGCAGAACTGCACCAGGAACATCCTTGTAGTGCGGATTGGCAACGTAGGTTTTGTCCGGTCCCGCAACGGCCGGGACAAACGGTCCGTCAAGCTTGGGGCGGAACGTCTCGTAGTAGTCCGGAAAGTTGGCGAAAAAGATGGCCAGACGCTTGGAGACATTCAGGTCCGGCGGGTATCCTTCCGCATTAGGGCCCGGGTAGTTCGGGTAACCGGCATCCGCATAGACCCCGACTTTGTCCCGCATCTCTCCGCCCCTGGCGTTATCGTCGACGGTGCCCACGATCGAGAGCCCGTGGCTGTGGTCGGCTACCACCATGATGAGCGTATCATTGCGCCGGGCAGCGAACTCCCTGGCCACCCGGACGGCGTTGTCCAGCATGATCGTGTCCATGATGGCGCGCTCCCAATCGAGGGGATGCGAATATTTGTCGATAAGTCCCGATTCCACCATCAGCACGAATCCGTTCTCGTTCCGGGAAAGCACGTCGAGGGCCGCTTTCGTCATCTCCACGAGATCCGGCTGGTTCGGGAACTTGCCGACAGTCCCCTTCTTCAGGAACTTCCGGTCCAGAACACCGTCCATATTGCCCGTGTGAAAAAGCCCGAGCAGTTTCCGCGTCTTCGGCTCGGCTGCGGCGGCGAGCATCTCCCGTTCGGAAGTCACAAGGGAGTACCCCGCCTGCCGGAACTTTGCGACATAATTCTCTTCGTCCTGCCTGCGGGAGCCGGGCGTAGACTTCGGCAGGAAATTGGCCGATCCTCCTCCCATCAGGACGTCCACACCGCTCTCGAAGAACTGTTTTACGATCACGTTATAGTCGGCGCGGCGGCGCGTATGGGCAACCATGGCTGCCGGCGTCGCGTCCTCCACTTCGGTATTGGTGACAACACCCACGGCCATGTTCAGTTTGCGCTTCGCCAGGCTGGTAATCGTCTCGACCCGGGGGTCGTCCAGGGTATCGGAGGTGCGATCGGCATAGACGCCCATGGCGTTCACGCTCGATTTGTGGCCCGTCGCATATGCGGAGGCGCTGTTCGCCGAGTCGGTGATGACGGAGTCCACGCCGGAAGTCCCGACCAGCGCCATGTGGGGCATTTCGTCAAGGGCGAGGCGGCCGCGGTACTTCCCTTCGGTGATCCCCTTCGAGAGGATGCGGGCGGCGGTGCGGTGCGCGACGCTGAAGCCGTCGCCGATGAAGAGGATCACGTTCTTCGCCTTTCGGGGGCTTTCGCCGCCGTACACCTCCCAGGTGACGGTCCTTGTGGAGGCTCCGTCCGATGCGGTGACCCGGTAAGGGCCGGGCCGGTCAAGCATCACATCCCTGAGAATGAGGGCAGACTTGCCGATCCCTTTCTCTTCGGCGATGAAGTCGGCCTGGCGGCCCAAGGCCCCGCCGATCTCTTTATCGTTGACGGTGACCCGCCATTCCCCGGGCTTGAGCGCGCGATCGAACTCAACCTTGACGTCGAATCGCGAGCCCGACAGAATCGCTGCACGGTCGACAGGATAAATGGTGATGGCCTCGGCAGCGACTGCGAGGCCGAAGAGGATAAACAGTACGACCATGGCTGACAGCTTTCGTATCATGGTTCTGTCCTCCTTTCTCAATTTATCTGGAAAATGACACGATACGACATGAATGTGAATGGAGAATGAACAATCAGTTAAATTGAGGTTAAGAAGAAAATTCAGTCTTCGACTCCCTGCTTTAGGGTTTCACGGACTTTTTCCGGTCGGAGAACGGGCGGACCGGTGAATTAACGCCATACTCATGGAAATCTAACGGACAATTAACCCAACCATGATAACCTCTTACATGCGATGCCATTGCAATCACATGCGGTGACAGTCATGGAGCACCTCAACGACGAGAGGTTGAGCTACGGAATTACTATCGAACATCGGCTATGTAGCGCTCTTTGCAGGTCCCATTTTCGAGGGGGAGACATTTCTTATTTCTACCGGTCTCACTGCTCAACAGGGTTATCTCAGTCTCCCCCTCATTATCCTGATAGCGTGGCTCGTGCCATTTCGGGGAATCATTCCTTCTTTGTCCTTGGTCTTTAGAAAGGAAAATCAATTCCCACATCCAGGCCTTGGCTTGATATTGTTGGGATTCGGCGCTTGGAATTCGGGATGTGGCAGGACAGCCGCCTCGTTTGCCCCGGACGGAACAAGGGGCAGGTTGGTCAGGCCGTGAACAAGGGGAGCCACTGTTTCCGCGTCCAACGGCCGTGCGAGCAGGTAGCCCTGTCCGAGCCCGCATTGCATCTGCTTCAGCTGCGCGAGCTGTCCCTCCGTCTCGATGCCTTCGGCGACCACGTCCATTTTGAGGCGCCTCGCAAGCTCTAGAATTGTCTGCACGATGCCTGAGTGCTCGGTGCTGAAAGCCATCTTTTCGAGAAAAGAACGGTCTATTTTCAGTTCGCTCACGGGGAGGCGGTGGAGGTAGCTCAGCGACGAGTATCCTGTGCCGAAATCGTCAAGGCAAAGACGAACGCCGAGGGACCGCAATTCGGAGAGCGTCGCTCCCACCAGTTCCCAGTTGTTTATGACTGCACTCTCGGTGATCTCCAAGTCGATAGTTGTCGGTGATACGCCTGTTTCGCGAAGTATTTTGGCGACAACCGCCGGCAGATTCTTGTCCTTGAGCTGGCGTGCCGAGAGATTGACCGCCACGCGAACATCCGCTCCCCCGTCGTGCCACCGCTTGACCTGTCGGCATACCTCACGGAGAACCCACTCCCCGATGGGCACGATGAGGCCGTTTTCCTCCGCCATGGGGATGAATGAACCGGGGGGAACAAGACCTCGTTTGGGATGCACCCAGCGTATGAGGGCTTCCAGGGAGACGAGCCTTCCTGTTTCCAGATCGACGATAGGCTGGTAGAATACGCGGAATTCGCAACGTTCCAGGGCGCGCCGCATGTCATTTTCGAGCTCGAGCAATTCGATGGTGCTTTCGTGCATGGAGTGGTCGAACATGACGCAACTTCCTCTCTCCTCCGCCTTTGCCCGGTACATGGCGATGTCTGCGTCCCGGAGCAACTCTTCGGGCCGCTCATACTCACCGGAGCTCACCGCAATACCGATACTCACGGTCGTAAAAACCTCATGGCCGTCCAAAACGAAAGGAGTGCGAAACAGACCCTGGATCCTTCCTGCAACCAGGGTGGTGCAGGCCGCCTCCTTGATATCTTCAAAAAGGATGACGAACTCGTCACCTCCCAACCTGGCAAGGGTATCACCGGGACGTATGAGGCGTCTGATCCTGTCTGCTGTTTGAACGAGCAGGGCATCTCCCAGCATGTGTCCGAGGCTGTCGTTAATAAGCTTGAAACGGTCGAGATCCATAAAAAGGACCGCGCACTTATGATCCTTGAGCCTTTTGCCCCTGGCCACCGCGTGGCCGAGCCTGTCCATGAACAGGGCCCGGTTGGGAAGCTTCGTAAGGGAGTCGTAGAAAGCGTCGTGCAGCAGTTGCTCTGAAAGACCCTTCCTTTCGGTGATGTCCGTCTGGGAACCGGCCATTCGGTAGAGCATGCCTTCGCTGTCACGAACGGCCAATCCCCGGCTGAGCATCCATCGGTATGCGCCGTCCCTGTGGAGCAGCCGGTATTCGCTCTCGAAATGGGGACTGGCACCGTTCAGGTGAGCGTTGAGCTCCACCTTCACCCGGTCGAGGTCGTCGGGATGGATTCTGCTGAGCCAATCCTCCGTGGTGTTTCCGATCTCATTGTCGCCGTATCCCAGCATGGCCTTCCATCTCGAAGAAAAGTGGATCTCGTTCGTCTTTAGGTTCCAGTCCCACAAGCCGTCGTTGGCGCCCTGCGAGGCCAGGGCATACCTTTCCTCACTGTCACGGAGGGCTTTCTCCGCCTCTTTACGCTCGGTGATGTCCCGGACAATGGCCAGGGCCTCATCGGCCCCGCTCGGGCCGATACGGGACTCGTACATGCGGGTCGTGCCGTTTCCGACGAACTGATGTTCGAAAACGTGGATATCGCCCGTCTTGAGCACCTTGCGCACGGAATCGGCCATTTCACGGGCCATCTCGACAGGCAGGACTCTGGAGATCGGCCTGCCGATATCCTCTTCTTTCAGAGCAAATATCGGCTCCCTTTTTGCTTCCTTGAATTCGAGAAGCTCACCCACCCGGCCCACACGAAGCATGAGATCGGGTACCGCATTCAGGAGGGCCCTGTTCTTTGCTTCGCTCCGCTGCAGGGCCTCCATGGATTTGCTGGCGCGCAGCATGTATCGCACACGGTGACCCAGGATGAGCCAGTTGATCGGCTTGGTGACAAAGTCCGTTGCGCCGGCTTCATAGGCCCGCTGAATGGATTCGACGTCGTCGAGGCCCGTGACCATGAGGACCGGCGTGTGTCTGCCATGGGGGTGCCGGCGGATCCCGGCGCAGGCGGAAAACCCATCCATGACCGGCATCATCACGTCGAGCATCACTATATCCGGTAAAAACCGATCAAAAAGGGATATCGCTTCCTCACCGTTTTCCGCTTCATGGACCTCAAAACGTGCCTTTTGCAGTGCTTTGACCGCGAGCAGCCGCAACATGGGTTCATCGTCTGCGACCAGGGCTACTGCGCGGGGACCGTCATGCTCTTGTCGATTGTCTTTCATATGTCTCCTTACAACTCTGCTTCCAGGGCGGCTTTCACGTGCGCGTATTCCGATTCGATGGACAGAAGAAGCCGGGGACCCTGGTCCGTGGTTTTTGTGCGGCCTGCCGTCTCCATCTGCTTACAAAATGCGGCGAGCGACAGGGCGCCGATATTGGCGCTCGTTGACTTGAGGCCATGGGCGAGCTCTTGCATGTCCGCTGCACTACCTGCCTCCACTGCTTTCCTCAAGGATTCTATTATCCGGGGTGATTCGATGAGGTAGTGGGTGACTACCGTGTGAACGAGGTCCCCGGAGCCGTCCTCATCGAGTTGCCGGATCCTCTCCAATGCGGTCCTGTCGAAGCCTGATTTGGCACTGTCGGCCGGATGCTCCCCGGCGCGTCCGACATCGCCGTTCGAAGCGGCCTGAGCCTCCGCGCCGGCAAAATCGGCCTGAGGCGTATTTCCGCTCCGGGTATGCATCAGCAGCCGGGTTTCCAGTTGGTCAAGGGTAAAGGGTTTGCTGAGGTGGTCATCCATGCCCGCGTCGAGGGATTTTTCCCTGTCCCCTTCCATGGCATGGGCGGTGAGGGCAACGATGGGAATGTGTCCTCCCGTCTCTTTTTCCATGGCCCTGATGGTCCTGGTCGCCTCATAACCGTCCATCTCCGGCATCTGGCAGTCCATCAGGATAAGGTCGTAGACAGCGCGAGAATACATATCGACGGCGATCCTGCCGTTGTCTGCTATCTCAACGGAGCAGCCGAGATGCTCGAGCATTGCCTTTCCCACGGTCTGGTTCATCTTGTAGTCCTCCACGAGAAGCACGTGAAGTTTCCGGGGAAGAGGGGAGTCGGCCGGGGCGGCCTGAGATGCCTCCCGACCGGTCGAAATACCGACAATGGATGCAAGGGCGTTGAGCAACAGCGATTGGCGAACGGGCTTGACAAGGTGTAGGGAAATGCCGTTTTCGCGGGAAGACTCGAATTCCCCTTTCCCATCAAGGGAGGTGAGCATAATGAGGGTGATGCCGTTGAGCTCCGGTCGGCTCCTTATTGCGTGCGCCAGCTGGATTCCGTCCATGCCGGGCATCATCATGTCCAGAATGGCGAGCCGGAAGGGCGTCCCGGCAGAAGCGGCCCCGGTAAGGGCTTCAAGGGCATCGTTGCCGTTCGGGACGGTCTCCGGGCAGAGCCCCCATGCCGTGAGCATGTCATGCAGTATCTGCCTGTTGGTGGAGTTATCATCCGCAACGAGCACCTTGAGCCCCTTGAGCGCCTCATAGCTCGCCTCGTCTCCCTCGACCCGCCCGGCTTCGGCGCCTTCGGCGCTTTGCTCGACCACGGCGGTAAACCAGAACGTGGAGCCCGAGCCTACCTCGCTGGTCACACCGATTGCTCCTCCCATCATCCGGACGAGCTGCGTGGCGATGCTGAGACCCAGGCCGGTTCCGCCGAATTTTCTGGTAGTGGAGGCATCGGCCTGCGAGAAGGACTCGAAGATTTTCGACTGCACCCCGGCAGGTATGCCGATGCCGGTGTCACGCACCTCGAAGCGCAGCGACAGGCGGCCGTCGCGCCCGCCGTCACGGGAAACCCGGGTGACAACCTCACCGGACTCGGTGAACTTCACGGCATTACCCAACAGGTTGATGAGTATCTGCCGCAGGCGGACCACGTCCCCTCTCACCCGCTTCGGCACATCGGGGAAGATGTGGCATATGAGCTCTATTTTCTTTGTTTCGGCCTGTTCCGCGAAGAAGCTTACCGCCTCTTCCACGGACTGGTGGAGATCGAAATCGTCAATGTTCAGTTCCATCTGACCCGCTTCTATCTTGGAGAAGTCGAGAACGTCGTTGATCACGTTGAGGAGCGTCACACCTGATGAGAGCGCCATAGTCGCGTAATCGCTCTGCCGTTTCGAGAGAGGCGTTGTCTTGAGCAGCTCAAGGAGCCCGAGGACGCCGTTCATGGGTGTCCTGATCTCGTGACTGATGTTCGCGAGGAACTGTGATTTGGCCCTGCTGGCAGCCTCCGCATCTTCTTTGGCAGCGAGTAAGTCCTTCACGAGAATGACGATCGACCGGGCGATCCGCCAGCTCAGCACGGTAGTGACAGCAAGGACGAGCCCGATAACGGCCAGGAGCACTATGGTGACCGCTCTGGTGACGACATTCATCAACGACACCGAGCGCTGCTGCTTTCCCTGGGCGTCCAGAACATTTCTGTTGCCCCTCTCTTTTTCGGAGCGGATCATGCCGGCGAGCTTTACGGCGAGCTCTCCGGATTGTTTTCTTGATGCTGCCGCTTCTCTCAGGTTTTCGATCATGCCGCCCGGCTTCATCACCAGTTCTTCCACGCGGTCGAGCCCCGCCGATGAGTCTTCCATTACCTTCCGCTCGGACTCCTGCCCGATCGTCGCCAAAGCCGTCTCCATGGGAGCTTTGATTTCCCGGGCCCGGTCAAAGAGCCTTTTTACGGTAGTCCGGATTTCCCCGATCTGGTGCTTATCCCGCTCGGCAAAAAGGGTCTGGACCGAATAGTGGATCGCGTCGGCTACGGCGGTCATTTCGGCGTTAAGTATCATCACCTTGCTGACCATGTCAGAGCTTGCAAGGTGCTCCTTGAGCCGGCTGTTTTCAGCATAGAAGGCTGCGGCGGCATCTTCCGCGTTTTCCACGATGATGCGGGCAAGCTCATCGACCCGGGCATTGCCGGCACGCCAGGAATCCTCAAAGAGCTTCTCCCCGGTGCTACTCCCCGGATTTGAGAGGAACGACGCCCTTATTGCCAGAGGGCCTTTCTTGTCCGTGAGACGCTGTTCAAGGGATCGCGCCGATTTCTCGATGGAGGGGAGATTACCGGCAGCGTGGGTGATGCCGTCAAGGGCAAAGAGCAGGCGTCCCTTTACCACGTCCGTCTCGTCGACGGTTTCTGTTCGCCGGAGGTCGCTGTAAGCCGCCTGAAGTCCCTGGAACATATCTTTTATACGTTCAATGGCGCGAAACTGGTCGGTCATTCCTTTGCTTCTCGATGTGGACCGGGTCAGGTCCGAGATGACTTTACCTTGAAGCCTTTTCAGGGAAGCCTGGAGCGCCATGCGATCCTCTGCAAGCATCTTCAACCTTCTATGGGCCTCCCTGACCGACGCTGCCGCCCGGTCTTCCGCTCCTATCCGTTCACGGGTCGTATGGATGATCTCATGGGTCAGCCCTTCCACCTCACCCGCTGTCCGGCCGATTTCGACCGTGCCTGACGCAACCTTGAAAGACTGGATCTCGGAGGAGAGGGCCCTGAGCTTTATGATGCCCTCCTTCAGATCGCCCTCTTTGCGATCCACATCGGCGGCAACAGAGGCATTCGCAACCTCCATCAGTCCGTTTGTATGCTCCTGAAGCGTCTTGGTGAATTCCAGGGTTTTGAGCTGGTACGGCGTGGATCGGTCCGTCACCTCATGGATGCTCTGTTTCACCTGAAAGAATCCTAAAAGGCTGGCCGCACCTATGAGGAGTATGCCAACGACGGTGACGAAAGCGTTTGCAAAAAGTTTTCCCTGCAGGGTCATTCTACGCGGTTCCTTCCGGTATGCAAAAGGGCAGGGGATATCTGCGGAGAGATCCCCCCGTCTTTTTAAAGGTAGACGGAAGGAGACTTATCATCCTTAAGGCGAAACAGCCTCAAAGGTGCGTTATTAACACATTTTTAACAAGAGAGAACCGGCTGACGAATGTTTTTGGGCAACATAGGCAATGTGGGCTGCCCCATCGATCTTTGCGGGACTATTTGACAGCAGAGCGGAGTGGGGTTAAACCTGACGATTTACAGGCCGGTTCCTCAGGGCCTCGATTACGGTGCCGATGAGATGGCCGATCGTCACCGGTTTTTGCAAGAGCCAGCGAATTCCCAACCCGTTTGCCTCTTCCCTTATCTCCTCAATATCACCCGTCCAGATGATTATAGGCGTATCGGACCTTATCTTCAGGAACTCTTTCGCAAGTGTCAGGCCGCGGACAGTGGCGTTCAGGTATTGATCGGAAATGATCGCATCAAACCCGTAAGGGTCTTGTCCAAATGTTTGAAGTGCCTCGTGGCCGGTTCGTTTTGCTTCAACCCGGTACCCCATTACCTCGAGTATGTCCCTCAATACCTGCAACGAGATTTGCTCATCGTCTATTATGAGAATCCGTTCATTCATTCCGTCAGCACCTCATATATTGTTCTTTGAAAGGAAGAACAATACCGTGCGTATGTTGCAGCGGTGTCACCACTTGATGAAATGCGTGTTAAGAGTGAAGGCTCATGCATTCGCGCCTGTCCGGAAACCGCTACGGCCGCACGTCTTGCGGCAGGGAGCTGTGGAATTACTCCCTGTCGTATGGTCCCCACGGTCCCGGAGGGCCCCAATAACCCGGCCACAATGCCCTGTCCTGCAGCTCCTGCTCCCGGCGCGCTTCTGTGAGGTACGTCTGCTGCATGTAGTCGATTACCGGGTCGGAAACCCCTTGTTCCTTGAGCCGGGCAAGCTGGCTCGCTTCGAGGGGGTAGGAGGCCCGGGATTCTTTCATGCGATTGATGATCTCGCCGGACGGCACACCCTCCTTGCTCAGGTCTACGACCTGGGAAACGGTTAAGGGAGACGGACGCGTGGTCGCGCAGCCGGTCGGGATCACCACAATCAAAACCGAGAAACAGAGAAAGACATACCGGTAAAAAGCAGGCATTTTCCGCACCTCCCGGCTTTCCGATGAAGCCTTGCTTGTTTGATGACTATCCACATCCTAAGTACCGATTCTGTTGATGTCAATGCGAGACGTGTGCTCGATCATACAAGCTGAGTCACGGTTTTGCCGGCAGAGAATTAACGACGCCTTAACGACCCGGTAACGTGGCTGCAATAACCCTCTGCTAAATTTACCGCATCAGTCCGGTGCGTCGGTGTGTCCACACAATGCCGAGCGGAACCGTGCTTTCTTCGCGGCGCAGAAAATAGATAACCAGGGATTTGAACGATGGATCAGCCAAGAGAATCGGCGAAAGCCACCGGAACAGGTAACGCAGGACCACTCGCCCTCTATCCTTCAATCGTCCTGATCACTTCATCCTATCAATCGGTCGGCGAAGACTCAAACCTGCGCAAATCACCTCTCTTTCTGGTGGACTGAAGTCATGGAATCGAGATGCACCGGATTTCTGGAATCGATAAGGTCACGAAGGCCATGGCCGGGCCTTTTGCTCCTCCTTTTGGCGCTTGTTCTCATTCTTGGCAATCGGGCCGAGTCGGCCGAGGAATCGCCAACCTTCGAGATCCGGTCTTTTATCGTCGAGGGGAACAGTCTTTTCCCGGACAAGAAGATCAACGACATTCTCCAGCCGTACAAGGGACCGAACAGGACCGCCCAGGGTGTTGAGACGGCCCGCAACGCCCTTGAAAAGGCGTATCACGACGCGGGATACCCTGCAGTCTTTGTCAACATTCCCGAGCAGACGGTCCAGGACGGAACCGTCCGTCTTCAGGTCATCGAAAGCAAGATCGGAAAGGTCCGGGTGACCGGCAATGAATGGTACACCCGTTCGAAAATCCTGCGTGATCTCCCGTCCCTGGCGCCGGGAAAGGTCCTTTATGTCCCTCTGGTCCAGAAGGACCTGGAGCGGATAAACAGCGGCCAGGACTTCAAGGCGTCGCCAGTCCTCTCCCCCGGCACGGAACCGGGTTTCACCGACGTGGAGATCAAGGTGGAGGACAAGCTCCCCCTTCACGGCAACCTCGAGCTGAACAACCGGAGCACCCATGACACAAAGGACCTGCGGCTCAACGCCATGCTCCGGTACGACAACCTGTGGCAAAGGGACCATTCCGTCTCGGCCCAGATCCAGACTTCTCCCGAGGATACGAAAGAAGTGAGGCTCTATGCGCTCTCTTACACGCTGGCAGCGCCCTGGATGGCCGACCATCACATAGCGGTATACGGTCTCCGGTCGGACAGCAATACCACGACCTTCGGTCAGGGCTTCCTTGTCACGGGCAAGGGAACGATCTTCGGCATCCGGTACGTGGTGCCCCTCGCGCCTTACGAACAGTATGCGCACAACATTACCCTGGGTTTCGACTACAAGGATTTCCAGGAGACGGTCGGCTTCAATACCCCGGATACACCGGCGATGAAGACGCCCATGACATATGCCCCCCTCTCGTTCGCGTATGCCGCCTCTCTCCCCGACCCCTGGGGAATGACCCGCTTCAGCAGCGGATTGAACATGGTCTTCCGGGGATTGGTCACGGACGAGCGTGAATTCGAGATAAAGCGCTACCAGGCAAAGGGCAATTACCTGTATTTCACCGCCGGGGTCGAGAGGAGCCAGAAACTTCCGGCCGGCATGTCCCTGTTCGTCAAGGTGGACGGCCAGATTGCCGACCAGCCGCTCATTTCCAACGAGCAATATGTCGCCGGCGGCATGGCGAGTGTGCGGGGATACAAGGAAGCCGAGGCACTTGGGGATAACGCGTTTCATGCGACTGTTGAAATCTCCGCGCCCGACATGGGGCCCCGGTTGGGTCTGCAGGGACGGGCCCAGTTAGTTCCGTACGTGTTTTTTGACTATGCGTGGGTTCAGACCATTGATGTCCTTCCCCCAACCAGAGAGACCATCAACCTCAAAGGCGTGGGCGCGGGCATACGGGGGACCGTCTATAAAAATTGGTACTACGAGGGTTCAGTAGGCTTTCCTCTGGCAAATATGGACTATACGGAAAAATACCGGGAGCGATGGTATTTCAAGGCAGGGATTCAGTTTTGACACGGTTGGCGATGTCCGAGGACAGAAGCTGCGGGGAGACGTTAATGAGAAATTTAACATTCTGTAACGCAGATGAAACATGGGCCTGATAACCTGTCCCCACACAGTCAATTTGTGTCTTACCAAGTCTGAACCGAAGGGGTCCGAAAAATGATCCGAAGAACATGGTGCATCTTGTTGGGGATCATCATGATCCCCTGCCTGGCTGTGGCAGGTCCCAACATTCCGGGGTTTTACGGGAGCGTGACTCCTGCCCTCCCGACAGTTCTCCCGACTGCGCGGCCCATCCTTGGTACATCAGATCCATCGAAACCGCAGGGCTCGATCCAGGGGCTGGACCCGAACAATCCTTATTACAGGATCCCGGGGACCAACAAATCGATCGTCAATCAGGTTGAAAAAAAGCGATCGTCGATTGGAGAGAGTTCAACATAGGCACCGACGCCTGGGTGCATTTCGATCAGAAAGGAAACACAAGCTGGGCTGCCCTGAACCGGATCTGGGATAAAAACCCCAGCCAGATCTATGGAAGGCTCTCAGCAGACGGCCAGGTGTACCTCATCAATCAGAACGGCATCCTTTTTTCCCCTACCGCGCAGGTCAACGTCCATTCCCTGATCGCATCCTCGCTGAACATTACGAGCCAGAATTTCATCGACGGCGTTCTCAACTTCAGTAGCAAATCCGATGAAATTGTCAACGGAGAGCTCTTCTACAACTCCCTCATTCCCCCCGGCACGGTCTCCAACCACGGGTACATAGGGCCGCTAAACGAGACCGATGCGTACAATTCCGTTTTTCTCATCGCCCCCACCGTTGAGAACAGCGGCACCATTTTCGCGCCCCTCGGCCAGATCGGGCTCATTGCGGGCACTGAAGTGCAGATGCAGTATGACCCCGACGAAAACACGACCCGGACATTCCCGGTCATCCTCGTCAACTCGGGCCATGGAGAAGCAACCAATTTAGAAGGCGGAATGATGATCGCCGATACGGGCCTGGTCGGCATGTACGGCGGGCTGGTGAACCAGGACGGCGTGATCCGATCCATTTCCGCAGTGCGGAAAGCCGGTTTGATAGAGCTCCATGCAACCGAACGGGTATCGACCGGTCCGAAGAGCGTCACCTGGACACCGGTTTCCGAAGCAACCGAAGCATACGACAAGTCCTTTACCTTCGCAGGGGGGACTGTGGACATAGGCGGTTTCCCAGAGCCCAGATACAACGGGTATGGCGTGTTGACCAATTTCGTGCAGACGCCAACAAAACGGATCGAGCACAGGGGCGTTATCGAGGCCCCTTCAGGGACGGTGAATCTCAGAGCCATGGAACGGGTCTACCTTGAGACGGGCAGCAGTATCGACGTGAGCGGCACATGGGTAGCACAGTCGGCTGATGGAAACGTGACATCAGCCAAACTTGGCAGCGTGGAACTGAGGGATGATTTCGGGCAAAAAGAGGGTGTGCTGAAGGCGTACACAATCAAGTTCGACAAGCTTTACGGATCGACAATCGGGGATGTTTCCGGTTCTCTGGACGCCGGGACCGCCACTGCCCTCGAGCAGGCAACAAAAGGCGGTACGATCATTGTGGGCGCGGGTCAAGGTGACGTTATCGTCAAGGACGGCGCCAAAATCCTCTTCGCAGGAGGGGGGTTCCTCTACGGGGCGGGCCGGATGGATACGACGAAGCTTGCGTCAGGCACAACCGTCTACGATATCAGCAAGGCGGAGCAGTACCTTTTGTATGACAGGGTGGTGAACTACCAGACCGTTTCTCACGAGCGCTACGGGGTCAAGGAGGCGTTTGAGGGGCTTTTTACCGGCGGCGCCAATGCCGTCATGGACTATCGGGGCCCGTACGTGGAGGGGAGCGACGCAGGGAGTCTGACCATCACCGGAAGCAGAATGATCCTCGACGGCATCCTCGACGGGTCCGTGGTAAAAGGCGCCTACCAGACTGAAGCGAAAGAGGACACGAATAAATCGGGGAATGCGAATTCCAAAGGGACCGAGGAGCCGCGAGGAGGAAAGGTGGTACTCGGCGTGAAACATGTAGGCACAGCAGGTAACGATGCTGCATACCTGGATTTGGACTCCATCCTGCGCGACGTCATCATAAAGGCCGATGTAACCCCTCTTTCCCCAGGATTTGGCGCTGACGACCCCTTGCCGGCGGATTCTTCCTCGACGGTCCTCTCCGCCGGGAAACTGAACGATGCAAAACTGGGAAGCCTTGAGATCAATGCCAACCTGGGTGTGCGCATCGAAGAGGGTGCCACAGTATCGATTCCATCAAGGCGTTTTCTCACAAAAGAAGAAAAGGCTGATTCGACCAAAGCGGCCCTTGCGAAGCTTGGAGGAGGCAGCTTTTATGCATCGGCGCGCAGAATCGAGCATTACGGCAGCGTCAGCGTGCCCGGCGGAGATATTACGCTGGAGCTTAAGGATAATTACACCTCGGTTCGTTCTTATCAAAACCAGGATTTGGATACTTATGAACCGCTGACGCAAAGGATATTCCTGGGAGACGGCAGCAGGCTCACTGTAGCCGGCGAGCGGATCGACAACAGCCTGCCGGCGGGTACGATCAGAACTGGGCAGACAGGCGGAGGAGCGATTACAATCGTCGACCTGAATTCTTACAACACCGGTGAAGGAGTGATCGTAAGCAAAGGCGCACTGGTCGATGCGAGCGGCGGCTACTCGATCAGCGAGAAGGGAGCGATCACCGGTGGAGACGCCGGCAGTATCTCTGTCAAAGGTCCCGCGGTAGTCCTCGAGGGCACGCTCAAAGGGCTTTCCCTTTCGGGCAAAAAGGGCGGCTCCCTCACCCTTGAGGCCCAAAACGTCTCGATCGCCTCCGACGTGGAACCGTTGGGCCTGACTGCCGATTCACCACTGCCCGACCTTCGAAAAAACAAGCTGGTCCTTGGCGGGTCTCAACTGGACGATACAGGCTTTTCCAGCATCACGGTGCAAAGCGGCTACGGCCTGACCGTCGAAGACAATGTCTCTTTCGCACCCTCTTTGGCTAAAATGGCTTCACCGGCGACAGGGAGCGGCTTCGCCGGGCACGCTGTATCATCTCCGAAAAACAATGTTGCCGCAGTGGGAACAGCCAGCGACACCAATTCCGAAATTGTCTATGGCCTGCCCGAGACAATCGGCTCGTCGTCTCTCACATTGACGGCCGGAAAGGCGAGTACGGGCGGCCAAGTTGTCTCTAACGTCGAAATAGGGAGAGGCGCGCACCTCAAAGTCTTCCCCGGCGGCACGGTGAGCCTGCGAGGTCAGGGAATCGTCGTGGACGGGGCGACCATCGAGGCCCCGTCGGGTACGGTGTCGATTAAGGCCGACCTTTACGACATTACGCTGAACAACGGGAGCCGCATCCTTGCTCAAGGCTTCAACAAGCCGGAGAGCAAGCCCGTCATGAGAGGATATCCGGTAGGCTACACCCCCATGGCCGGAGGCAGCGTGACCCTGGAGGCGACACAAAACCTGGTATTTGAGAATGGAGGCGAAATCGATGTGTCGGGTTCAGACCCGGTAAGAACGTACCTGAAAGATGCCTCAGGGATGCCCGTCGAATATGTGGTCGCGAGCGACCCCGGGAGCCTGACGCTGGTTTACGGAGGGCAGATGCAAGGCATTGATGGGGTGAATATCAAGGCATTGCCGAAGACGGACGGTGTCAGGGGGGGCACGCTTACGGTCAAGTCAATCCAGTCATCGATGACCCTTACTCAGGCCCTCATTGATCGGTATATGGCGGCCGGTTTTGATGATCTCACCTTTCGGGCTTTTGGCGGTGTGGGACTGTCCGGGCCGATCGACGCGAAGATCCCGCGGCAATTCACCCTGGACGCCCCGATCATCGACGGGACCGCAGCCGGGCAGGCCACCTTCGAAGCGCCCTGGATAACACTCACCAACACCTTCTATCCCGCCTCCGACAGTGACGCCGCTCAGGGGACGTCACAACTGGGCCTCAAGGCCACCTGGATCGACGTAGTAGGCAGCGTCATTCTTTCCGGTTTTTCCAGGGCCACCTTCGAGGCCGGGAAAGACATTACCTTCACCGACAGCTATTATAGCGCAAAAACACCGGCCCTCTGGAAAGGCTACCTGGGCACCAGAGGGGACCTGGTGATGAAAGCGAGCCGCATCTACCCGGCAACCCTCTCGGATTTCACAATCCGGACCCCGGGAAATGTCACCATCCTCCCGGGTGATTCCGCGGGCGGGACGATCTATTCCGCGGGCGGAAGTCTGACGATCCAGGCATCGACGATCGACCATTACGGGTTCCTTGCGGCGCCCTTCGGGCAAGTGGTGCTCGCACACTACGATACGAACAGCAAGACGGAAATCCCTGCCGACAGGATCACTCTCCACCCGGGCAGCATCATCACGGCGGCCGGCCAGGGGCCGGTCAACTACGGGACGACGGACGAGAACTACTGGTACGTTCCTGACAAAACAGGCACAAGCAACACCGAACGCGATTACGTTGAAACGGCGCCTGACAAGGCCGTTACGGTCAGGGCGAAGGATGTTTCGGTCCAGGAAGGATCGGAGATCAACGTCTCCGGCGGCGGAGAGTTGTTTGCCTATCTGTTCCAGCCGTCTCCCAGCGGCACGGAAGACCCGCTCAAAAAGACAGGCAGGTACGTGATTGTGCCGGACGACAGCGTGTTGCTTCCCGGCTGGTCCTATACGGATGCGAACGGCAAGGTTGTCAAGTTTGAGGCGATCTATCTTGAAGGCGGCGCCGGTATCGCCCCGGGCTATTACTCCCTCCTTCCCGAGCAATACGCCTTCCTTCCCGGAGCGATCATTCTCACGGACCTGGGTAAGACCGGACAGGGCTACGCCGTGGGACAGACCCTTTCTGCGGAAGGCTACCCGGTAGTGACAGGATATTCGGCGGTCATGGGGACCGATTATCGCTCGTCTTTGCCGAAAGGATACTCGGTAAGGAAGGCTGAAGACGTACTGAAGGAAGGTTCCTTCCTCGTACGGAACTCGGCGACAGGGTATGACGTGGATACAGGGCATGCGGGCAGGATCGCTATTGCGGGGGCCTCGGCTGTCATTGACGGCATTCTCACCATGCGCGCCCTTCCGGGTTCCAGGGGCGGAATACTCGACCTGAGCGCGAAGACGGTCGTGGTCGGGCAGGGTGAGCGTGAAGCGGATTCGCTCATGATCAACCCTGCGCGGTTTGCGGGAATGGACATCGACCAGCTCATCCTTGGAAACGAGGATATCACCAATAAGGTGACGGTCCGGAGCGGTACCGTTCTGAGGGCAAAGAAGGTCACCCTCGCTGCCGGCGTCTTCCTTACGGACGACCAGGGGAACCCCTTGGCACCGGAAGTCCTCGTCAAGTCAGGCGCCGAAGTCCATGGCGTCGCGGATGACGGCCAGGGAGAAGTTGCCCTGCTGGCCGAGAACGGGAAAGTGACCCTTGAATCGGGGTCCAAAATACATGCGTCCGACATGCTGACCCTGAGCTTTGACGATATCGATCTGCTCGGCGACATAGAACTGGACCACAGCGCACTCACGCTCCAGGGGTCGAAAGTCGTATTTGTGCAAGACGGCTATACCAAGGCGGCGACCGACCGCGGATTCTACGTGACGCCGAGGGTGTGGGAGATGTTCAGGTCCTTCGGGGACATCACCTTCAGGAGCAAAACCGATATCCTTTTTCGTGACGATTTCAGCTTAAGCGGAGCTGAGACAATCACCCTCGATGCGGCGCGAATTGTCTCCGACCACGCGGCAGGAGAGACCGGCTACCAGATCGAATTGACCGCGCCGAATATCGTTCTGTTGAATACGGGCGCCACGTCGGGCGGGAGCACAGCAGCTTCCGATACCGGTATATTTACCGCGCATGCTTCCCGGACGATCGCAATCGGCCGCGGCAACATGGAATTTGACGGCTTCAGCCGGCTCAACCTGTACAGTCTGGGAGATGTGACCTTCAGGGGTGCGGGATCGCTCGTCACAGGAGAAGCGGATCTGAATATCCATGCGCCCAGGGTGACCACTTCCTACTATCGAACCTCGACAGGGGCTTACGAGACAGCCAATTTTAAGGTTGACGCGGGCAACAGGACCGTTAACCTCACTCCTTACGCCGGCGGCATTGCCGGTACCTCCATGACTGCCGGCGGCCTCCTCGAGATCCTCGGTCAGTCGATAAACGTAGCGACATTGGTCCAGATGCGTTCGGGTCAGTTGAACCTCACGGCATCGAGTGGCGATGTTTTTCTGGGCAACAGTGCCGTCCTTGACCTTCAAGGTTCCGACTATGCTGCGGGCGGCAGGGTTTATCTTGCAAGCACGGAGGGTAAGGTGATACTCGGTGAGGGCAGCGTGGTAGACGTATCGGCCGGCAGCCAGGGCGATGCAGGGAGCATCTATCTCCATGCGCCGGGAGTTACCGGGACCATTGAGACTGTGGATGCGAATGGTACCAAAACCTTCACAACCGTTGTCTCGGGAGGAGGGGTGGATCTGGCCGGTACCATCAGGGGGTTGGGTCACGGCGGTGCCGGCGGCTCCTTCTATATGGTAACGAGGGAGATCACGGATTTCAGCGCCCTTAACAATAAGCTGGCAGCAGGCGGCTTCAACGAGACCCTGAATATTCGCGCCAGGACGGGAAACATAGCCGTTCCGTTGGAGACCGTCGTGCGCGGGCGCAATGTCAGGCTCACGGCTGACGGTGTTGCCACGGTCGGGCCGGATGGTGCTGTGGTTCATGGCGGAGGAGCTATCGACCTCTCGGGCACTATTGATGTCTCGCAAGAGGACGGCGGCGGCACGGCAGAGCTCTACGCCCAGGACTTGAACGTACCGGGGAAGATCTTTGCAAAGGGTACGGAAGGCAATGCCGGGGGTGGCGATGTGATTCTAGGCGTGGACACCGGGAAATTGTATTTTTCCGGTCTCATAGACGTTTCCGGATCAGGTGCGGGAGCTGGCGGGACCGTGCTTTTTCGGGACCCCCCTCCGCCCCCACCCGATCCCCCTCGAACCAATATGTCACTGTCAGGGACGGTAAGAGGGGCGTCGAGCGTGGTCGCCCGGGTCGACCAGGTGTACAATTACTCGACAATTGACTCCACAGCAATTGGTGAGATTTATACAGCCCTCTCCGACTACATGACAAATGCCGAAATAGAAAAGAACGGCCTTACCGTGAAGGAGGAGCTCATGTCCAACCTGACTCTGACCGACGGGAACGGCAACGTTCTGGACCCTGCGACGGCTAATTCGAGGTTCCACTTCCGGGCAGGCGCCGTCATTCAGTCTGAGGGGGATATTACCCTCAGCCAGACGTGGGACCTCACCAGGGACTCGGAAGACCGCGTCTGGCGCTTCGGAACCGATCTCGAGCCCGGCACGCTGACCCTGCGGGCAGCCGGCAACCTCAATATCGACCAAAACCTGGTCGATCACCCCACAGCCATTGGTTCGCTCCGAAGCACCACGGCAGCACCTTCCTGGGGTATCAATCTCGTGGCCGGCGCCGACCTGTCGAGCGCCGACTTGATGGCGGTAAACAAGGGGGCAGGCAACCTGAATATCGGGGGTGAAACCGGAGGCATAATGGTCTACACCGAAAGCGGCCCCATCCGTTTCGCCGCGGGCGGCGATATGGTGGTAAAGGCGGGTCCCGGGGGCACAAACACCTCGTACATGACACACACATCAATGCGATACACCATGGGAAGCTACACCGGGGGGATTTATGGCGATATCCTCGGATCGCTCGCCATCAAAGGCGGCGCGATCCAGACGGCAACGGGAGACATCAAGATCAGTGTGGGTAGGGACTTGAGCCTCGAATCCGCTAACGCTACCGGTACGCAAAGGCCGGTGCTCGGCTCCATCCGCACCGCCGGTGAAGGGACCGGCACTAGGTTCTGGGAGTATTCGAACGGTGGCAGCATCGATCTCGATGTCGTCGGGTCAATCATTGGGTCGGTCTATACGAATGCGGATGCAAGGAAGAATGCGTGGGATCGTATATATTATGCGCAAGGTGTTAGAGGTTACGACTATTGGGGTGCAAGTTACGAGTTTAGCTCAACAACAACTAATTATACCACTGCCGAAGGCATCGCCACCATGGCGGGAGGGAATATCTGCATACATGCCGGAGGGGATGTCTATGCGCCGATAGGGGCCTTTGGCCGGGGCGACGTCGGGATCTACGGAGGCGGCGACATAGACGGCCGTTTTGTGGTGAAGGAAGGAGCCGCCTGTATCAGCGCCATGGGCAGCTTCGGGACCAACCATTTGGATAACCAGGTGCTCGAGATCTTCGATGCCTTCGTGAACGTCTCAGCCCAGGGAGACATCAAGCTGGGCTCAATCGTGAACCCCTCGAATTTCAAGCCCTATGCTGATGCTTCGATAGGTTGGAGCGGTAGTAGATATTACTATTGGAATTTGCGGTACAGTGAAGATTCAGGTGTCAGGCTGACGGCGATAACCGGGGACGTCACTGTCACCGGGGCCAGTGCATTTCAATTTCAGGAGACGATTCAGGGCCCGGCGTGGGCGTGGAAGAGCCGAATATTGCCGCCCACCCTGGAGATATACGCAGGCAGAGATATCCTGCTGTCCGGTCAGTTTGCCCTCACACCTTCTTCGACGGGCAATCTGGTTCTGCATGCCGGAAGGGACATAAACGGCCTTTATAATCATGAAAACAAAGAAACACGGTCGGCCATTTACGTTTCCGACAGATTGCCCTCCGATGTATACGGTGTCCTCCCATACATTTCAGACACCACTTTCTTCGGTACTGTGTACCACGCGCCGAATCTTCTCCATGCGGGAGATCGCACGCCGATGGAGATCACCGCAGGCAGGGATATCAGGGACTTGAGGCTCACGCTGCCTAAAATGGCCGAGATTAAGGCGGATAGGGACATTCGCGACCTGTATTATTACGGTCAGAACCTCGATGAGGGTGACGTCACGACCATCAAAGCCGGCGGAGATATCTACTACCTTTCGGCGAGAAAGGACTATGCGGGGGATGCGAATTTCGATGAGGCTGCGATTCTTCACGGCGGACCCGGGGCCCTCGTCATCCAGGCCGGCAACGATATCAACCTCGGCTTAACCGCAGGGATCAAAACAATGGGAAGGGGCCATAACTCGTCACTTCCGGAGAAGGGGAGCGACCTGATCGTTATTGCAGGCTCGGACAGCACCATTACCCCCGAAAACCTGGCCCCGTTCTTCAAGAATTTGCGGACAGCCGGTGATGCGTGGCAGAAACTTTACAGTGGCAGTATGTCTCCTTCTGAACGCGACAACCTGCTCGAAGAGCTGAAGGCCATCGGTATCGCGTGGGACAAAGTCTATGGCGAAGGAAATACAACCTTGGCAGAGGCGGTCATCGAAGCAGCGAGAAGGGACATCATTATTCCGCTCATGGGCGAGGGAGCGGCCCGTTCCAGGGGGAATCTGTACATGGAACAATCGCAGATCGGCACGACCGGTGGAGAAGACGATATCTCCATACTCGCAAGGGGTACCCTCAACGTCGGCAAAAGCGCCTTCGCAAGCGATGCGGAAAGGCAGAACACCGGTATATTCACCGCCACAGGAGGGAAAATAAACATCCTGGCAGGGGGCGATGTCAATGTCAACGAAGCCCGGGTCATGACTTTCCGGGGGGGAGATATCACCGTTTACGCCCTGTGGGGCGATAACTCCATGGTCAACGCGGGCAGGGGCTCAAAAACGGCGATCAGTGTGGAGCCGCCGAAGACTCATTTTAAGTACAAGGAGATCATAGACGAAACCGGCAAGATAGTAGGCTACAAGATAGACGATATAACCGTAGAATTCAATCCACCGGCAGTGGGCAGCGGGATCAGAACCCTCACGTACGACCCCGATGGGGTGCAAGGTCCGCTCCCGGCGCCCGACGAAGGCAACGTCTCCCTCTATGCAAAGACCGTAGACGCAGGAGAGGCGGGTATTCACGGGCGAAACGTGGTCATCGCCGCGGTGACCGTCCTCAACGCAGCCAACATTTCCTTCACGGGTACGTCGGTAGGTGTCCCGACTACTGCTTCGACCGTCAGCCTTGGGGCCCTGACCGGGACGACCTCCATGGCCGAGAAGACAGTGGTGTCGCAGGAGGGCGGGGCGTTGGGCGGTTCGCAGCGGGCTTCCACGGGTTCGCGGCAGGCGATTGAGGACGTACTGGTAAAGTGGCTTGATCTGAAGGTTATCAGCTTCGATCCGGGTGCAGGAGTTGTGGGAGAGCAGCAGGACGAGGACAAATAGAGAAAGATGGAGGTTGTTGCATGACGGGAAGGTGGTTCGGGAGAGTTGTGATCTGTGCGTTATCCGTCTTTTTCGCCGTGACGGTTGCCGGGTCTGCGCACGCGTGGTGGGACAGTAAGTGGAAATACCGGAAGAAGGTCACCCTGGACACGACCGCCCAGGGGGCGGATGTCAAGGACGCGGTCGCCGATTTTCCCGTGCTTGTAAGGCTGCACACGGGCAACTTCACCTTTAAAAACGCCAGGAACGACGGTTCGGACATCCGTTTCGTGGCTTCCGATGACAAGACGCCGTTGAAATACCATATCGAGCGGTATGACCCGTCAGAGGAAATGGTCCTCATCTGGGTGAAAGCGCCCAGGCTTCCCGCGGCTTCCAAAGACGATTTCATCTGGATGTATTACGGCAACGGCAGCGCTGCCGCCGGGGCGGAGCCGGGCGGCGCGTACGATACACCCCAGTTGGCGGTGTATCATTTCAGTGAAAAAGAAGGCTCGCCCAAGGATGCCACTGCCTATGGAAACCACGCGAAAGAGTTTGCCGGCAAGCTCGACTCCCCGGGCCCCATAGGCCGTGCGGCCACGCTGAAAGGTGGAGGCGAACGCCTGGTGATCGGCAAATCTCCGTCGCTCAATGTCTCGAAGGGGTTCACTTTTTCTGCATGGGTCCGCCTGGCGGGCTCCCAGGACGATGCGCACCTCCTGTCGTGGGACGACGGGAAGCAGTCCGTGATAGTCGGCATTGACGGTACCAGGCTGTATTGCGCCCTCTCTGACGGGAAGACGAAAACTTCCACCGGGAAAGCGGGCGACCTGCCCCTCTCCAGGTGGGTCCACGTGGCAGTGACCGCCGATCCGGGGAAGGACCTGACCATTTATACGGACGGCCGGGAGCGGACCACGCAGAAGCTCGGGGCATCCCTTCCGGAGCCCGGCGCCGACATCTCCGTGGGCGCCTCTGCGCAGGGAAAGCATTCCTACCTAGGCGACCTGGACGAGGTCCAGATCGCAGGGATCTCCCGAAGTGTATCCTGGGTTCGTGCAGCGGCAGTGGGCCAGGGCCCGGAAACGCCCCTTCTCTCCTATCTCGATGAGGAGAGCACGAGCGGCGGGGAAGGAAGCCTCACCATCCACCTTCTCATCGTGACCGCCAAAGCCGTTACCCTCGACGGGTGGCTTATCATCGGCGGTATCGCGATCATGATCGGTGTCACCTGGATTCTTTTTGTCAACAAGACGATCGCCCTCAGGAAGATGAAGAAAGAGAACAACGCTTTTTTCGAGGTCTTCACCTCTTCCGATGACATGCACGCAATGAAGGACAGGGAAGGGGAGTTCGAGAACTCCTCCCTTTACCGGGTATACCGGGCAGGGTTGGCGGAGGTGGAACGAAGGCTCGAAAAGCTTGTAGGCGCGGGAAAGAAAACCCTTCAGGTTCACGCCATCACCGCCTTCAATACCTCCCTGGAAAAGGCAGCCCTCCAGGAGAGCAAGAAGAACACCGCCGGGCTCCTCCTTTTTACGCTGAGCATCTCCGGCGGGCCTTTTATGGGACTCTTCGGCACGGTCTGGGGGGTTATCAACACCTTTGCCGGTGTTGCCGAGGCAGGGGAGGCCAATCTGGCGGCGATTGCCCCCGGTGTGGCTTCGGCCCTTGCATGTACCCTCATGGGCCTCGCCCTCGCCATTCCCGCACTCTTCCAGTACACCTACCTTTCGGGAGAGATCAAGAACGGCGTCGCCGACATGAATGTTTTCACCGGAGAGTTTTCGACCTGGGTGGAAGAGGAGTACGGACCTCATACAGGAGAGCGGCATGCGTAAGAATCCTTATGATGAGATTGAGGTCGTCGCGGAACTTAACGTTGTTCCCCTCCTTGATTTGGCCTGGAACCTGCTCATTGTGTTCATCATGGTGGTGACGGCCACGGTGCAGGGCATCAATGTGAGCCTCCCCAAGGCCAGCGCGGCATCGGGTGCGATCAAGCCGGCCACCAAGGCCATTACCATCACGGCGGAGGGGACGATTTACCTGGACAGTTTCCCGGTAACCCTCCAGGAACTGGACTCGAGGCTGCAACAGCTCAAGGCGGTCAATCCGAACTTCCCCGTCGTGATCAAAGGTGATGAGAAAGTCTCGTACAAGAGCGTCATCGAAGTTCTGGACCTTCTTCAAAAACTGGATATAACCCAGCTCGGTCTGGTGACTCAGAAGCTGGTGCGGTGAGGGTAGGAGATGGAGATGGGTGATGGGAGATGGGAGCGAAAGAAGGGGATTCTCAGGATCTGAGCAAATATCCATGTTTCTTTACCTTCCGGGGAGGGAGCGATGAAACCGGGCAAGAAGAAATCGTCGAGTAAGTCGATGTGGATCACGACGGGCGTTGTCGTCGTTATCTTTTGCCTTCTGGCCGGCTCGTTCATCTACCTGATCTGCAACGATAAAGGGGGCGGCAAGAAGACGTTTATCGCAAAAGTGGACCTCGTCAAACCGAATATGCCTGATAAACCTCCGCCTCCTCCCAAGGAGAAACCGCCCGAGCCGGAGATCCAGAAAAAGGAAACGATTGTTGCCCCTGAGGACATAGCCCAGCCACAGGACGCGAGTGCCGTGAAGGGGGACAACAAGCCCCTGGCGGACGGCCCGCTCGGTGTGCAGGGAGAAGGCGGCGCGGGCTCTGACGGCTTCGGACTCGTGGGCCGGGGCAAAGGCGGCAGGGACGTGACCACCGTGGGAACGGGATACGGAAAGATCGGTGGGGGAGAAGATCAGGCAAGCCTCTTAAGAAAATACGGCGCATACGGCAAGCTCATTCAGGACGAATTGACAAGGGTGGTGCGGAAACAACTCGATGAGAACGGCGGCATTCCCAAAGGGAAGCTCGAGTGCGTGGTGCAGATCGAAATGGATGACAGGGGCCGCATCAAGGGATGCAAGATTACCGGCTCCTCCGGGAACCAGACCATGGATGCGGCGGTGAGGGACTCGTTCAGGCATGTGAAGATCAGTGAAGAGCCTCCGCAGGGTATGCGCAGGAGGATAAGCATCAAGATCACGTCGCAGGGATAAAAAAGCTTACGACTGGAGAGAGAATGAGTGGAAAAAAGATGAAAAAATACAGGAAATGGCTCGCCCTATCTATGGTCGTTCTACTCGGTGTGTCGCTCCTTCCGGCCGGAGCCTATGCACAAGCCCCGGATAAAGGCGGTACGAAACCTGCCAACGGAGCCAACGGGACGCAGGTTTCGGGCGCCGACATGGCTGGAATCGATGAACTGGTCGGTATCCTCATGCAGAAAGGTGTGCTGAAAAAGGATGATGTTGCCGCCCTGATGCAGAAGAAAGGAGAGCCGGGCTTTTCTCCGCTTGCTGTCCTGACGGAGCTCCTCAAGACAAAAGGGGTCCTCACCCAGGACGAAGCACAGAAGGTGGCGAAAAAGTCGGAATCGGCTGCTGGTAAGCCGGTCACCCTGTACTACACGCGGGACCCGAAGGATGTGGAAAAGATAACCCAGGCCGTGACCAGCGAGATCAGGAAAGATTTCAGTGAAAGGGTAAAAGCGGAGATCAAGCAGGAAGTCATACAGGAAACACAAAAAGAGATCCAGTCAGCGGCTGCGCCGGAGTGGACGAAGCGGATCCGTTTTGGGGGTGACATGCGTCTTCGCTACGCGGGGGATTATTTCGACGCAAACAACGCCAGCTTTGTCAAGCCGAGTGATCCTACACAGATCCTGAACAGTACCGAGGACCGGAACCGTTTCAGGGTCCGGGCGCGCCTGGGTGCAACCGCTGACATCGACGAGAGGCTGGAGGCAGGCGTCAGGCTCACCACAGGGGATACCACCAACCCGGTCACCACCAACCAGACCATGGGCACCTACGGCAACAAGTACAGCGTGGTTTTCGACCTGGCGTATCTTAAGGTCAAGCCATTTCACGGGTTGACCATCCTGGGAGGCAGATTGCCGAACCCCTTCTTCTTCACCGACCTCGTCTGGTACCGGGACCTCACGTTCGACGGATTCGCCGTCACCTATCAGCCAAGGCTTGCGAAAATGCTGGAGCCTTTTATAACGGCCGGTGCCTTTCCATTGCAGGAGGTCGAGCTCTCATCAAAAGACAAATGGCTGTATGCGGGTCAAATCGGCCTTGATTTCAAGCCGCGTAAAGACCTCTTTGGGAAAATCGGCGTGGCATATTACGATTACCGGAACACCCAGGGGATTGCCAACGACCCTTCACGTCCGAACGTGTATGATTATACCGCCCCATCGTTCCAGCAGAAAGGAAATACCCTTTTCGATATCGATCCTTCTTCCTCCATGAAGCTGGCCCTCGCATCCGAGTACCGGGAACTCAACGTGACGACCATGCTCGATATCGGGTTCTGGGATCCCATTCATGTGGTCCTCCTTGGCGATTACGTGAAAAATCTCGGATTTGACCGCTCGAAGGTAGCATCCCTGACGGGTAATCCGTCTCCCTCCGAGCATACGTACGGCTATCAGGTTGGCCTGTCGGTGGGTCATCCGACCATGCAACGCCTCGGAGACTGGAAGGTTTTCGGCTACTACAAGTACCTGGGGGCTGACGCAGTCCTCGATGCTTTTACGGACCCTGATTTTCATCTCGGAGGAACAAATGCCAAAGGATGGATCCTGGGTGGAGAATTCGGCCTGAGCAAGCGCACCTGGCTTGCGGCCCGCTGGCTGACGGCCAATCAGATAACGGGCCCTCCTTTCGGCGTGGACGTGCTGCAGATCGATTTTAACGCGAGGTTCTAAATGCGAGGATGCGAAGAAGCGAGGAAGCGGAAAGGCGAAATGAACGGCAAGGCAAAAGGCGAAACGAAGAACAAAAAAAGCAGTTTTTCACCGCCCGCTACGCTCGATAAGAACGGATAAGAGCGGATGACGACCACGACGAAAGCCACCATGACCGTCCGAACCGGCGACAATGCCGCTTCGGACACACACCACCTGCGGGGTGGACGGAGTATGGCGGCCGGCCAGTGTCGGCCGGGGCCATGAATATGCTCGTCTGTTCCTATCTGCATTTATCCGTCGTTGTCGAGCGCAGCGGGCGGTGAAAACATAAAGGAAACGCGAAACGAGGAAGGAGTTGACCATGGCGAGGTTCAAAAAGGTGCTCATCATCGCCCTGCCGCTGATTCTGGGTCTGGCTGCCGGGCTTATCTGGGGCCAGGTGCAACTGGGCAGCCGCGAGAAAGCCCATCAGGCCAAGGTTAAAGAGCTGCAGAACCGTCTCGGC
>MVRP01000010.1 GCA_002067405.1 Syntrophorhabdaceae bacterium PtaU1.Bin034 | reverse complement strand
CTCTCCTTCATCTGGCGTGTGCCATCATCTGCTGGAGAAAGATCAAAGCGGTGAGCATTATTTATGGATAAGTTCTTAATGTTGTTAGTCGTTTTCGATCTGGCAGGCCAACAATCCGAGAAAGTCGGGACTACAAGCGAGCTTAAGAATTCTTGAAGCCGGGTTGAAGGATTGTTTTGAAGAAAACTGGCGGAGAACAAATACGTCTTTCAGCAAGAGGCTTATTCACTGACGTGCCCCTTTTTCACGAACTCACTCATGGCCTGCGGTGATATGCCAAGCAATCTTGCCGCCTTGGATTGATTGTTTCCGGCCATTTCAAGCGCTTTTCGGTAAAGGCGCTCTTTCTCGTCATCAAGATAGGCGAGAATCTTAAAACCCTCGTGGGGTTCGACTGCCGCGACAGGCGTTCTGAAACCATCAAATCTCAGATGTTCGGGCAGTATTACCCTGTCTCTGGTAGCCAGAGCCGAACGCTGAACCACGTTTTGCAACTCTCTAATGTTCCCGGGCCATCGCTGGTTCTGCAACGTTCGTAGCGCGAGCGGACTCAATTCCTTGACCCGGTTGTTTCGTTTATTAAAATCATCAAGAAAAAGAAGTGCCAACTTCGGAATGTCTCCCTTCCTTTCCCTCAGAGGAGGCAGCGAAATCACCACTGTGCTGAGCCTGTAGTAGAGATCCTCGCGAAATTGTTTCTCACTAATCGCCTGTTCTACGTTCTTGTTGGTCGCGGCAAGGATCCGAACATTAACCTTATGAGGAGACGAGGCACCTAGAGTATGGATTTCTCCATTCTGTAAAACGCGCAAGAACTTGACCTGAATGTCCGGTGGTGTTTCGCCTATCTCATCCAAAAAAATGGTGCCTCCATCCGCCTCGTCGAATCGCCCTTTTCTTCGGTTAATCGCTCCCGTAAACGACCCCGGCAGATGACCAAAAAACTCGCTCTCGAAAAGGGTTGAAGGAACTGCCCCACAGTTGACCGCAACAAAAGCCTTGCCGCGCCTCTTGCTCACCTCATGGATGAAATTGGCCACCCGGTCTTTCCCGGTACCATTTTCCCCTAGAATCAAAACGGGTAGATCGGATCTGGCAGCCAGGGCAGCCTGATCGAGGGCGTCTCTGAATCGGGGGTTGTCTCCGATAATACCGACACCCTCGATGGCAGCCCTTTTTTCAGCTTCAGAAATGTTGAGAACCTCTTCAAGTGTGGTGTAAGGAACGATCCTAGGAAACTCCTTTGCGCGAGGATTGACCTCTCGGATTAAAGGCATGTTAGCTCCAACGTGTCTTCTTTCTCTTATATGAAAAACATTTGCCGGTATTTCACCACTTGCTGCAAGAAGCAAAAGGCATGCATGCATGGCAGGGGTACCTGAGCTTACCGATATGAAAAAACTCTTTCGTTCGAATTCCGAGATTTTCCTAAAGACCTCTTTCAATACTTTCAGTATCTCTTCATGATTGGTCGGATCTGATATCCCCACAGTGACACGCTTAACCACTATATTTTGATTAGCGGCCTTCATCATATTTTCCGTGGCCTCCGCGTCCCCGGTTTTGTCCGGCGTATGAAGGAGCAGGACTTCGTTAATATCTTTTCTGTTTTCTATTACCGTAAGAATGGGGCCATTTGTGATTTCATCGGTTTTTCTGTCACGAGTAGTGGGATCCTGATTTCCGACAAAGCTGATCAACATATTCGAAAAACCTTTCATCACATATACTCCTTCACAGTTCGGATTACCTGCTCGACATCGATCCTTGTCCCTGATCGAGGCGACCCGATTATCGTTGCCTGTCCTCCCCAGTCAGGCTCCACTTTGTTGAAATGTTCAACAAGATGATAAACTTCTACCCCATTCCCTGCAATGGTAAATTTCCTGACGGGAGGATTTCCGAAGGATGGACTGTACATGACCACAACCTGACACCCCTGTTCATAGAGCGCTCCGATTCCCCCGATAGAATCCGACTCAAGGTATCCCATCTTCAGTCCGCCTTTTGACTGGTGAAACTTCGTGTCCTTGAGTGCCTGTGCCACCTGGGCCATATTCTCTTCCTTCACACTCCTGTAAAGTCTCCAGTCTTCAATATCGGGCATGGTGCCGAATGGGTCTATGTTGTCCTCCAGCGCTTTCCGAAGGATAGCTATCCCCTTGAAGAACTGTTCTTTTCGGTCCTTCTCCACGAGCAGCATCCCGGAAAAAATATTGGAAAGGGAGGGGAAAGGTATTGGCACCGGTAGGCCCCGAGCCTCGTCCACGGCACATACGTATTCGATAAGCCTTTCCAGCCCCTTCATCGTGGGCTTCACCTTCTCGAATGCCTGACGGCAGGCAGGAGGAAGCCGTGCGCCCACGTCGTGATGGTCAAAGTTGTTTAGGTTGGTCGATCCGCTTCCGCCGGCCTCGATGCAAAGAACACTTGGATCCATGAGGTTGCCCTTCGATGCCGTACCCTTCACGACATGCACTTCGTCACCCTCGGTCACTTCTATGATCAAAGCTGTGAGGCAGGTGTCAAGGTCGGGCTTTTGAATAATGATCTTCACGTTCTCTCCCGTGTTATCCGAAAGATTGGATAAGTAGTTTGTCAATTCGATAAGTTGTGTCTTTCATCAATGAGTTCCGGTAGTCCTTCGATCAGCGACAGACCTGCCGATAAGGTCGTTGAGAGCCACTGAGTCCACAAAAGTCCGATAGCCGAACATATACACTCCGCCAATTTCGACCGGTTCCCCGTGATGATCGAGGTGGGCAACAAGAGGGACAGCAAAGCGCCCGAAAAGATTTGCCACAGCGCTCACTCCTCCCGTCACTCTACGGACGCGTGCCCTCTTGCCCGATTTGCATTCTACAACGAAATAATTTCCTGCGAAACGCGCTACCACATCAATATCGGTCCTGTGAACTCCCTGATGTTTTTGCTCCAGTGCGGCTTGGCGGCCTTCTGTCCAAGCAGTTTGTATACGGACCCTCACATCATCAGCGCCTGCTGCAATAAAAGCGTATCCTATCAACTCTTCGAACCATTTACTCTGGTTCAGGTTCCATGTTATCGTCGGCCCCTCTTTAAAGCATATCTGACCTTGATTATGACCGTGAAGAGTGTAAGTGGCCGCATTCAGATGAATGCCTTGATCGCCGTGCGGAAATTCTGAAAGGGAAATCTCTTCTTGAAAGGCAGACTTAATAAAAAACAGGATCTGAGAATAGAGGTGCTTTTTTTGGAGTATTTCTGCCTTGGTTGCACCCTCTCTCTTGATCGTTTGACCGCTAAGCCGCAATATTGTCAGCGGATCCGGGCCGGACAGCCTTTTGTGGTAGCCTTGGGGCATAATGGATCTGATCTGTTGGGACTTGGTATCGATTGACCATGTGCTTCCTTTCCGCCCGGAGAGCCACAGTATGGGAAAGAGTGTCATGCTTTTCGGCCCCGGTGTAATATCTAACTCTATTTCTTCACATGTCATCTGTTTCATATCAACAGCTTCAATGCCGGAGATCGAAACGGGCCAGAATTCGACAGCCTTTGTGGGCAGCAATTTTTCGTGCTGAGTTATGGCCTTGACGTATCGATCAATGATGTCTATTCCTGGCGTATAGAGAAACCGCACGGTATCGGGAGAGTGACTCCACAACGCGATAAGCGTTGGTAGAATGTCTCTCCCCAGCGCCACCAATAGCCCTTTCGAAAACCGTGTCTCGGGCTCAGTTTTATTATAAATGCAGTTGAGGTTGATTGATCCCGAAACAGAAACCGAGCGACGGGCAAAGCTATTTTTAAACCCTCTAGCGTCTTTGCTACTAACAAAAGCAACCTCTATTTTACCTTGTGATTCCTGAGCAAATCGTTCTGCAGCTTCGATAATATCCGTTAGGACCAGTACACGTCTATGGAATAGCTCTCCTGAACCTATTCTACGGCATGACCAGTCAATTAACTTTCGCTCATCGATTAATCGGTCCTCATTGCTCTTATCTCGCCTTGCCGCCCGATCGAATACCTTAAGAAAGCTGAGCTCGTTTCCACTATTCCAAACCCAATCAAAGTCGATGCCACCCATTGTCACATGTCGCATAACGTGCTCAGGAGGCTCGACGTTTGAATTTGTACACACCGACCGGAGAAACGGGGAATCATCACCTGTGCCAAGTTGCCAGGGGCTACCTTGAAGAACGAGAACAGGGACGGGGGAAGGTAAAGGAAGGATTCTTCGTCTGGCTTTCGTCCCCGCAAATACGATTTCGTGAACCGCGGTGCTTTCCGGGTACAAAAATCTTATGCCTTCAAGCATTTCCATTTCTGCGATGACGGCTAAACAGGCGGCAATCTGAAAATTCATGCCACCGGCCACATTGAAAAACATCTTTCGGTCTTTCAGGTTTGAGAGAGCCTTCTTTAAGGCCTCGTGCGCCGGTTGCCTCGCTCTTGCATCTGTTGACATAGAATCTGAAATCACTTCGATAGTGACTTCGTGTTCTTGGACCCCATAGGATTTAGCAAGAAGTGCTATCATGTCTTCAATTCGACGCCAACCGATATCATCGGCGCCCCCGCGTGTTTTTTCCATAGTGACCAGTAAGATAATCCGCCTGTTTTCTGAATCGTCCTTTTCGCCCAGAATTGCGAGAAGAGGATTGAGTACTGCCATGATCTGAGTTCCAACAATTGAAATATAAACCATTTCGTCTACCTCCTGCGGTCAGGGTCTATCAGGTGCCTTACGGTGCGTTGTAACTCTTCCGAATGGAAGTTCTTTCTGCAACCCATTCAATGGAGGTGGCCATGAACGGTCGTAACCCTTCCGAATCGGAAGTCATTCTGAACAATAACGGCATAACTGGTACATATAGCATGACCGTCGTAACCCTTCCGAATCGGAAGTCATTCTGAACCCGAACCTCTGCTTGATTGGCTTGGTACTGTGGGTCGTAACCCTTCCGAATCGGAAGTCATTCTGAACAAAATGGAAGTCCAGAACCAACAATCACAGATGTCAGTCGTAACCCTTCCGAATCGGAAGTCATTCTGAACTCGGCGAGTTCGGTCTTGGTGCCTTTGCCGTCAGGTCGTAACCCTTCCGAATCGGAAGTCATTCTGAACCATGCAAGAGAACAGGTCACAGAGTGAATATTGTCGTAACCCTTCCGAATCGGAAGTCATTCTGAACAAACTTATTCCGGCACTTGGCTATCGCCGCTAAAGTCGTAACCCTTCCGAATCGGAAGTCATTCTGAACTGGAACAAGGTGATCGAAATCACCCTCAAACGGTCGTAACCCTTCCGAATCGGAAGTCATTCTGAACTCAGAAAGATCAGATTGACGGTAGCGGTGTAGGCTCCAGTCGTAACCCTTCCGAATCGGAAGTCATTCTGAACCTGGGAAAGGAACAGGTGGCTGGAGGTAGAACTTGTCGTAACCCTTCCGAATCGGAAGTCATTCTGAACAGTGCGCGCTGTAACTCCCCGCACTCCTTGATTGTCGTAACCCTTCCGAATCGGAAGTCATTCTGAACAGCATATCTATGAGGGCATTGTAAATCAAGGGTTTTCGAGGCCGTTTCCGAGAACCACCCCGGATTTGCCCCCAATAAGACTCTACATACACAGAAAAAGCACCCAGAACAGCCATAACTCATTGATTTCACAGCGTCCGAGAACCAGCCCGGTATTTTTGCCTGATTCATATTCTTTAGGGTCTTGACTGGGCTTTGTTTGGTCTATCCGCAACCCTTCCGGGTCCGGATACACACCGAACCCGGAAGCCATTCCCGCCCTCGCCGGCACGCCGTGAGGCAATACTGGCTTGGGCGCCTACCCCCGGCTTTCTCGTGCAGTTTTTTCTTCGGATCGGCCATTCCACCGATCCGGTCCGCTATGGCGGAATTTCCCTTGTTTTTTACCTTCGAGAACCTATGGAATTGTCAAAGAGCACACCGGCCCTTCGCTACACCTATACCCAGTTCTCACTATGGTACAAGGATGCACGAGCCCGGAACTTCAAATACTGCGACCAATCCCCGTCAGGTTTTCCGGATGCCGGCTTCCGTCGGCCTGACGGGATTCAGAACACATGAAAACGTTCCCCGCCTTCTCCCACACCCAAGGCATTGTTTTGGCATCCCACGCAGAGCCGAAAGACGGCCACCTTGCCGGTCTTCCTGGTGATGCCTTCGATTTGCCCAAGAAACCTTTTGAAGGTATGGCGTTCCACATCGACGGCAAATACCGACTTCTGAAGCCGAACGCCCTGCCCCTCAAGGAATTTCGCCAGCCTGGTCCTCACTGCATCGCTCTCTATATCATATGCTACCACGCAGGTCATTTCAGTCGATCCTCAAAGGAAGGTATTGAATGTCAAGCCGCAAGGCACGGGCCAAACTGTCCGCCATCACGTCCAGATATCCATTGTAGCTGATTTTTCCTGCAGACAAGGAGAATTTTGCCGCCATCGTTTTCTCGAACCTCCTGATATACTTTCTAAACCCCTCCCCATTTAACCGGCTGTAGGTAAACCCCTGCTTTTTCACATGGCTGAAGTCCTTCGGGTCGATCTCTCTGAGATGAATCGCCGCAAGAACTATGCGCTCCACCACATGGCGCAATTCCTCAATGAGGTCCGAAGCGAGGGCGGCATGACTTCCCCGGCCTTTATGAAAGAACCCCCGTCTTGCATCGAATCCTTTTGCCCGCAACGCCGAGGCGATCCTGTTGTAAAGAAGAGTGTAACCCAGGGAGAGCATAACGTTTACGGGTCCATCCGGAGGATTGTACTTCCTTCCTTTGAATTCGAAGGGAGCCACCAGGGATGCGAGGGATGCGAAGTACGTTTTGGCTGCTGCCCCCTCGTAACCCCTCAAAGCCTCAAGGCCGTCAGCACTCTTCACGTCGTTTACCAGACCGGCAAGGTCCGGGCAGGGAGTCGAGTTGCGCCGGAGAAGGACCATGGAGTTATGGATCTTTGCGGCAATGATCTCTTTGGCAAAATCGAGTATCCAAGCTTCGTTCTTGCTGTACTCTTCCTGAAACCGGGAAAGGTTATAGTTCTCATGGCTTTCCGGTATCAAGGTTCCTTTGGCACGCCCCATGATGTCGATAAATGCGACCGGTATATCCTCCTTCACGGCCCGGTAAATGAGGCCTCCGGTAAAAGTGGTTTTTCCAACAACCACAATCCGGCTTATACTGCTCCACGGGATATGTTCTTCCCGATCCCCTTCAACCTTTACCATTATTGAGGGCCCACTTGAGCGGGCACCAAGACATGCCGTGGAGAGGTAGAGGGGAACGCCGGTCTTCCAGTCCTCCCGAAAAACGGGAAGCCACGTATCTTCATTTTTGTGTTCTTCATCTTCGCCCTCTATTTTTGTCTCCGTGGCATTCACCACATAGCCCAGAAAGGCGATCGGATCACCCGGAGAGACAAGCTGTGTTTTCTCCTCTTTCAGGGCTAAGCCGAGCCTGTCCAAAGATCTCCGGACAACGGCAAGACCACGGTCCCGGTCCTCATCGGTCTTCGAGAGGATCACGAAATCATCTCCATACCTTATGAGGCGCAGTCCCTCGCTTTGCACGTCCGTATCGAACCGATGGAGATACAGGTTGCTCAGGACCGGAGAAAGCGGACTCCCCTGAGACAGCCCTTTGCCTCCCTGCCCGTCCCGCTCTTCAAGCCACGTCTTCAGCCTGTCCGTCAAGGGTTCGGCAGGAAATACCCCGGAGAGCAAAAGCGCCAAGGCTTTCGTATTGACCGATTCGAAGAAGGAGGAAATGTCGGCCTTAATGCCGGACGTGTACCCCTCCGAAAGAGCCTTCTGCATGGCCTGAACGGCCCCGGCTCGATTGAGGCCTCTACGATAAGCATAGGCTGATTGGCTCAGGACAACATCCATGGCAGGCGAGAGGATGTCTGCCGCTGCCTTTTGGACAAGGCGATCTGCCGCATTCTGCACGTCGATGGTCCGGAAATTGCCGTCTGTCTTTACCATCCGGTACTGCTTGGTCGCGCCCGGTCGATAGCTTCCGTCCAGAAGTGCATGACTTAGCTTCCGGAGCCAGGACTCGCCCGCTGCCTTGAGGTCCTTGACGGACAGAGTGTCGGGACCAGGGGAGGAGTTCTGTAGTTTTCCGAGGCACTGCTTCAGATAGCCTGGAGAGGCTGTCCTTTGCAGGAGCGTTTTGCCACGAAAGAGTTGCCTTACCCCACCTTTGTTCTCAAGTTCCGGGATCGAATAAAAACCGAAGCCCATTGAACCATTCTTGCCTACTCCGGTATACTGACCGAGGACGAGGAGCCCAGCTTCTTCCTGAGGTATCGGCTCAGTGAGCACGAGGCTACCCACGACACCGCCCAGTGTCTTTTTTTCTTCCATCCCGTAGGGAACATCCACCCACATAAGCGCGCCGTCTTCGATATGACAATGTGCGCGAAGGTCTTCCGATGCCGTGGATGTCCGAATCCCATTCAGGAAATGCGCTATTGCCTTTGTCTGCCTTCCAGACCTGTCTTCCAAAAAGAACTGCTCATCGCAGTAGCGGTGTCCTTCGCTTTTCTGCCCCTCGGGACGGGTCAAGCGGAGCGGGGTCGATGTGACAATGTGAAACCGGTTCAGACCGGCCAGCGCCTTCGCTTCCTGCTGTATCAAATCCGCGGTAAGGACTGCGGATGCGTCGGGAGTCCAGGCTTCGCCCGTTATCCGGCAACGAACCTCTTCCAGGACTATCGTCTTACCCGGCTGAAAATGACCTTTACCGGTGGAAAGGTTGTTGAAGTTCTCCAACAGCACGCCTATATCGGCGGCATAAGCAGAGGGAAAGGCAAGGCCTAGCCGGATGAGATTCCCTTCCTCATAGGCAGTTATCCCCATCTCGACAGGCTGGATGAGAAGGGCGGCCTTAAGCGCATCCCGGTCCTGCACAGAGCTTTGGTTTATAAGCCTCTTAAACAGAGCTCCCCACTGCACTCCATGAAAATGAGAAAGTTTGTTGATGGGTGCCAGAGCACGAAAAGTAAGCTCAAGGAGAATGAGATCAGGTACAACGACCTTGGTCATTGTTTACCCATGTTATCCGCGTTGAATACTTCTGCTTCGGAAGGTCGTCCAATACTCCTGCAGTCTTTCAGAGTCAGGATAACCAAGTCTTCTTGCGCTGCTCCCTTCCATGCTGTTTATCTTCCCAAAGCTGTTTTTCACCAGATTGGTGATCTTTTCAGACAGCCCTGGAATGAGTGCATCGAGTTGCTTAAGGGCCGGCCCGCGAATTGAGACTGCAACGTCAAGGGGTATCCATGTGCCGTAATCTGTAGGTTTCCTTACCCAGATCTTTGTGATGGCTGATTGTATGGTGCCCAAACCGAAGGCCTTGCCCAACCCGATCTTAAAGCCATGGTGGGCGACGGTGGAATCAAGAAGTACCACCAGCGCCGCGATCTCTTCAGACGAGCAGTTTTCAGCCCCGATTACACCATGAAAGCCAATGTCTCTCTCACATACCTGGGCATAGTTCCTTAGATGATGGGCATACTTGAAAGCATCTTTTTCTTTTGTTAGCGTTTTATTCGCGTTTATTTGTGCTATATACTTCTCCAGTTCCTCCAGGCCGGTGAGGTCTCTGTAGCCGTGCAGGTAGTGCTTGGCGCCTTCCATGAGGCCGGTGTCGCGGTTGAAATATGCCCCGTCTTTGACATCTCTCTTGTTTGGTTTTGGCGAACCCTCTATGGGGAGGAGAAATTGACGGAGAAGTGACTTCCCTCCTGTTTTCCATTCACTGAGCGTTACCGTTTCAGAGTTCTCTCCGTCGCCCTTGAAATACGGAATATTGCGCTTGACCTTGATCTCGTCGAGGCTGACTGGATCGGTTACCAAGGCCGATGCCTTAAACCTTCCCTTGAATCCTACGACTCCGGCACTTTCCTCGCCATCTCCGGCAGCGATCCCAAACATGGCGCATCTTCTGCAAAGGTTTTCTAAGTTGTTGCATGCCGAAGCGCCGGTGGGAACAGTATCGCCATGGAGAAAAAGGGCCTTGAAGAGAAAGTTACGACCCACGTTGTCGATCTCCCCCTTGGGGAAATCGTCGTAATAGATGATATCGCCGACATTAACCTTATTAAGATCTTCAAACCAATTACCGACATACACTTTCTCACTCAGGTCTGATCGGATGTCGAAATTAATCGCTTTGATAGTGACTTTATGGGACTTAAGGGCATTGTCTTTGTAGAACCGATGCATATGATGCGGGTGTGGGTCCTTGAGGTCCATGCCACACGCATACCATCCGCCGTATCTTAGCTGGAACGAAGACTTGTCACCGGCCTTTGCGAGACGAACGATCGGGGGTTTGCTGCCCCTGTTCTCCACAACGACGACGTCTGCAGACTGTCCCAGTTTAAGCGACGAAGGCACGCTCTCGTTGCAGTAGTATTCCTCAACCGGCATTATGTGAAAAACCTTATTTCCGTCGTCCATCCACACGATATCAATGACCCGACCCGGCTTCGACTTGTCCCGCGCTACCCTGTACCGCTTATATTCCCCGGGGTAGGGGTACTGGCCTGGCTTTGGATTCTCTACTCTTTCCTTTTTGTTGTTCACCCTGTAGCAGCCACCGAGAAGGTTGGCAAACCCGTTAGCAATTGCGGATTTCACCGTAAAGGGGCTTATTGCGAGGCGGTCGCCGATCATTAGCCAACGTCTATTGAACCCTTTGTACTCATTCCTCTCATTTTTCGGGCACTCGGCCAGTACCTCTGGGTCTGTGCAGGGATTCGCTGAGGTTGGGGTCACCGTCTTCCACATGATCTCGAATGCAACATCGTAGCAATGGGTGAGTAATTGATCGTGCTTTTGCTCGGGCGTAGCCTTCTTGGTGTCTCTTACAACAAACGCGTAAGGGGAAATAACCTGATTACGATCCAGGTTTGTGGTCCTGTCAGAGTCTTTCGACTTCTTATATCCACCTGATTCCGCTATGTTCTGGATAAACTGCTTCTTGGCAACTTCCGATCCCTTCTCCCGTGCTTGGGATACGCTGATTATCCTTCCGCCTATGGTGACCCGACCGTCGCACTCCTTGATCGCTGCGAGAGCCTTGGCTTCATCCGGCATATCTACAAAGACAAAGCCCCTGGGCCGGCCCGTCATTCTATCCTCTTGTATCTCGGCCTCGTTCATTCCGTAGCGCCTGAAAATCTTCTCGATCTCCTGTTTGATCTGCTGTGTACTCATCCTAAAAGGAAGATTGCCTACGTAAAGTTTCATGGCCTTGTACCTCCTGCGGTCAGAAAGAAATGAAGACGCCGTTCCGGCACGATCACTTCAATGGCCTTTATGTCGTCACTAAATATCCTGCTTTTCTGATGGCGGAGGATATCGACTTCCCGCCAGTAGCAGTTCTCCGTCCCCACCGCACGTCCTGTTTCAAGGTCCCACTTTTGCAAGTAAAACACGGCGTCATCCCGTTCGATGGAGACCTCCTCGTAGCCTCCTTCCCGCTTGCACCACAGATCGGCCTCCATAAGGTATCCCTGGATTTCCTCGCCTTTACCATCCTTGATGCCCGACACCTTTCCTGCGAGGAGGGCAGACAGAGGCTTGGCCGAGACGGTCCTTAGGGGAAGTTCCTGTCTGGAAAAGGTGAGATAGCCGTCGCTCCACTTGGGGTCATCGATCAACGCCCGCACCTCGCCTGTGGTTCTCGATCCTGTCTCGTATGTGACAAAGCCCGGTTTGAATTCTCGATCTGCCATATCAGCCTCCGTATCTGCAAGTCACTGGGTCTTCTTTCAGTTCTATCGCCCCTGTGCACGTAGATGTGGCGCCCAGCCGGTACCAGCCGGACGGCGCTTTCCCGCCGGGCTTAAGCTCGCTGAGCACCCATTCGATCTCTTTCATGAGGGCGTCCGCCTGCTCCTTATTGCGACTCCTGTCGATGAGGATTTCGTGCGTCCATTCGCCTGCCGTCAGATATTCACCGGAAAAGAGCTGGATGTTCTGCATCGAATGTTCACAGAGTTGAATCCTGTGCAGGATTTCACCCTTTTCTGCGCCCGTGACCACCCCGTCGCTTATGGAAATGAGTCCGCCCCATTCTGTAGAACCGAACCAATTGCAGCGCTCACGCTTACAGTCCGGAGAGTTCTCACGTTTTTTCGTTGCGGCCCGGTGTGCCTCGCACACGCTACAGGTGCACATATCTCCGGGCGTGCTGCAAATCGTCTCTCCGAGGGACCGCAACTTCCGTTCAATGGGAACAGACAGTATTGCCTGCCTGAACGCCTTGCCGGGAATGACGAAACGAGATTCAATGTGCTCCGGGTTTGCGGGATCGGCTACGTAAGCCCGAAAGGCAAAGGTGTCAGGCAATTCGGAATAGAGGCGGTATGAATCGAAGGTCGGGTGGTTCATGTGTACGGCAAGCAACTGGCCTTGCGCCACACCAACATGCACAAGGTACTTCACCCATGGCTTGACTATGTCTGGTTTCTTGTCAGCGGTCGGTAAAGAAAAGGACGACTCCCAATCAGGCTTTCCATTGAAGCTCCAGAGCCCGGCCCGGTGGTCCGCGTTCTTAAGATCGAGTTGCCGAGAAAAGCCTTCTTCGAACTTGAGCTTTCCGTGACCGTAGGACCATCCGCCGCCTATGTTCTCGATGCCCTCGTCGACGACCCAAAGGGCGGAACGAAAGGCATCCATGGTCGTTTCGGGGGTGTCGTCATCGGTGAGGAAGTAATTGAATCGCAGCCTGACAGAGACCCCTGGAGGCACAATCTCATCGGAATAAAGGGCACCACTATTGTTGGCGCCCCACTCACGGTCTATCTTGATACCTGGCCGGACGTCGGTCACGGGAAGAGGCACGAAGGACGACTCACACCACAGCGGCGAGGCATGAAGGGGATATTCGTCGTTCTGTGCCAGCTTCTTGTGATAATTACCTATCAGTTCCGAAATGGTTTGGCCTTCTCTCACTCTCGAAAGGGCGCGGCGTAGCAGACCGGCCCAGACATACCCGTTGATATGGAGGTCCCCGGAAGCCGTCTTCTCTATGGAGGAATCTGTTACTTCCCCCGAAAAACCCGAGCGGAGCAAGAGGCTTGTTTTCAGACTGAAGTCAACCTGTGCTTGCAGTACGCTGGTATGTGAAGTCATCGGACGTATCATCTTAGCGTCCCTCCCTTTCTGAAGCTTTCTTGAGTTCCTTTTCTGCTTTGGTCTCCCACTGTACGAGTGCTATCCGACGAATGACCTCGTCTATAAACGCTCTCATGCCAGCCATGTTCGCAGGCAGATAACTCAGGATTCTGTCTATCAGATCTCCCGGCACAAGTTTTTCCGCTACTTTCTCGGCCGCCCATCTCTCGTATTTGTCTTTACGCTCAGTAAGTCGCTCGCGAATTATCTCGCCGGTCAGCCGAGGGTTCAAAAGCTCTCTTGTCTGACCTATTTGCGATGGGCTCATCTTTGCCCATTTCTCGATATCTTTCTGAGAGATCGTTATGATGGGCTCTGTGGAGGGAGAGTTGGCTTCCGATTGAACAGCCTGGGTACGGGGTAACGTGGTAGTTCCTTTCAGCGTTTTGCCAAAATCTCGCCAATCAAGGCAGCTATCACCGGAGTATGAATGAAGAACCGATCCAACGTCGATGACAACCCGGTTCCGCCTCGGTCTTTGAAGCATGGTGTTGTACCGTCGCAGAGTGCCGAGGGTAATGTGATTTGCGCCTTTCGCCCGTACAGCGTCTTTCAGTGCATCCTTCTTGCCGATCTTGACCACCTTATATTTACTCCCATCCATCAAGTCAAAGAACGACTCGGCATACGGCAGAGGTTTGATGATCACAAAAGGCCCGATGTCTTTGCCGGTCGCGGAGAGCGAGCTTACGTCCATGGTCGGCTCAAAAAGAGTCCCGTTGATGCTGGGCCTCAGACATTTCAAGACCTTCAGGGCTTTATTGTGAAAATCTAGATCACCGGCCGCGAATCGGATAGTCCCACCGAAAGTGATTCCCTTCGGCACCATCTCCTGAACAAAGAGGCCACCCTCGACGGTCTTGAAATCGTCGTCGATGAAGTTTCTGACGCGCTTCTCTATCCTCACTCGGACCACGTGAGGCATGTCGGCGTTTGTTATAAAAGTGTTCCGAGGGAGAGGTTTCGGTTTCCAGTCAAAGAAGTTCTCTTGGTCCGAAGGTTTTTCCTTCTCGTCGAACTTGTCGAGCCTGTCTTCGGCCTCGTTGCCGACCTGAATCGTAGACATGGGAGGCGGGTAAGAGATAATCCCGCTGGAGAGCAAGGGCAGGAGATCCGGGAAGCTGATTGTGGCCATCTCCTCGGGCTTGGGCCAATTCTCGAAGAGGTCGTTATATGCCCGGACGAACCACCCTCGGAGCATCTCGGCACGTACGTAAGCCTGTGATTCGAGGAACTGTGAACTGCCTGGTTCGATGAATTTCGACCTCATGGGGACAAGAGCGGTGAGGATGTACACGCACGATTGAGGAAAAGATGTGGATAGGCTGTCGGGAACAATCAGCTCCCGGCCCTCCAGTTGAACCTGTACCGCGCCTCTTCCGTAGCCTCTGGAGCGAAAAGCCCCGAATCCGCTGAGAAGAGATGACGCTCCGCGCAATAGGGCGACGGCGTCGTCTCTCTGTCGTTTGTCCGAGAAGTAACCGAGATATAGGCTGGCCCGCATTTCAAAGCCGATCTCGGTGTCGGTGAAGTCGGCAAGCTCTATATTGACCAGCATGTGTCTGTCGTTTGTTCTCGTTTTGTCGTCTATCGCTGTCCGTGGTTTTGCAGAGAACAGTTTACGACCCGGTTTTGCTTTAGAGTTCCAACTCCTTTTTGATTCGTTGGTGAGGGCCAAATCAGTGAGGTAGAGGAGTGAGGCTTGAGGATTTCCTTTCTTGCCAAAAACTAGGTCAATTAGACTATCGGAAACCATACTGAGCCGCTTCCACCAATTAGCAGCCATGTGAAGGTCTCCATGAAGTTGCGTATCCGGATAGATCGGCCAACCTGACCCGTCTTTCAAGTGAGGAATGTATCCGAAGGATGATTTCTCGCCTCCCGACGTGAACCAGTAACCCCTTGGAACCACAACGATTTCCCCCTCCGCATAGTACAATTTTTTTGGCTCACTCATATAGTCCCTCCCCTCCTATGGTTATGAGTTCAAGCAGGGTGGCAAGCCTGGAGCAATCGAACCTTTTGTCCGGGGTTCTGAAGCGTGAATCAACGAGAATCGCCCCATAGCATTGCTCCCGACCCCCGAAGACCCTCGTTTTCATCCATTCTTCGATGCGGTCTGAATCGCTGTCGTACTCGATGATTTTCCCCATGATTTGCTGAAGCTGGGAGCCGGAGATAGCTTGCCGACCGCTTGAATAGAAGTCACGCATCGCGAGGTAGCCTCTGAGACTAAGGGGATGCTTTTCTCGGTCGTCGGGAGGAATCTTGTCAATAAAGAGTGGCTTGTCGAACTTGGGATGGTCTGACAAATCGGGTGCCTCCTCCACGGCCATGATCCTCCAGTTGACGCTGTTATCCTTCCGCCCTGTCTGTTCCTTGGCTTTCTTCATCAGGCTCTCACCGAGCTCATGAATCTTGATGAAGGGGGTATGGAGAGGCGTCACGATGAAGGCGCCACCGAAGCTGTAGGATCCCGGTTCCTTCGAGTCGGTGCCTCCTCGTTTTCGGTAGGCTTCCCATTGCTCAAGCAACCACTCTGGCTTCAGGGGATGTCGCTTACCCGGATTTGACTGCTCATACTCCTTCACGAGATGGATGATTCTTTTGCACGTTGTCTGGGAAAGGGTAAGGGCAAAATTCAGGATGTATTCTTCTGGCATTACCACACACAGATCGTCCCCGCCAGCCACGACAAGACGAAAAGGGAGATAGATTAGCTCTGTCTTCCCGCGCTCTGTGCGCTCCTTCCGTTTTACCATTTTTTGTGAAGGAAACACCTGACGAAGCGTTTCGGCCAGAATCTGCACATTCGCAGACTTCACGGTTTCGAATATTTCTCGTACCTCTTCTTCGGACTGACTCAGCCATATCGGTACTTTGCTATTCATATTGTTCAGATCGGAAAACCAGACAGCCATTCTTTTGCCCTCCACATCGCCTTCCTGATTGGCAAACATATCCTGGAAATCCCTTGGGATCAGGCACTCGCTTTGCGCAGTAAGTTCAAGGTATGTTTCGTAGATTCTCTGGATTGTCGAAGACCCCTTACCCTGTTTGCCCGTTTTCGATGCTTTCGCTCTTGCCTTGTCCCAAGCCGCGCTGCAGGTCGAGCATAGACACAGCGACTTCTTTTTCCCATTCTCTTGGTACAAGTCTTTGATACACACTTTGTCTGCCGGGTATTCCCCGCACTCGTCACAGACCTGAAAGTGAGGATTGAAAGTAACGCCGTATCCCCGAAAATGACGCTTTTGCTCGTTTAGTTCGTCTATGAGGCCGGGGTAGTAAGACTTTTTTTCGCCTTCTTTGTCGGGTTTCTTGAACTGCTTGGCCTGTTCAAGGGTGTCTGCCTGAACAACTTGGGATACTTGGAATTCAAGCATAGGCATGGCGGTCGCAACAGCCTTCATCAATTCATTCCTGGCAGTTTCGGCTGTAGGCTTATCGTCGAAGCGAGCAGTAAACTTGCCTCCTCCCGCCACAAGGACAGCAGCATTCCTGTCGCATTTCCTTACAATGTCCGGCAGGCGCAATTCATTCAATTCTGAAAGAATCTGACTGATGCCGGCTATAGACCAGAGGCGGCCGTGCCTAAGAACCGTCTTTTGAATAGCTGAATACTGAAGCGAAACATAATAGTACTTCTCAGGATTCATTGCTCATCTCCTTTTCGGCGACACTTATTAAACAGGGTTTGAGTGAGAAGCATTGAAGGGACAGTGAAACCCCACATTTTCACCAATCCTGCTATGGTCAACATTTAGGAAGAGGCGGGGACAGGAAGGCATCGTTCTGTAAACGTGCAAGCATGGCTATCTGTCGCACGATTCTCAACAAGAAGTGATTTGATGCTTCACGCAACCACTTCGACTTCCCTTGTATTGATCCTATCAATTCCTTTGAGCGGATCGCAAGTAAAATAACACTAATACAGATGGTAGACAGAACACGCAGTTGGCCCGCAAAGTAACCTGAGTTATAGACGATCCGCCTTTGCTAAGACCATGAGTTTCAAAACGCGTGCCGTGATTTGAAAAAAATGTTGAAAGTACGCTCAAAACTGCGCCTCGGCTGGTCGATACGAAGAGACTCATCCTGTTGCCCTACCAGTCAAACAAGTCATCTTCTCCAAGGCCGCTTTAGGTTCTTTCAATCTCGATTGATTTTCTCCACCACGAAATTTGTTCGTGGATCTCATATCCCGGCGCTTCTTTCGGTCGAACTCAATAAATCCCTGCCACCCAAAAACTTAGTGTTCACTCGTCGGTCAGCCTGTTTTATAGTCAATTTCGCAGTCAGCAACCGAGATAGGAGAACACACGGGTAGCAGATGGCATGCCCGTTGCTTAAAGGAAGGTCATGAAACATCAAACCAGCCCTTCAGCAACAATAGCCGGACATATAGCGCTCATATCGTTGGTTCTGCTCTCCCTGTTCCTCATTCACGCGACTTTCGCATTCAGTCAGGATGAAGCTTCGACAGTCGTTCCAGAAGCGGCCGCAACGGACGAGACGCAGGAGACCGCGACCCGCTTGGATTTTATGGGCATGGCGATCATCTCCATGTCGCTCGGAGGGATGGCCGCCGCATCGGGAGTCCACTTTTTGCATCATAGAAGAAAGGCAATGAATGCAGATATCGCTCGCCTGACGGACTACCTGACAAGATCGACTTCGGTGGGTTTCTCGCTGAATATGGCGCATGACCAGGAACCAAAGACAAGGAGTCTCAGGGCCCTCATGGAGCAGTTCGAGAAAAAGCTTGAGGATGTGGAGACCAGGAAGACGGAGGTGCTCCGGGGGATTTCCGAATCAGAAGACAAGGCGCAGAGGCACTTATGAACACGTTGAGGAAAAGGATAGCGAGTTGGTGGATAACGAGCCGACTTCATCCGGCACACAAACCACGCATAACGGAGTGCCTCATGAACCTGCCTGACTCCAACCGTCAGGAGAAACGTGAGTGCATTCGCGCGGCCTTCGACTCGCTACGTACGTCGACGGTCCGGGAATGCGAAGAGCAGAAGGCCGAAATAGCCAAAAGATACAAAGAAGATCTCAACAAGCTCGGCTCCGGCGTCATGGCGCCCGATGTTCCGGCGCCTCAGTTCACGATAAACTACCCCGTCCTTCGTGAAAAGGCGAAGGCCCGGGCGCTGATCTCCCAGGTCGAACAGGTCGTGGTGACTATCCCTTCATTCGGGGCAGGCATGATGGCAACGGCATACGCAATACTGGCTTTCTCGCTGTTTGCGAACTACCAGACGCTCACACTTTATTTCGGTGACTTTATTGCCGGCAATGCCATGCTTTCTGCGGCAGGCGCGGGCATCCTGGCATTCCTTGCGATGGTCCTCGAAATCGGCGCCTTCTACTTCCTCTTTATCCTTATGGGCGGAAAACGGAGCATAGCGGCAGCCAAGATACTGTCAAAAATCGGCGCCGTCATTCTGATTCTGGGACTTATCGGGTTCATCCTGTGCAGGTTCGAGATTGGGTCCGTCACTCCCGGCGGAACACAAAACGTCGGCATCGTGGAATAGGAGGAGCACCGTGAACGAAAATCTCGAAATGCTGGAAACGCTGATTTTGGCTGAAGATACCGTTCGTCGGGTCAAAGAATCCATGGTTGTCTTTGCGGCTGAGGCGAAGCGCTACATGAGGGAAGCCGTGGGAAGAGGTTTCGAGAGAAAGCTCGCGGACTATTCCGTGCCGTTCTTCCGCGACAATGCAGTCAAGTTGATCGACATCACGTTGGACGCCCTTCCTCAGAACGGTTCGGTGAAGATAACGACGTTGCGGATAGAGCTCGAGGGCCTCAGATTGTCGGTCGGCGCGTTTGTCAGCAGCACCCTGGAGCTCCTGAAGGAGGTCCCTACTTTCCTTGGCGACACCCCGAGGAAGATCAATGATGAAGACGGAGTGAAGCAATGAAAAAACTTCTGATCACCGCGCTCATTATCTTTTCTCTGGTCACCTCGGCAGGCGCCTCGGAGCTCTGGATCGTACTGCTCGACCTTTCGAAAAGCGTCGGTGAGCCGACACGCGGCACCCCTCTCTGGAAGAACCTCGCCGATATCGACAACGTCATTCGAAGCGCGGGGAAGGAGACGACGATCTTCGTGATCGGATTCGGAAAGAAGACGGAGGCACAGTTGGTGCGCGCGGTGATGCCGAAGCAGGCCGGTCCCAGGGAGAAATTTTTGAGCGCCACCCGTGAAGCTGCCGTGGCTAAACTGAGACAGAATCTGGGCAATCGTCTCGAAAACGTAGATCGCTCGGCGACCGATTGCCACGGCGCCCTTCTGAGGGCGGAGAGAATCCTGGAAGAAACAAAAGACGGGGATGGGAAGACGATGCCGGTCAGGAAGCTGTTCATCTACTCCGACATGCTGGACAACCAGTCATTCGGGCTCAGCTTGCGTGCATTGTCCGCGATGACGCAGGAAGAGTCGGCAAAGAGGCTCAACAAGAGCGTCGGGATCCCGGACCTCCGAGGGGTCGATGTGTATTGCCGGAGCGCGATTGTCGACTCAGGTGAGGTCAACACCCGGCAATTCGAAATCGCCGTGAAGAATCTCAAGGCTTTTTGGGCCCAGTACTTTCAAAAGACCAACGGCAGGCTCGTTGAGTATAAAACCCTCTATTAAGGGAGTGAGAACAGGGAGGTGCCAATGACATCCGACGTCAGTTATCTTCTTGCAACCGGCGCATTTGCGGCATTCGGATTCGTGCTCGGCTTCTTCCTTCGACGGGGGATCAACATCGTTCTCTTTGCCGCCCTCACCTTTGCGGTCTTTCTCCTCCTCGACAGGCTCGGCGTGCCGGTCGATTGGCCCGTATTCCACAAGCTCACCCAGGCAATGTCAGACCTCGGGAAAACCGTCATCCATCTCGTAACGGGCATGCTGGGGAAAAGCGGGGTTTTAGGAACCGGACTGTTTCTTGCAGGTGCGATTGCAGGACTTATCTGCACAAGGAGGAGGTAAAGGATTGGATCTCTTGGTGACCGTTTTGATAGGCGCATTTGGAGTTGCCCACTACGTTGTGACGGGCTCGGCACTCGGGAAAGGTCTTCACGTGAGACTTGAGAAGATACGCCTGCGGTTCCAACGACCGAAAGCACAGGAGGAGACGAGCTATCATGTCAACTTTGATATTAAATGACATTCTTACGTTCGTGGAAAGGCAGGCCGATAAAGTCTTGGGCGGCTTTTTCAACAAGGGCGAGATGCATCCCATAGCGATCGAAAAGAAACTGTGCCGGGCTATTGACGAAGGCGCACGGGTATTCCTGAGAAAGGTCTATGCGCCCAACAGAATCACCGTAACCCTCCACCCCGATGATATGAAGAAATACAGGAAATACTATGACATCTTCATTACGGAGCTCCAGGCAACCGCCAAAGAGCATATCAGGAACAACGTGAGCCTTGCGGAAAACGCTGGCGAGACAATCACGATAACAGTCAAGGAAGATCCGGCCGTCCAAAGGGGCGACGTGTTGTGCAACGCCGAGCTGGTGAGCGGCGCCCCGGAGGGTGAAGTCGAGCGGGAGGCGGGCCTGTGATCGAAAAGCTTATCACCGCGTTCTATCTCGCCGTGTCCACGGGGATCGTGATCACGGTTTTGTGGACCCGCGTCAAGGTCATGAGAAACGAGGCCATGATCCGCAGGCTTATGGCCGTTTTCTGTTCGGCATACGTGGTTGCCCTTGTGTTGATCTTTGTAAAGATGCACAAAGGAGACGACCTGATAACCTTCGTAGCCCTCCTCCTGTTCGCTCCTCTTCTCTGGATAGTTCTCTACCTTTATCAGAAGGGCGGGTACCAGGGTTCGCTCAAATTCTTGATCCTGGCCCTGGTGCTCACGGCGTTCGGTCTCGTAACCCAGTACACCCTCGGAAAATCCTCGGGCGGCCTTCTTGCCAGGCTGCTCATGACGAAAGAGACGCCGACTGCCCTCAATCAGTTCGTCTTCAGCGCCGTGTCCATCATCACCGTTTCGTCGCTGTTCTTGTCGGGATGGCTCGAGAAGGCGATCGACTGGGCGGAGAAACACACGAGCTATCTGTTTTGGGGCGCCCTTTCATTCGGACTTCTTGTTTTGCCACTCTTTTTCGGTGCACGCATCGGTAGGACCTCCTCCTGGGTGGTATCGAACAGCATCCAGACGAGCGAGTTCGTGTTGAAGGGGAGCTTTGCCGTGTTCATTGTCAAATACCTGTCGGGCAAACCCATGCTGATGCTCCGGGTGTATCCGGCGAAAGAGGTAATGAAGGTCATTCTATCCTGCGTATGCATCACATTCCTTTTCTTCATCTTCCCTCTCGTTTTCCTGCAAAGAGAGCTTGGCACTACCCTGCTGCTCGGCATCTCTCTAGTCGTCATGCTTACTTTCGCCACGAGGAAGCTCTCTCTCTTCTTCATCGGGATCGGGCTGATAGCGTCGACGATCGCCATAGCTGCGTGCATCCACGAGCACACCGCAGAAAGAATAATAGGGACATACCTCGAATGGAGAGATTATGCCTTTACACCTTACCATGAAGGCGGGCGATACTGGGCGGGGTGGCAGACCTTCCTGGCGAGGGCGGCATTCAAGGGATCGTCACTGTGGGGCGTGGGGTTGGCGTCCGGATACCCGGGTATCATCCCGCAGGTAAGCACGGATATGATCTCGGTCGCTCTCGTGGAACAGGCCGGGGTGATTGCGCTGGCCCTCGTCCTCTTTGTCTACATGCTCTTCATGGCGCCCGTGCTCGATTCATCGATGGAACCCGATTTCCGCGGAACCCTCCTCGTCGGGATGATTGTGGTGTTAATTACCCAAGCCTTTTATAACCTATCCGCCGCCATGAATATCTTGCCGTCAACAGGCATACCATTGCCGTTTTTGAGCAACGGCGGGTCCTCAATCGTATCCAATTGGCTGATCGTAGGCGTCATGATGTCGCTGATCGATAACAAGAAAACCCGGGGGAGCACCCATGAAAATGACTAAACGCTTTATTTTTGCCGTATTCTCTGCCTGGGCCGTCCTGATACTGTCATCGTTCATTTACTACAACTTCGCCGATGAGAAGATACTCAATGATCCTCATAACAAGCGGGTCCGATATGAATTGAGGGGGCCGATAGCCGACAGAAACGGTAAGATACTTGCCCACACCGGCCCCGATGGAAAAAGGATTTATCCTCTCGGCGCCGCGGCAGTGATTACCGGTTGGCAAAGTCACAAAGCGGGGATAGGGGGTTTTCTGGAGACGAGGTACGGTGAACGCCTCGTTATGAAGAAAAAATCCCAGATGCTATACTTCTTCAACAGTCAGGATGTCGGTGACAGCCTCAAAACGACCCTCGATGCGAGACTCCTTCTCGCCGCGGACAAAGCGCTCGGCTCTGAAGATGGAGCCGTGGTAGTCACGAAACTGAACGGAGAGGTGCTGGCTGCCGTGTGGCACCCGGGTTTCGATCCCAACACCGTTGACAAGGCTTACAAATCCATGGATATCGCCAACGGAAGCACATTCTTCAACAAGGCGATCAAAGGCACGTTCCCTCCCGGTTCGGCATGGAAGATTGTCGATACGATCGGGTTGCTCGACCACTCGGACAAGCCTTTCTTCTGTAAAGGGCATGTGACGATCGGAGATAAAACCGTGCGTTGCTCCCACCCTCACGGAAAGATACGGGGAATCAGAGATGCCTTTGTTTTTTCGTGCAACGGCTACTTCATCACAAGAGGTCTTGGAGAGTTCGACGTTGCGGAATTTGTCAGGACGTCGGGAATGTTCGCAGGGATCGGAGGGACGGCCAGCATGGCGAGGAAAGATTATGCTCTTGCTCTTATCGGTCAGGGCCCCATCCTTCTCACTCCCGTAGAGGCGGCCCTTCTCGGGGCGGCGTGTGCCAATGGAGGAATGAGACCGCAAGCGGCGTTTCTCAAGAGCGAAGTCAGTGTGGAGAGAGTCTTTTCAGAGGAGAAGGCGGTCAAAATACAATCCTTTATGAAGGAAGTGGTGGAAAAGGGGACCGGTAAAGGCATTCGCGAGCTCACCAGGCAAGGATATGTGATCGGACTCAAGACGGGCACGGCAGGGAAAGATCTCCCGGGTGGGAAGAAAACTAATATCGCCACTATTGTGGGATTTGCCGGAAAGAAGAAGCCGGAGATCGCTTTTTCGATAGTCGTGGAAAACACCGACAAGCACGCAGCCGACGCATGTCTGCCGATTCTAAAGAAAGTCCTGGCGGCCTACTTTGGTAAGAGTGGAAAATAGCAGAGAAGGATGCAGTGATTCAAAACACTAAGTTTGTATTCCTCTGAAACGATAAGTTCAGCAATTGTGGGAGGATTGGCGTGAAAAAGGCTGGTCGGAAAGAAAAAAAGAGTAGGATAGACTCGCTAGCTTCCAAACTCCTGGTGGTCCACGCTGCTTTACTAATGTTTCACAGAAACGGCTACGTATTTCAAGGAATATGGGACCATGTCGGAACAGAACCATATTTTGAGTCCCTGGCCGCGCCGATTCGTTCTTTTGTCGAAGAAGGAAGCGCGACCATTGATTACCTCTACGTGCGCCTAACTATCACCGACGGCAGAGAATTTGTTATATGCGGTAATGTCCTGCCCATTCATACTCCCTTCTTTATTCTGGATTGCTCCGTTCGCGCCTGCACGCCGCCATCGCTGGAGCTCGAATTGAGCAAAGTCTGCGAAGCCTTTTCCATACCTATGACCCCTCTCGGCGCAAACAAGTATATTTTGCACCCATTCCAGACGATGGTGGATTGGACATTCGCGATTGGCCCGCTCCGTCAGAAGCTTGTCGATAGGCTCGTCACCCTCTATCTGACAAAGAGCCGGACGAAGAGCAAGCCCCAATATCCCATAATGGAACAGTACCATGCTCGGGGCATGCTTCAAGCACGCAAACGGCTGATAGAAGTGCTACGCTTGATGCACAGCCCGTCCGTGAATCGGGTGTCAACAACGGAAGGTGCAAATGGCTGACAGAGTTTTTCGTCTTCTCATCATCGAGGATGATCGGGCAAGGATCGAGCAGATCACCTCGTGGCTCCCTCCCGGCATGAAGACAGTGGTAGCCCCAAGCGCGGGGACTGCCCTGGGCATCCTGCAGCGCGACCGGGGAACGGTCTATAGTGGCATAATGCTGGATCACGACCTCCAGGGGCGAGCCAGAACAGAGCAGGACAAGACCCTGTCGGGCAGCGACCTTATTGACGTAATCATCCGGAACGTATCGGTTGACGTCCCGATCCTTATCCACTCCATGAATCCTGCAGGAGCGTCGGTCATGGTCGAACGTCTTGAAGGCGCCGGTTTTTCAGTGGAAAGAATCCCGATGCTCAGCCTGACAAAAGACCTTCTTTCGAACTGGCTTGATGAAGTACGATCGGTATGGGAAGATTAAACGAAAAGAGATGGCTGCTCCATCGAAAAGACCCGGGAGCGGTACAAGGAAAACCCGTACAGGTACTTTAAAAAAGCAGGTTTTGTGAAGGGGAAGCAATCAACGCATAATTAATTATAAGGACATCGTTCAATGGCAGGGATAGTGAAAGAGAGGCCGGGGAGGATTATCTCGGCCCTCTCTTTTTTGTTGCCAGATTCCTTTCCCTGTACCGGGAGTTGCTGGTGATGTTCTTCCTGATTGTGATAAACGGAGGTATCTGAATCTTTGTGCCTTCGCCCGGGATGTCAGCCGGTTCGACCTCCATCGTACAAAGCCCGGAATGCCGTCCCTTGTATCTGTCAAGCTCGAAATGCTGGTTGTTCCAGAGAAAGCAGATCCTGTCCTTTGTCACCACGTCTGTTTTTGAGTCCATCAGCTTTTTCAGGTTCAGATACTGTTGTTCGCTTATCAATTCCTCCGCCTTTACGCCATGCCGATCCGATGTTCTCGTTCGCTTCAGGAAATAGAGATGCGATCCCTCCTGCCCCCTTTTTCTGAGCTCGATCTCTTCCCCCCGGCTTCTGGAGCGTAAGAAAACCTGCTCTATCTCGATCACCTGGTGGGCCGGCAGGTCTTTGTCCGCAACCTCTTCGATAAGGTACCTTTCCTGTATGCTTGAAAGCGCAGGCAGCCCGAGGAACTGCATGATGGTGGCATAGGTTCTCCTGATCTTCCCATCGAAGTCGGTCCTGTTGTCGATTACCTTGAAATGCGGGTGGCCAAGCCAGCTCTCCCGTATTTTCACATCTATCCGGATCGCCTCCTCTGCAGTCTCGATCCTTGCCCCGTTGTTTTCTCCTGTGTAGAAGTCCTCCGCCCCTTCCGCAGCGGTCACAAGGTGGATGACGCCGTTATAGCGATCGCGAAGCTCGATTTCCTTCAACCCTTTTCTCGCAAGCATGGACTTGAAGGTCTTCTCCGGCACAAAGGCTTTAATATCCATGACCCCCCTGTCCAACAGGATGACCTTCTTTCTTTCAGGGAATATCCGGCTCACGGTCCTGGCATACGTTTCTTCAAAAGAAAGCTGCATGTCGAGTATCGCTTCTTCGTACAACGCCACCTGGCTCGCACGGTCCATCTTGCGCCGGTCGATGCCGTTATCCGTTATCAGGGTGGCTGTTTCCGGGATCACGAATACCATAAAACCGTGATCGGATAGCCTCTCGGTAAGATACGCCAGGGAGGAGCTTTTTCCGCTGCATGGACCTCCGGTGAGGACTATCATGCTCACGGGTTGAATCAAGTGTGATGCGTTGAACACCGAGTCTTCTCCGGTTGCACTGACTGATTTAAACTGATCATGCAATGGGTAACGGGAGGGTTGAGGTAAGGCTTCGCCGACAATCGAGGCTCCTAATGCAAGGCAAGCCGCTTCATCTTTTTTCGCAAACCTTCGCGGCTTATGCCCAGGAGGCGCGCTGCTTCGGACTTGTTGCCTCCCGCATCGGCGAGCGCCTTCCCTATCAACGTCCTTTCATTTGTTTTGACAGAAAGTCCTTTGTCCCCTTGCTGCATACCCGGCCGGCACTGCACGTACTCCGACAGGTCACCGGCCGTGATAACCGGGGAGGAGGCAAGAATGACGGCTCGTTCGACCTCGTTTTCCAACTCCCTGACGTTGCCCGGCCATGAGTATTCGATAAGCGCCCTGGTTGCATCCGGAGAGAACTGCATGGGGTTCCTGCCGAGTCTCCTCGCGCATATATCAAGGAAATGGCGCGCCAAAAGCAGAATGTCCTCTTTCCTTTCCCGAAGCGGCGGGATGCGGAGGCTTATAACGTTCAGCCGATAGAAAAGGTCGTTCCTGAATGTCCCTTTCTCGACCTCCTTCTTCAGCTCCTTATTTGTTGCAGCCAAGATCCTTACATCCACAGGGATCGGTTTTCTTCCCCCGACCCTTTCCAGCCTGTCTTCCTCGATGACACGCAATATTTTCGCCTGGCAGGCAACGGGCATATCGCCTATCTCATCGAGGAAGAGGGTGCCTGCGTGGGCCTGCTCCACTTTACCGATCCTTTTCTCGACCCCTGTAGCGACCCCTTTTTCGATGCCGAAAATCTCGCTTTCAAATATCTGCTCGGGAACGGCCGAACAGTTGATGGCGACGAAGGGTTTGTCCGCCCGGCTGCTGTTATAGTGAATTGCCTTTGCAACAAGCTCTTTGCCTGTTCCGGTCTCGCCGGTTATAAGAACATTTGACGGTGTATCGCACACCTTTTCGATCATTCTCAGAAGAGCCCTTACCCCTGCGCTCTTGCCCAGTATTCCTGATGGCGAGAACCTTTCCCGAAGGTTTTGCTTCAGACTGACGTTCTCCCTGGCGAGCCTTTCTTTTGCTTCCGAGAGCTCTTTCTGAACTTTCTTGAGGTTATCAACGAGCTCTTCCAGATGGTATTCCCTTGCCTCGACCTTTACCATCATCATGCCGAAGGCTTCTGCCAGTTCCGCGATCAGAGGCGGATACTTCCCTTCCTTGGTCAATTCAAAAAGCTGCTTTGCCTTGGTGTAACGGCCTCTGGCGATTTCCTCGCAAATCGCGGTCAGATCAGAGAAAATCTTTTCCTCGTTCATTTTCATCGTTCTTTACTCTCCAGAGCAGGCCGGCCTCCTAAAAACCACATGACAATCTGATCGGATCCGACAGTCTGGTTATAACGTTAAAAGGGTTTTGGGGTCAATAACGTTTTTTGTTTGATTTTTTTGTGCGACGGACCGCACGGATGCGCCTTCCCGACCGGACAGGAATGCCCGTCAGTCACCCGGTATCAGCGAAAGAAACTTCCGGAGCGCCCGCTCCTGGGAACTGAAAGCAAGTTCAGGCAGATTTGTCCAGGAAAAATAGCCGATGTCACACGCGTCATCACCGGCGGTCTCCGTTCCGCCCATCTTTTCTGCCTGGTACGTCACCACCAGCACTTCATCATAGGTGTCCGTGGCATCCGACATGACATCGATGATCCTTATGATCCTGCCGTCGCCCCCAATCCGTAACAAAAAACGAGCACCTGTCCGGGAAATGGCTTGAGGTAAGGATTACCCCAGAGGAACGGACGGGGTTCGTTACGGATTGGGGATTTTGCGTTTTCTTGATTTTAAATAAGCGAATGGGTATATTTTAAATGGCGATGGAGTTCGCCATAACTGCTCTCAAGAGGCTAATGACTCCTACCACATATTACCTCTGCGGGGGCGGGGACAATGAGAAGCGGATGCTCCTGCAGGGAGTTTTAGGAGGAGCATCATGGAAGCGACTCAATTCTACGCCACTCAATCAACAGCCCAATTAATTGTCCGTAAGATTCGTGAGACATCGGATCATTTCGACATTGTTTCTCTTCGCCGCCATATTGGGGCCTGTGAGAGCCTGTTCGTCGAAGACAAACTGATCGATGTGGCCATCCTCGGGCAGTTTAAGGCAGGAAAGAGCTCATTCATCAACAGCCTCGTCGGGCAGGATGTCTTGCCGGTCGGCGTGATCCCTGTGACCACAGTTATTACCCGTCTTCATTATGAAGATAAAACACGAGCCGTCGTCACCTGCTTCGATGGAAGCAAAATCGACGTCCCTCTCGATGAGGTTGAGCAGTACATATCCGAAGAGAAGAACCCGGCCAATCAGAAGAATGTGGAGGTGGTGGATATTGCTTTGCCTTCTCTGGCACAATTCCCCGGACTTCGTCTTGTTGACACGCCGGGTCTCGGGAGTGTCTTCAAGTACAATACAGAGACGTCAGAGGAGTGGCTGCCGGAAGTGGGCGCAGCGATTGTGGCGGTCAGTGCGGATCGTCCCCTTTCCGACAACGACCTGAATCTTCTTCGTGAGCTTGCCCGCTATACCCCGAAGATTCTTCTTCTTTTGACTAAGGTGGACCTTCTTGATCATGATCAGCAAAAGAAGGTGATCGGGTTCTTCAAGAGCACCGTACAGCGAGAACTTAATCAGAATTTTCTCGTGTATCCTTATTCAACGAGGGTGCGCACTGAGCTTCTGAAAAGCCGTATCGACACCTTGCTTCACACCTTATCCAAGAACCGGGATAGTGAATTTATCCATATCCTTAAACACAAAATCGCGTCTCTCGTAAAAAGCACGCTTGCCTACCTGGAAATTGCGCTCAAGACTTCCGAGAAGGCGGACGAGGACCGGGAGAACCTCAAGAACCTCATTTTGACTGAGAAACTCAACTACGAACTCATCTATTCGGAATTGTCGGCTATCGCCCGAGAAAACATGCAGCAAACAAGGACGCTCATCGCGACACGCCTCGATACGAAAAGGACTGATTTCGCTCGAAAGCTCATAACAGACCTGCAGAAAGAAATGCCGGCTTGGAAGAGTAACCTGTGGCGTCTTACACGGCGATACGAGGAGTGGCTCGAAGAAAACCTGACCAAGCGGATAAGTGAAATTTCCAAGGAGGAACATCGCCATTTCTTCGGTACCCTCAACAGGACCTACATGTCCATCTCGCGCTCCCTTGACCTCTTCCGGAATCTTCTCGACAGAAACATCGAGAGCGTGCTCGGCATTAAACTCTCGGCGACCGAATGGGACATAAGCGTAGCCGAACCAAGTCACCCCGATGTTGCTTTTACCAAGATCTTTGACTTTCATCTCGACCTTCTCTGGTTCCTGATACCGATGTTCATCTTCAGGCGCACGTTTGAGAGGTTCTTCGTAAAACAGATTCCTCGCGTTGTTGAAATACATCTATCTCGTTTGGCCTATCAATGGGAAATCAGGATAAACAGGACTATCGAGGGGATGAGGGATCAGGCGCTGAAGTATGTACAAGACGAGTTGGCGACCATCGACTCGCTCCTTTCTCGTACAGCGGGGCAGAGCGAAGAGATCAGAAAGACGATCAATGAACTGCAGGATTGCCTTCGAGGACTGACGGAAAACGAGGAGGCGCAGTCAAGCACAGTCTAAACGAGCGTCTGGCAATCCGTGCGAGTACGAGTAACTATGTAAGTTTATGGATGGTAACTCAGGCTCCAAAACATACTCCGTATGCGACGCTGAAGAATATCGAGAATTGACCGTGCCTGATGAATGTGGTTGCGGTGTCTCGCGTCAGCAAACACCTGCATCTGAATACCAAAGGAGGTCATCATGTCGAAGATAAAGCACACTCATGCGAGAGAGGTACTTGATAGCCGGGGAAACCCCACGGTTGAAGTGGAGGTGTTGCTTGAGAGCGGTGCGAGCGGTCGTGCCATTGTGCCATCCGGGAGCATCGACGGGGGAAAGGGAAGCGCTGGAGTTGAGGGACGGTGATGCCAAGAGATATAACGGCAAAGGAGTGACAAGGGCCGTCGAGAATGTGAATGGAGCTATTGCAAGTCGCATCGAAGGCTTCGATGCACTCGAACAGCGTCGCATAGACGCAACACTTATCGACCACTACCTAAAGAGGCACTGGACGTTCTGATCCTGGCAATCGAAAAGGCCGGTTATAAACCTAAGGATGATATCCTGATCGCTCTCGATCCTGCCGCATCTGAATTTTACGAAGACGGAAAGTATCACATAGACGGAAACGTATTGGATGCCGGACAGCTCATCGCTTTTTACGAATCCATCATTTCGGTCAGGAGAAACGGAAGATGCCTTCATTGCTGATCTTGCAGTGGCAACCAATGCGGGTCAGATGAAAACGGGATCGGCATCGCGGAGCAAGCGGATTGCCAAGTACAGCCAGTTGCTAAGGATAGAGGAGGAACTTGGCGACCTTGCGGTTTTTAACGGAAAAGCGGTTTTCTACAGCATCGGCCGTTGAGTTTCATCAAGGGCCGTGAGAGAAAAAGGGTTCCCTTGACTGTTCTATCGGAATCGGCTAGTATTATTCCAGGTGATGGAGTTCACCAGAACCGCCTGTTAGCCAGGCTGATAACTCCTCAAAAGCGTGGCGCCTTGGCGGGGAGCGGTTCCGGTGACGCAGCCAGACAGAAACTCCTCCAGGGGGCAGACAAATGGAGGAGTTTTTTTATGCCGAATACAGCGACATCCGAGCTTGATTCAGGACTTCGGACAGAGCCGCTTGGCCGTTTTGTCTTCCGCAGTATCTTGTTCCCGGAAACCGATAGCACAAGGGAAGAAACGGCTGAAGCGCCATCCTTCTTCGTGGATTTAAACCTCGATCAGATTGCAGAAGCAGTCACCACCGGCAGAGACGAATATAACCTTAAGCCATTTCTCTACACCTTATTGAATGACATCGGTGCGGTCAGGTATCGGCAGGAGGTGTTTCGGGATCTTGAAAATAGCGATCTGTTCAACAGTATAAAATCATTTGCTTCAAGAATGCGTGCGGTTCGCCAGCATATCGCAAGAATAGAAAAGCTCTACTACAAATACGAGAAAGAAGGCTGGTTTTTGAATGAGGTAGAAATTTATTGCGAAGCAGTGCATTCCCTGACGAGTGATCTGTCCAGCGCGCATTTGGAATCGCGCGGTCTTTTGGCGTTTCGGACATATCTCATGGAATACGCTGAATCGGACCGTTTCACATCTCTGGTTGCGGAAACGAAAAGTGTCAAGGCCGAGTTGTCTACCGTGAAGTACTGTCTCCTTGTAAAAGGCAACACGATGAAGGTGCGCACATACGAATCCGAGACCGATTACAGTGCGGAAGTCGAAAAAGTATTCGAAAAATTCAAACAGGGAGGGGCAGAAGACTACAGGGTTACGTTTCCGAGTTGGCCGGACATGAACCATGTTGAGGCCAAAGCGCTCGATTTTGTAGCCCAATTGTATCCTGAAATATTCTCGCACCTTGGCCAGTATTGCGCGAGGAACAGCGGTTATCTGGATGAAACGATAGGCGTGTTTAATCGTGAAATGCAATTCTACGTGGCCTACCTGGAGTTTATCGGTCTATTCAAGAAAGCCGGATTGAAATTCTGTTATCCGGAGGTTTCTGATCAATCCAGGGAAGTCTGCAACTACGAAAGTTTTGATTTGGCCCTCGCCCACAAGCTCGTTACGCAGAACTCTCCGGTCGTGTGCAACGATTTCTGCCTCAAAGGCAAGGAGCGCGTAATTGTCGTATCAGGTCCGAACCAGGGCGGCAAAACCACCTTCGCCCGTATGTTCGGACAGATGCATTACCTGGCCGCCTTGGGCTGCCCCATTCCGGGCAGAGAAGCGCAACTCTTTCTCTTCGATAAGCTCTTTACCCATTTTGAAAAGGAAGAAGACATCAATAATCTGCGCGGCAAACTGCAGGACGACCTCGTCAGGATTCACTCCATCCTAGACCAGGCCACATCAAACAGCATTATCATAATGAATGAGATATTTACCTCTACAACCTCACAGGACGCGACTCTTCTGAGCGAAAAGGTGATGGGAAAGATACTGGAATTGGACTTGTTGTCGGTATGGGTGACCTTCATCGTCGAACTGGCTGCTTTCAGCGAACAAACCGTGAGCATGGTAAGCACGGTCGTTCCCGATAATCCGATACAGCGGACTTACAAAATTGTGAGAAAACCCGCGGACGGGCTCTCGTACGCGATGGCGCTCGCCGAAAAGTACCGGCTTACCTACAGCGATCTGAAGGAGCGCATGGAATCATGAAAGTGTTCCTCCTGCACAAGGATCAAGATTTCGATCTAAAGCGGCAACTTCCGTGGAATGCACAGGCGTTGGTACAGGACCTGGAACTCAATACGCTATTCGACGCAATGGCAGGCAGGGAACCGTTTCTGTTTGAGGTTGCAAAGAAAGCAGTTTTGCGCTCCCTGGACAATGACGTAGACACGATCCTTTATCGTCAGGCTGTTCTCAAGGATTGCCTCAAAAATCCTTCCATTATCAGGGAAATGTACGCTGTCGCCGTAGAAGCGATTGAGCGCAAGAAAAGAAGCTGGTGGGGCTTTTTCAGCAAGTCTCCCTCCTCGATACTCCACGGCTCTATAGAAGGACTGCACATATCCGTAGACATACTAAAGAAATTGAGAAAGATCGCAAACGAAGAGGCCGGTAAATTCACCTCGGACGGCTTCACCACTTTTTTCCGAATGTTGGAAAAAGAACTGAGCGACGACTATTTCGACCTCGTCCAGCATCATCTAAGAATTCTGAAATTTCACGATGGGGTTCTCATCAGCGCGGAGTTGGGAAAAGGCAATAAGGGAACCAATTATGTGCTTCGTAAACCACACAACCAAAAACGGAGCTGGATGAAGCGCATCATCGGTAAGAAACAGGCCGTTTACACGTTCTCTATCCATGAACGTGATGATGCCGGTGCAAAGGCCCTCGCGGAGCTAAGCGACCGGGGAATTAATCTTGTCGCAAATGCTCTCGCCCAGTCCGCCGACCATATTCTCAGATTTTTTAAGATGTTGCAAACGGAGCTGGCCTTTTACGTCGGTTGTCTCAATTTGCATGAGCAACTTGCTCAGATGGGCGAGCCGATAGCTTTTCCCGTGCCCGCGGCTTCCAGCGAACGCCGCCATTCTTTCAGGGGATTGTACGATATCTGCCTCGCCTTAACCATGAGACAGAAAGTCGTGGGCAACGATGCGGATGCCGACCACAAAGACCTCGTGATCATCACAGGAGCGAACCAGGGCGGTAAATCGACCTTTCTGCGGAGCATAGGTTTATCTCAACTGATGATGCAATGCGGGATGTTTGTACCCGCCGAATCCTTCTCTTCCAACATATGCGACGGCCTCTTCACGCACTACAAAAGAGAAGAGGATACGACCATGAAAAGCGGCAAACTTGTCGAAGAACTCAGTCGAATGAGTGATATCGTGGACAATATAACGACGAACCCCGTGGTACTGTTTAACGAATCGTTTGCCGCGACGAACGAACGGGAAGGCTCGGAGATCGCACGGCAGATAACATTGGCATTGGTGGAAAAAGGGGTCAAGGTTTTCTTTGTGACGCATTTATATCAATTCACCCATGCTTTTATTGCCACGAAGATGAAGAACAGAGTCTTCCTCCGCGCTGAAAGGCAACCGGACGGAACACGGACGTTTAAACTGGTCGAAGGGGAACCGTTGGAAACCACTTTCGGTGAAGACTTGTATCACCAGATCTTCGAAAGCGAGGCTCCGCGTCGTCCCGTGGATCACTTTGAAGGGAATCTGCCCGGCTGACGTCGAGAAACTAAAGGCGAGTCATCTCGCAGGTCCAGGAGAAGTTTGATTCACACGCCGATACCTATAGGGCGCAGCTGGATCGGTTCCTCGGGTCATACAAAATGAATCCGGATGGCGCTGAAGCGAACCGCCGGGACTTGGCAGAGGTTCGACAAGAAATTATTGAACGGAGGATACGGTTTCCGCTTAAAACCACCCTTTTGACGTTGTGATACGAACACTGATGCGGGTGAGACGGAGGGCCGGCAGGAAGCGATGAGAGGAACCGGCGCCGGCAAGGGGCCATTCATGGAGGAGCAACCGGGAAGCTTGCGGGAGCTTCTGAAGCTCAGGCTCGATCTTGCCGAAGTAATCCGTTCGGTCATGGAACTGTTTCGTGAGGCCAAGGATTCACGCGAGCAGGAGGCGCGGCGCCTCCTGTCACGCCTGGCCGAAGACCGGTTGAATGCGGAGATCGTTGATGATTGCATCGAACGCGCGATGGCACTATTAGCCCCCGAATCAATTGAGAGCTGTGCGAGAGAGGCCCGGGCGGGTCTCGGCGGCGACGTCTTGCTAAGGATCGGGCGCGAATGGGAGATCAAGATGCAGCAGATTGAGACAGAGTGTCAGAGGATAGTAGACGGGCTCCGAAGCCGCCTTCGGTCTGAACTGCCGGTACTGCTTGGGCGCCCCATAGCCGAGCACTACGCTGATGTGCGTGATAGCCTTTCAGCACAGATCGACTCTTTCCTGGCCGGACCGAAAAAATCCGTTTCTGCTCAGGGTCTGCAAGAAATTGCAATTCGTGCCTCTAACCTTGTGAATGAACGGCGTCGTCGATGGATATCCGCACGCCAGGGAGAATTTGTGGAGGCACTCTGGGCGCTTGCAGCGGAAGCATTGGATCAACTGGAGCGGCTGTACGGCGAGGCGCTTGACTTCGCGGCAGCGCAGGTCGGTATAGCGTCTACGGCCAAGTGGACGATCAGCAAGGATGAAGTGATATTTTCCTGGAGGTCTCCTTCTCCGTTCGAGTGGGATCCGCGATTCGCATGGGAGCTTGACATACTTCCGACTGATTGGGTACGCAGGAAGGTGCGGCGAGACTATTGCCGGACGCTGGAAACGGCGGCTACCGCATATCGGCAACGCATTGATCATGCCTTGGTCGCATCAGGTGGTGCCTGGGCAAGCCGGCTGGGTTCCATCGTGCAGGATCGCCTCAAAGAACTTGACGCAAGCGTGAGGAACGTATTTTTCAGCGAGGCGACTTCAATCCATTCCGGTGATGTCGACAAAGCGTTGAACAAGCTGGAGGTGATGCGTCAGGAACTCACTGGCAAGGCCCACGATAGAGCCGCTATCCTTTCTTCCATACCCGTCCGGCACCGGGCAATGCACCGGTGCTTGATATGCGAGCGCATAGAGGCTGAATTGTTCGATTTCTTCGGCAAACGGCAGTACGAATCTTCCACGAACGAGGCCGGGCAGCGTGAGCCGTTATCACTTGGCGGTTTTTGTCCTCTGCACACGTGGCAGTATGCACGCATTACCTCAGTGCAGGGCATCTCCCTCACATATGCACCTCTTGTAACCAACATAGCACGGGATTTATATAACATAGCTTCTTCCGCCTCCTCGACAAAATTTATGAGGGATGCCATCAATCGCCTGCTCCCTTCAACGGAGAACTGTCCGGCTTGCCGGAAGACGGTAGAAGTGGAAGAAAGTTCGGTCGAAGAATTCCGGAAAATGTCTATTAGCCCGGATAATGAAGAAGCAGATATAGGCTTGTGTATCCCGCATCTCGCTGCTGTCCTAAACCGTGAGGCAGACCTTGAGGCATCTCGAAGACTGGTTCTCGAACAGGCAAGTGTTCTTAACCGCATTGCAGAAGATATGCAAACCTATTCCCTCAAGCATGATGCGCTACGGCGGGAACTCACAACGGACGAGGAATTGCTTGCCTACCTGTTCGCCTTGTCGCTTCTTGTTGGCCACAGAAGCTTATCGACAGCGTAACTGTCTTTACTCAACTCTTTGTAGATATGATGTAAAAAGAAGGATGCTGCTCTAAGCTCCGAATATCTTCTATATGTAACATTAATTACATATCTAACTTGACTACAGTCTATCTATTATCGTAACCTATGTTACATGATTGCTGCAACCCAGAACAAGTTGATCTTTATCCTATCCCGTGCAGCGGAATGCATTCTGCAATCCTTAAGAAAACTTGACCGGTTTGTTTGGCACTCCTTGTGGCTGCCGCCATATTGTCAACGATATCGCAGCTCTCTGGAAAGAAATATTTACAGGGAGGAGAAATGATCTTATGAGATGGCTATTCTTTTCTTACAGCCTTCCGGCCGAACCCTCGAAGGCACGCGTCTACGTTTGGAGACGGATCAAGAAGCTCGGGGCGATCAACTACCAGTCATTCTGGGTGCTGCCCTATTCAAACCAGCATGTTGCCGAGCTAAGAAAACTCGTGGACGATATCAAAAACTATAAGGGGGAAAGCGTGCTTATCGAGGGAAAGGCCCTCGATAAGCACCAGGAAGATCTGATCGCAAAGGCTTTTCAGGAATCGAGAGACGAAGAGTACGGAGAGTTGATCGCGAAATGTGAAGATTTTTTCAAGGAAATAGCGTTTGAAATCGAACGGCAGAATTTTATATTCGCCGAAGTGGAGGAAAACGAAGAGGAACTTGAAAAACTGAAAGAGTGGCTCAAAAAGATCGAAAAACGAGACCAGGGGCGAGCTTCGCTACGCAAGACTGCCATCGAGAAGATCAAAGAGTGCGAAGAAAGATTCGATGAATTCGCCAAAATGGTCTTTCTCCGAAGCCAGGGGAAAGCAAAAGGTGAAGTGAATACCGGCAAGGACAATGGAGTGGAATAGGGGAATAGGGACCATGAACAAACAGAGACGGTTTTTCGGTTTTGGCAAGAATGTCTTTTTCACGGGCTTGGTCAGCTTCTTTATGGATGTCAGCTCGGAGATGATCTACCCGCTTGTGCCTCTTTTTCTCGCCAACGTCCTCGGGGTCAATAAATCCCTTATCGGCCTTATTGAGGGAATCGCAGAATCGACTGCGAGTCTTCTCAAAGTGTTCTCGGGCTGGTTTTCTGATCGAATCGGACAACGTAAGCATGTCATGGCTGTCGGGTATGCGATCTCCGCATTGAGCAGACCCATCATAGCTACTGCTGCGCTATGGCAGCAAATCCTCGCGTCCCGCTTCATCGACCGGATCGGAAAGGGAATCCGTACCGCACCGAGAGATGCGATCATCGCCGAGTCCGCTCATCATACACATCTTGCCCGAGCCTTTAACTTCCACCGTTCCATGGATACCATGGGTGCGGTTGTCGGTCCTGGTCTCGCCCTCCTTCTCCTCGGTCTCTTTAGAAACGACTACCGGACTGTCTTCTGGCTCTCCATGGTGCCCGCTGTCATTGCCGTCCTCGTGATCCTCATCTTTATAGAAGAAAAGAGAAAGGTCCTTCCCGCTCCTATCCAGCGTCCGAAACTGACATTGAGCCATTTTGATTGGAAGGTGAAATTCTTCATTGTCATCGCCACCATTTTTGCCCTCGGGAATTCGAGCGATGTCTTCCTTATCCTCCGCGCGCAACAGGCCGGTACCCCGGCTGTGACAATTCCCGCAGTCTACCTTCTGTTCAATCTCGTTTATTCTCTCTCTGCCATTCCGGCCGGTATAGCGGCGGACAGATTCGGCAAGAAGAGGATCATCTTAACGGGGTTTGTGTTGTTTGCCGCCCTTTACTACGGCTTCGCGCTCGCCAAAAGCCCCGCTGCAATCTGGTTGCTCTTCGCTCTTTACGGACTGTTCATGGGCCTTACCGAGGGTATACAGAAAAGCTTCCTTGCCACCATCATTCCGCAGGATTTCAAGGCGACCGCTTTTGGTGTTTACGCAACCGCCATTGGAATCGCCACGCTACCGGCCAGTCTCGTGGGCGGCTGGCTCTGGGACCACATTTCTCCTGCTGCTACATTCTATTTTGGCGCCGCAACGGCTTCCCTTTCGGCTCTCTTGTTTGTTGTCCTGATTGTGGCAATGAAGAACTCTTCAACGAAGACGGATGTCGTTATTCCAACAAGAACCTGATGGAAAGACAGATACTGCCGGCGGAAATACGCCGAGGCGACAAGACGGTGTTCTATACGTCGGACCATGAAACTGTCGTCGCTGATGGGCAGAAGGAATTCTTTGATGCGGTCAGAGATCCTGATGGCGACTACCGCTCTGCTATGACCATTGCGGATGCAAAGCCTGAACGTAGATTGATCCGTATGCTTTGTGACCGGGACAATGCATCGTCGTTCAACGGCAGGGGGAGTGAAAGAGAGGGCTGGAAGGATTACCCCGACCCTCTCTTTTTTGTTGCCAGATTTCTCTCCCCGTACCGGGAGTTGCTGGTGAAATTTTTCCTGATTGTTTTGATTTTTGTGCGATGGGCCGCACGGATGCGCCTTCCCGACCGGACAGGAATGCCCGTCAGTCACCCGGCATCAGCGAAAGAAACTTCCGGAGCGCCCGCTCCTGGGAACTGAAAGCAAGTTCAGGCAGATTTGTCCAGGAAAAATAGCCGATGTCACACGCGTCATCACCGGCGGTCTCCGTTCCGCCCATCTTTTCTGCCTGGTACGTCACCACCAGCACTTCACCATAGGTGTCCGTGGCATCCGACATGACATCGATGATCCTTATGATCCTGCCGTCGACCCCCGCCTCCTCTTTGAGTTCCCTCAACGCTGCTTCTTCAATGGATTCCCCGCATTCGGCAAAACCGATCGGAAAGCACCAGGTGTCTTTTGCCGGTTCCTGCGCCCTCTTCACGAGGAGCAATTCTCCCGCCTCGTTAGCGACGATAACGGAAGCCACAGGGACCGGGTTTTCGTAGTAGACGTGGTTGCACCTCTTGCACACCCGCCGTTCCTTGCCATAGAGGAATTCCTTGTCGAGCCGGCTTGCACAAAAGTTGCAAAATACCTTATCTTTTTTCATTCTCCTCCCGAATTCCGCTTCGCCCGGATTGGATGCATGACCCCTGTCAGGTCCAATTGCCTGATTATAACCCGATAATGCAGGAGGAGCACGTTTTTTCGGTGTCGGGTCGGCCACCCCGGCTGTCTTCAGCTTTGAAGCGCCGAGCCGATGTGGTATAAAAGAGGATGGTCGGAAGAAAGAAAGTCTTAATCCTTTTTGCGGTAATGCTGGTTGCGTTCTTTTTGTCGATCGGCTGTACTGTAAGAAATTCTCCTCGCCACTCCCTCTCCGAATTGCGCACCGCCCTTCTGAACCATGATGCAGACGCGGCCCTCCGTTACCTCGATGTCGACAGCATCGTCGATTGCCTGGTAAGGGACATCTTTCTGAAGTACGAATCGGGTTCCGACGACCCCTTGCAGGCATTCGGGATCAAGGCGGGCAGGGAAGCTACGAAGCTGATGATGCCCGGCATCAAGGGCCTTATCCGCCATCAGGTCAGACAGGCGATTACGTCGGATGATCAATTCGGCTATTTTGATTACATAAGGCGGGCGAGTGTGTGGTACCTGAATGTGACTGTCGAGGGAGATACCGCCATGGTCGAGCCGAAGGGAAAATCGGATATAAAGTTCAGGATGGCGCGGACACAAGAGGGGAATTGGAAGATCGTCGAGATTATCACGAAGAAGTAATGTCCGCCAGGGACGCTGTTCGGCTATTGGGCCGGGCATGTTCTGCCTTTGATTTCCGGTTGAAATTCAGTACTGAAAGTTATATTTTGTAGGTTTGGGATTGCCAATTAACCAGGAGGCATGAAAAGATGATCATCGGCGAGATAGAAAGGGGCGAGACTGAGGTTGTCAGGGTCAGCACGGAAGAATACAAGGGGCGGAAATACGTGGATGTGAGGATCTATTTCGCGAACGACGAAGGCGAATGGAAGCCGACGAAGAAAGGCGTCACCATACAGCCGGATAAAGTAGAAGCGTTCATGGACCTCATCAAGAAGGCCGGGGAAGCGTTGTAGCGGTAAGCCCCGAACCCCTCTTCCGTTCCTGAATCGCTGAAAATGGAAAAAAACTGTGTGTTCTGCCAGATTGTTGCGGGAGAAAAGGAAGCGGACATTGTCTATCAGGACGAAAGCCTTGTGGTCTTCCGGGATATCCGCCCTTACGCTCCGGTCCACCTGCTCATCGTCCCGAGAAAACACATCCGCAGCATCAACGATCTCGTCGATGAGGATAAAGAGATCGTGGCCGCGATGATCATGAGGGCCCGGGAGGTGGCAAAGCAGGTCTCTGTTAACCGCTCGGGCTACAAGCTGGTCTTTAATGTGGAGAAGGGAGCGGGCCAGGTCGTATTCCATTTGCATCTCCACCTCATCGGTGGATGGCAACGGTAGCGGGTTCCTTCGGCCGCGCGAGGGCGACGAATATCCCGTGCTCACGCCTTGAAGCACGCAAAGCTCCTGAAATTCGGGCGCTTATTCGACCCTTCGAGAGCAAAGTAGTATTGAAAACAGAGAGAAAACATGCTATACTGTTACGTTTAAAAGTGGGTTTACCCCGCTTTTTTAGTTTAAGGACGTGAATGATACCTCAACAAGAGATCGTCGACAAGATAATCCATGCGGTAGAACCCATCCTTGAGGAATCGTCTTTAGAGCTTGTAGAAGTTGAGTTCCGGCCATCGGGAAAGCGATGGCTGTTACGGATTTATATAGATCGGGAGGGAGGTGTGGCCATCTCCGATTGTGAACGGGTCAGCAGGGAGCTTGACTGTTTACTGGATGTCGAAGATTTTATCACCCATCCCTATGTCCTGGAGGTCTCATCTCCGGGACTTACGAGACCCCTGAAAAAGAGGGAAGATTTTGAGCGTTACAAGGGGAGGCTCTGCAGGATCGTCACAAAAACACCTATTGACGGGAAGGGTGAGTTCAGGGGAGAAATCATTGATATTGCAGAAGATGGGATACAGGTGAATGCAGAACATGGTGCATACACGATTCCATTGGATGCTATCAAAAAGGCGAATTTAGAATTCGAGATATAAGGGGAAGGACCATGTATTTTGACCTAAACTATGTAATCGAGCAGGTGGGAAAGGAAAAAGGCATTCCCAAAGAGATCATCATAGAGACGCTGGAAGAAGCCGTGCTGTCGGCATCCAAGAAGAAGTTCGGAAATCATTTGGACTTGGAGGCCCGATACAACCAGGAAATAGGTGAAATAGAGGTCTTCCGGTTCAAGACCGTCGTAGAAGACGTTGAAGACGGCGATATGGAAATATCTTACGAAGAAGCCAAAGAGCATGACCCGGAGTGCATGGTGGGGGACAGCATCGGAATCAAGATGGATACCTCCTCGCTCGGGCGGATCGCGGCCCAGACAGCAAAGCAAGTCATCATGCAGAAGGTCAGGAACGCGGAGAGCGATGTCATCTACAACGAATACAAGGATAAGAAGGGTGAGATCGTGACAGGCGTTATCCAGAGGGTCGAAAAGAATCACTATGTGGTCAACCTCGGGAAGACGGAAGCCGTTCTTTCTTTCAAGGAAGTAATACCGAATGAGGTATTCAAACGGAGAGACAGGGTAAAAGGATATATCCTGGACGTTGAGAAGACGCAAAGAGGCTGCACGATCCTGCTCTCAAGGACTCATCCCGGCTTCCTCGTGAAGCTGTTCGAGCTGGAAGTACCTGAGATCCAGGAAGGGATCATAAGGGTTGTGGGCGCCGCGCGAGAGCCCGGAGAAAGGGCGAAGATCTCCGTATACAGCCAGGACGCGAGCATCGATCCCATCGGAGCGTGCGTCGGCGTGAAGGGGTCGAGGGTGCAGGCCGTCGTCCAGGAGTTGAAGGGTGAGAAGATCGACATCATACCCTGGAGCAAAGATGCCGCGAAGTTCGTCTGCAACGCGCTTGCGCCTGCACGGGTCTCCAAGGTTTACATAAATGAGGACGAGCACGCGATGGAGATCATCGTACACGACGATCAGCTTTCCCTCGCTATCGGAAAAAAGGGCCAGAACGTGAGGCTTGCATCCAGATTGACGGGGTGGAAAACGGACATCAAGAGCGAATCGGAACTTGAAAAAACGTCTCGCAAGGTAATAGAAGAACTGATGCAGCACCTGAAGATCAACGAGATCCTGGCACGGATACTCTTTGATGAGTACCTGAGAGACGTGCGTGATATTATCCGCCTCACTCCTGAAGAGTTGAACAAGATTACGAGCATATCCATAGAAGACTGCAGCAGCATTATCGAGAATGCCAAGGCAGTGGTCCGGGAGATCGAGCAGCGGGAGCAGGCCGAGAAGGAAAAGGAGACGGAGGCAGCAGCAGTACAGGCAGCAGAGCAAGTAGCAGCAGAGCAAGTAATGGAGACCCCGGAAGCTGAAGAGCACGTAAGGGAAGAAAGCGTTTAAAGTCGTCGAAAGAGCCTTGAACGTCTGAGCGAAAACAATTCTCAAACCAATTCAAGGTGCGGGGTAAACAGAAGGGAGGACTGAGAATGGGGAAGATTAAGATAACAACCCTCACGGATAAGATAAAAGATGACGAAATCTTATCTAAGCTCAAAAGTATCGGGGTTAAGATAAAAGATAAGGAAAAGGAGAAGGAAGAGCAGACCCTGTCCGAAGCGAAGGAGAAATCGACTGCCTCTGGAGAGACGGTTATAGAGAAAAGGGTAGCCTCGACTGTCATCAGGAGAAGGGTGCAGGCACCTCCTGCAGAAACGAAACCGACTATGGTAACCCAACCACCCGAGGCGGCAGCAGCCGGACAGGCGGCGGAAACAAAGAAAGAAGAGCCGCCGAAAAGAACCGAAGAACCGGTCATCGAGCTTGTGAAGGTACAAAAAGAGACAAAAGAAGCCGTTGCAGCGGATAAAGAGCCGTCCGTCAAATCTGTCCAGATCGAGAGGGTGGAGATCGAGCCGGTCGCGGAACAGGTTGAAGAGGCACCGAAAGCCGGGGAAGTTGAAGGGGCCGGGCCGATAGAAAAGACAGAGATAGAGAAAAAAGAGGAAAGGGAAGCGGCACAGATTGCCGAAGAGACGGCGAAGGCAGACGTAGACGGCATCGGAGAAGAGAAGAAACAGGAAATCACCCGGGCTCTTGAAGAGGCATACAAGCAGGACCTCGACAAAGAGCTTGTCCTTGTTGAAGATGAGGAAACCGAAGAGGAGCGCAAGAAAAAGAAGGCCGAAAGACTGGCCAAGAGGGCGGAGGAAGAGGAACTCGAAGAGGCGAAGCTGAAGGGAAAAGGCGGCGTATTCAAGAGGAAAGTGGTCATAAAGGAAGAGGACCTATACGCGGCTCGCCGGCAGAGAGGGAAAACGCTTCCTTTCAGAAAGGACAGAAGGGATAGACGGGAACTGAGCGTCGAGGAAGAGAAGAAACTCGAGGCAAAGCCCACAAAAAAGGTGATCAGGGTCGGGGACGACATACAGGTGAGCGAGCTTGCGAAACGGCTGAGCGTTAAGGCGTCGGACGTTATAACAAGGCTCCTCCGCCTGGGTATTATCAGCAACGTCAACCAGACGATCGACCATGACACCGCGTACCTCATTGCATCGGACTTCGGCTACGAGGTGGAAAAGATCGTATCCGTGGAAGAGGAGTTCATGACGAGGGAAGGAGAACAGACCGAGTCTCCGGAAGACCTGAAACCCAGGTCACCGGTGGTGACGATCATGGGTCACGTTGACCATGGAAAGACACTCCTTCTCGATACGATACGGAACACGAACGTTGCCGAACGGGAGGCGGGTGGGATCACCCAGCATATCGGCGCATACGTCGCGAAGGTCGACAAGAAGGAGATCACCTTCGTCGATACGCCCGGCCACGAAGCATTCACTGCCATGAGGGCACGAGGAGCCCTGGTCACGGATATAGTCATTCTCGTGGTCGCCGCCGACGACGGCGTCATGCCTCAGACAAGAGAGGCTATTGACCATGCGAAAGCCGCAAATGTGCCCATTATTGTTGCGGTCAACAAGATCGACAAACAGAACGCGAATCCCGACAAGGTGATGAAGGAGCTCTCCGAGCTGGGTCTTCAGCCGGAAGAGTGGGGCGGCACAACGCTGACCGCGAAAATCTCGGCAAAGAAGAAGGTCGGGATCCAGGAACTTCTCGAGCTCATTCTCCTGCAGGCAGAGTTGCTTGAACTGAAGGCGAACCCCGACAAGCTCGCGAAAGGCATCATTATCGAGTCCGGACTGGACAAGGGGCACGGGCCTTTCGGTACGGTCATCATCCAGGAAGGCACCCTGAAGATACAGGATCCTTTCGTCGCAGGCGCGACGTTCGGCAGGGTCAGAGCCCTCATTGACGATAAGGGTAAGCGGATACAAAAGGCGCCTCCCGCAACCCCGGTAATGGTCGTCGGTTTTTCCGATGTGCCCCAGGCAGGCGATATGTTCATCGCCACTACCGAGGAGCGGTATGCCCGTGAAGTTTCCCGCTTCAGACAGGACAAGATCAGGGAACAGGAGCAGGCCAAGAGCTCCCGTATTACCTTGGACGAGCTTTACTCCAGGATGGGAGAGACGGCGAAGCTCACTTTGAACGTCATCCTGAAGGGGGATGCGCGGGGAACCCTGGATGCGATAAGCGACGCCTTAAAGAGGCTTTCCACAGAAGCGGTTGAGATAAACGTCATCCACAACGGAGTCGGGGCGATCACGGAAACCGATGTGAACCTGGCCATGGCGTCGGGTGCGATCATTATCGGATTCAACGTAAAACCGATGGCGAAGACCCAGTCCCTTGCCGATCAGGAAAAGGTGGATATCAGGACGTACTCGGTCATTTACGACATGATCGACGATGTGAGAAAGGCCATGGAGGGCCTCCTTGCGCCGCGGATCGTGGAAGTAAAGATAGGAACGGCGGAAGTGAGGAAGACATTCACTGTTTCCCGCATCGGCACGATCGCCGGCTGTTATGTCACGGAAGGGAAGGTCACAAGGGCTGCTACAGCCAAGGTCATCCGGAAAGGAGACATCCTGTTTAGCGGCAAAATAGCCTCCCTCAAACGGTTCAAAGACGATATAAAAGAGGTCACGGCCGGGTATGAATGCGGTATCTCCTTCGAAAACTTCAACGACATCCAGGAAGGCGACACGATGGAATTCTACGTTGAGGAAGAGGAAAAGCAGACGCTGTAATATGAATGCGGGGAATGCAGGGAAGATAGAGTCATCGTTTCCGCATAACCGTATCCTCGTATCTTCGTATATCCGGCATTCATTATGGTAGTAGGTGTCTCGAGAGTCGAAATCTTCTTGCCGGAAAACCACTCCTTAAAAGAGAAAAGGCAAGCGATACGAAGGATAGTAGAGAGGACCAAGGGGAAGTTCAATATATCGATCATGGAGATTGACCAGACGAACCTCTGGCAAAAGGCGACTGTCGGTTTTGCGGTCGTCGGCGTGAACCGGGACCACGTCGGTTCTACGATAGAAAGTGTCTCCCGTTATATTGAATCCATGTACATCGGGAAGGTAATCGGGTCAAGAACCGAGATTATGGTGATAGGAGATGAAGTATAGGCGTTTTCGGCTGCAGGATCAGCTCCGTGAAGAGATTTCTTTCATTATTCAGCAGGAGATCAAGGATCCGGGCATCGGCTTTATCACGATACTCGACGTGAAGATGACCGAAGACCTGAAATATGCAAAGGTGCTTTATTCGGTTTACGGGAGCGAGGATGAGAAGCACAAAACGGTGGAGGCGCTGAGGCGCGCCAAGGGGTACATCAAGCACGTGCTTGGAACGAGGGTTAAGCTGAAATACATGCCTGATATCACATTCGTCCTCGATACGGAACAGGAAAAGCGGGCACGGATCGACGAGCTTCTGAAGAAGGTGGAGCATGTTTCAGAGGATTAGGGACGTCCTCGACCGAGGCCGGAATTTCCTCATAACCACGCATATAGACCCGGACGGGGATGCGCTGGGTTCGTCCTTTGCCCTTGCCTTTGCCCTGAATACGCTCGGCAAGCGTGCATCCGTCTATTTGAAGGACGAGGTGCCGTACCGCTACCGGTTCCTCCCCAGGCCGCCGGTCGTGCTCCATCAGCTCCCCGAAGAGCGCTACGATGCAATCTTCGTAGTCGATTGTGGCGATCTCTTCCGCGTGGGCGACGGATATGACTCCCTGAAGAACAAGGGCATGCTCATCAATATCGATCATCACGACACGAGCGAGGCGTTCGGACAGATCAATATCGTTGACGAGAGGGCATCTTCAACCGCTGAGATCATTTACCTGATCCTGAAATCCCTCGGTGGGGAGTTCACTCCTGACATCGCAGTGAACCTGTACACCGCCATTTTGACGGATACCGGCTCCTTTCGCTACGACAGCACGACGAAGCGGGCCTTTTCAATATGCGAGGAGATGACCGAGCACGGCGTCAGTCCTTCGTACGTGGCCGGTGCAGTCTATGAGAGCCACCCGAAGGAGCGTTTTCAACTCCTCTGCCTTGTGTTGTCCACGCTGGAGACGTTCCGTGACGACAAAATTGCGACTGCGTATATAACACAGGAAATGTTCGCAAGGACGCATACCAACCGTGAATACACCGAGGGCTTTGTGGAGTTTTTGAAGGAGATGCGCGGTGTTGAGGTGGCATGCATCATGCGGGAGTTGAGTGACAAGAAATACAAGATCAGCTTGCGTTCGAAAGGAAGCGTCGATGTTGCAGCGGTTGCGCGCAGCTTTGGAGGCGGGGGGCACCGGAAAGCGGCAGGATGCGTCATCGAAGGCGACTTGAACGAAGTGAAGAATAAACTGATAGGGGCGTTTTCTTTATGACAGACGGTTTTATAATAATCGATAAAAGTCCGGGAATGACTTCCTATGACGTGATAAAAAGGTTCAAGAGGCTTCAGTCCTTCAGGAAGATCGGCTACATCGGAACCCTTGACAGAAATGCGAGCGGCATATTGCCGATAGCGTTGAACGAGGGAGTGAAGCTCATCCCCTTTCTCGAGAACGGTGAAAAGAAGTATGTTGCGCGATTCGTCCTCGGCATTACCACCGACACGCTGGATATGGAAGGGACCATACTGACGGAGGTGGAGCCGCCGGTCTATGACAGGGAGACGATAGCAGAGGCGCTTTTGAAGTTCAAGGGCAAGATCACCCAAAAGGTCCCGGTCTATTCTTCCAAAAAGGTGGAGGGGAAGCCGCTCTATAAATGGGTCAGGCAAGGTATTGCCATAGAACCTCCGAGCAAAGAGGTCGAGGTGTATGACGTGAAGTTCCTCGACTACGCTCACCCGTACGTGGATGTCGAGATAGCCTGCTCCAAGGGAACCTACATTCGCGTTATCGCTCATGATTTTGGTGCCGCCCTCGGCTGCGGCGCGGCCCTGCATACCCTTAAGCGGACGCAGCACGGCGAGTTCGGGTTGTCGAGAAGCGTCCCTCTTGACTATTTTCAGGCCAAGCAGGATGTTGTAAAATACATGGTTGGGCTCGGGGACGTATTGCAGACCGTCAGGGGCGTGACGATTGAACCGGTGCTTGAGAAATTTCTCAGGAACGGAATGCCTGTACCGCTTCTTGGCACCTCGAAAGACTGGAAACAGGGAGAGCTTGCGAAGCTGATGAACAAGAACGGGACTCTTTTGGGCATAGGCAGAGTCGACACCGATTCAAGAACAATTAGAATGAAAAGATTAATAAACAGTTAAGGAGGCATCGAAAATGGCATTAGACACGACGCAAAAACAGACGATTATTGAGGCGTTCAGGGTCCACGAAAAGGATACGGGGTCGCCTGAAGTGCAGATAGCCCTTCTGACCGAACGCATTAAAATGCTCACAGAGCACTTCAAGAAATTCGCAAAAGACCACAACTCCCGGCGCGGCCTCCTGATACTTGTGGGAACGAGAAGAAGGCTCCTCAACTATTTGAAGGAGCACAACGTCGAAAGGTATCGGAAGGTTATCGAGAGGCTGGGTCTGAGAAAATAACGATAATAACGAACGAGAAGGAAAAAATATGGAACAATCGATAACTATTGAATTCTGTGGCAGGCCGCTTACAATCAGCACCGGTGCACTTGCAAAACAGGCGGATGGAAGCGTGGTCGTGCGGTACGGTGATACGGTAGTGCTGGTAACCGCAGTAGCACAGAGAGAAGAGAGACAGACTGACTTTCTGCCCCTCACCGTCAATTATCAGGAGATGTCATATGCGGCCGGAAAGTTTCCGGGGGGCTTTTTTAAGAGAGAGGGGCGCCCGTCCGAGAAGGAAACACTGACTTCTCGCCTGATCGACAGGCCGCTTCGCCCGTCGTTTGCAAAGGGCTACCGAAGTGAAACACAGGTTATCGCGACGGTCCTTTCCGCGGACCAGGAAAACGATCCTGCGACGCTTGGCATGATCGGGGCGTCTGCTGCGCTGGTACTCTCTCCAATACCGTTTCTTGGCCCCATCGCCGCGGTCAAAGTGGGGAGAAAGGACGGTCAGTTTATTGTAAATCCGACTAATCAGGACATGGAAGAGAGCGACCTGGACATCGTGGTGGCCGGGTCGAAGGACGCCATCATGATGGTGGAAGGCGGGGCGAGCTTCGTGTCGGGTGAGGATCTGATCGAAGCGATCGAACTTGCCCATCGCACCATGATGCCTGTCATTGAGATGCAGGAACAACTTCGGGAAAAGGTGGGTAAAGAAAAGTGGATCGTCACGCCTGTCGAAGTCCCGGCTGAGCTGAAGGAAGAGATCAAGGCTTCCATAGAGAAGGATCTGGCGGAAGCGTTTTCGATCGATGCAAAACAGGCCCGCCAGCAGAAGCTCCGCGATATCGCCGAAGGCCTCGCAAAGAAATATGCTGATACGGAGACTGAAGACAAGATAGTGGCCAAGGCCTTCGAGGAGATCACCAAGGAGTCGCTGAGGGCATCCCTGCTTGCTACCGGAAAAAGGATCGGCGGAAGATCACCCGATGACATAAGAAAGATCACCTGCGACGTGGGCATCCTCCCCAGGACCCATGGGTCAGGCCTCTTCACCCGCGGCGAAACACAGGCCCTTGCCCTCACCACCTTTGGCACCTCTGAGGACGAGCAGAAGATCGAGTCGCTCCACGAAGGGGAAAGCTACAAGTCGTTCATGCTTCATTACAATTTCCCGCCTTTCAGTGTCGGTGAAGTGAGCTTCCTGCGGGCACCCTCGAGACGCGAGATAGGCCACGGGCACCTCGCTGAAAGGGCATTGACGCCCATACTCCCGCCGAAAGAGGATTTTCCTTACACGATCCGGATCGTATCGGAAATACTTGAGTCGAACGGCTCTTCCTCCATGGCATCGGTTTGTGCCGGGTGCCTGTCCCTCATGGACGCCGGCGTTCCCATCAAGAGCCCCGTTGCGGGCATTGCCATGGGGCTTCTCATGCACGACGGTCAGGAGATCATCCTCTCCGATATCCTCGGAGATGAAGACCAAATGGGCGACATGGACTTCAAGGTGGCGGGATCAAGAGACGGGATCACCGCGGTCCAGATGGACATAAAGATAAAAGGCATCACCAAGGAGATCATGTCCAGGGCCGTGGGACTTGCACAGAGGGGCATCGGAAAGATACTCGACATCATGGCCCAGACACTCGATAAACCGAGAGATATCCTTTCGCCCTATGCGCCACGCATTTGGACCATGAAGATCAGGCCCGAGAAGATAAGAGAGGTTATAGGCCCGGGCGGAAAGGTGATCAAGGGCATTGTCGAGCAGACAGGCGTGAAGATAGACATAGAAGACTCGGGTGTCGTGAAGATCGTCTCCCAGGACGAGAGCTCCGCGCAAAAGGCCATCGATATCATCAAAGGCATCACCAGAGAGATAGAAGTGGGCACCATTTACATGGGAACGGTAAAGAGGGTCGTGGACTTCGGCGCCATTGTGGAGATCATGCCCGGCGTCGACGGCCTTGTCCACGTGAGCCAGCTTTCCGATACCTACATCAAGAAAGTGACGGATGTGGTCAAAGAGGGTGATGAGATACCCGTTAAGGTAATTGAGGTCGAACAGAACGGAAGAATAAGGCTTTCGCGAAAGGCAGCCCTCAAGGAAACCCAGGGGCAAACACAGTAAATGTATCGAAAAACGGTGCTCGACAACGGCATCAGGGTGGTCACCGAGAGTCTGCCCTACTTTCCGACGGTTTCGTTCGGCGTCTGGTGGAAAACCGGGAGCAGGTACGAGAATGAGGAGAATAACGGCATCTCCCACTTTATCGAGCACATGCTCTTTAAAGGCACCGAGAAGCGGACTGCTCACGACATAGCGAGGGACATCGACGCCGTGGGCGGCGTGCTTAATGCCTTTACCGGCAAGGAATACACCTGCCTCTATGCGCGTGTCCTCAAACAGGACATGCAGATCGCCCTTGACGTCCTGGCCGATATGTGCAGGCATTCCACGTTTGATCAGGAGGACATCGAGCGCGAAAAGCAGGTCGTTATCCAGGAAATAAAGATGATCGAAGATAACCCTGAAGAGTGGGTCTTCGACATGTTCAACGCGGACTACTACAAAGGCGATCCCCTGGGCCTGCCGGTCCTTGGCATAGAAGAGACGGTAGAGCGTTTTACCCACGACGGCCTTCTCGATCACTACAGGACCCATCATTCTCCGCAAAACACGATCATCACCGCGGTAGGCAGGATCGACCATGAAGCACTGGTCAAGGAAGTGGAAAGGCTTTTTGCCTGGCCCCACGGGCCCGGCGTTCCGTCTTCGAGTCCTGCGAAACCGAAGAGCTTTCCGGCGGTTCACGTGTACGAAAAGGACCTCGAGCACATCTATCTCTGCATCGGGACCGACGGAGTAAGCCAGACCGATGCGAGGCGGTATGCACTCTACGCGATGAACGCCGTTGTGGGGGGCAGCATGAGCTCCCACCTCTTTCAGGAGATCAGGGAGAAGAGGGGGCTTGTGTATAACGTGTTCTCCTACGTGAATTGTTTCCATGACGTCGGGGGTTTTGGAATATCCACCTCCAGCTCGCCCGGCTCGGTCGAGGAAGTGATCGGCCTGATAAAGGAAGAGGCAGCGAAGCTGAAGAAAGAGGGCATTTCTCCGGCGGAGTTGGCCTTTTCCAGGGAGCATATCAAAGGCAACTTCTTTATATCCCTCGAAGGCTCGGAAGCACGGATGGGAAGGCTCGCGAAGAATGAGATCTATTTCGACCGTTACATACCGGTCAGGGAAACACTGAAGAAGATCGACCATGTGCAGAAGCCGCAGGTCGACGAGATGAGCAGGCTCGCTTTCGGACAGCCGGAGAGCATGGCCCTGACCGTGCTCGGGAAGGTGGACCGCAAGAAGATAGAACGGATATGGAAGAGATAGATGTTTTTGTATCAAAGCTGCCGGGGGTAACGCTGCCCGGTTATGCGACGGGCGCTTCATCGGGCATGGACCTGCGCGCCCACCTCGATCAGCCCGTAGTGCTCAAGCCCCTGGAGAGGGTGCTTATCCCTACAGGGATTTCCATTGCCATTCCCGAAGGTTATGAGGCAGAGGTCCGGCCGCGGAGCGGCCTGGCGATCCAGTTCGGGATAACCGTTCTTAATACGCCGGGCACCGTCGACGCAGACTACCGGGGAGAGGTGAAGGTAATCCTGATAAATCTCGGCACCGAGCCGTTCGAGGTAAAGAATGGGGACAGGATCGCCCAGATGATCTTCAAGAATGTCGTGAGGGTGAAATGGCAGGAAGTTGACCGGCTGCCGGAGACCGGACGAGGCGCGGGAGGCTTCGGCTCAACCGGGAGGAGATGACTCACCCGGTATGAGCCACTATTTTGACCTCGATGCCTTCATGGTCCATCTCAAGACGGAACAGGGCGCTTCGATCCACACTGTCGAGGCCTATAACAGAGACATCCTCAATTACCTCATATTCCTGGAAGAATCAGGTAAATCCCTTGAGTCCGTCGATTTTGATTCCTATCTCGGCAGGATGCGGACGCAAGGAAAATCGACGCGCACCATTGCCCGCGCCGTGTCCGCCATTCGGAGCTTCTACAAGTTTCTTCTCCGGGACGGGGCGATAAAGACAAATCCGCTCCTTGAGATCGAGACACCCAAATTCAAACCTCCCATTCCCCGCGTGCTGAGTGAGGAAGAGATGCTCAAGCTCCTCAAATTGCCGGCCGACCAGAAGCTGGCACTCCGTGACGCAACCGTTCTGGAGCTTCTCTATGCCACGGGCTTGCGGGTCTCCGAGCTGATCGCGCTCAAGAAGAGCGATCTCGATATGGAAGCGGGCTTCCTGATTGCCTCGGGCAAACGGTCCAAGGAGCGCATTGTACCGATAGGGACATACGCTAGGGAAGTGATAAAGATGTACCTGGAGAAGATGAAGCCCAAGGGCATTTTTCTTTTTCCCAACAGGAAAGGCAAACCCATGACGAGGCAGGCCATATGGAAGCTTATCCGGAAATACGGATTACTGCTGGAGCAGGGCAAGCTGTACCCTCACATGCTGCGCCATACCTTCGCAACTCACCTGCTTGAGGGTGGGGCTGACCTCCGCTCGGTGCAACTGCTCCTCGGCCACGAGGACATCTCAACCACGCAGATTTATACCCATGTG
>MVRP01000009.1 GCA_002067405.1 Syntrophorhabdaceae bacterium PtaU1.Bin034 | reverse complement strand
CGGGACGGACCTCCTGAAATACGCCATCCAATGGATACAGAATAACAGATAGCGCACCCGCAGCCCTCGTTCCCCCGCTCCTTTGCTCCTTCCGCCGTCTTTCTCCTCCGCTCCTCTGCTCCTCTGCATTTGCCTTCCCCTCTGCTCCCTCGCGCCTCCGCGCCTCTGCCCCATAGGGGATTCCCCGATAGCTTACCTAGTAACAGACCTTATCCACAAAACGTCTTCCCCCTGATTGTCAAGCCTCTGTTTTTCGGGTTTCCTATTGAGGCAATTTTTGAAATCAAAAGATCCTGGCCCCAGGAGGAAGCGATGCAGAAAAAAGTGGTTTTGATCAACAATAGCGGAGAAAAAGACGTGCGCGCCCTGGCAGAGTCGTTAAAGGCGAGCGGCTTTGCGTTTGAGACGATCGAGCTGTCCAAAGGCGAACCCTTGCCCAGGTCGCTCGAGGACCTGTCGGGGCTCCTGATCCTTGGCGGTCCCATAACCGTCTACGACCAGGATACCGCGCCTTTCCTCAAGGTGTATTTCAACGCCTGAAGGATCAGGCACAGGCCAGGTCCGATTTTCCCACCGCTGGTCACGCCGAAGGCCCGGCGGCCGGGTGGTCTGAGTCCTGCAGGAAGGGCCGCAGCGGAAAGACCCGCAAAAGTCGATGCCGACTAAAATACCAAGGGAGGTTCCAGATATGTCTGTAATCGGAGATGTCATCGAGAAGGTAAAACAGCGCGATCCTTACGAATTCGAATTTCATCAGGCAGTGGAGGAAGTCCTGCACAGCCTTGAGCCGACAACGCGAAAGCACCCGGAATTCGTGAAAGCAAAAATATACGACCGGATCGTCGAACCGGACAGGACCATTGTCTTCAGGGTCCCCTGGGTGGATGACAGGGGCCAGGTACAGGTAAACCGGGGGTTCAGGGTACAGTACAACAATGCCATAGGGCCGTACAAAGGCGGATTGCGTTTTCACCCTTCGGTGAACCTCAACATAATGAAATTCCTCGGATTCGAGCAGATCTTCAAGAATTCACTCACCACCCTTCCCATGGGCGGCGCAAAAGGGGGGTCGGACTTCGACCCGAAGGGCAAATCGGACGACGAGGTAATGAGATTCTGCCACGCCTTTGCGCAGGAGCTCTTCCGGCACATCGGGCCCGACACGGATGTTCCCGCAGGAGACATCGGCGTGGGGGCAAGGGAGATAGGATACCTTTACGGCTACTACAAAAAGATCATGAACGACCATACAGGCGTGTTTACCGGAAAGCGGCTCGAATACGGCGGCAGCCTTATCCGCCCGGAGGCGACAGGCTACGGCGCCGTCTATTTCGCGGCGGAAATGCTGGCGACTAAGGGCCAGGATCTCAGGGGAAAGAACGTTGCCATCAGCGGTTCCGGGAATGTGGCGCAATATGCCGTAGAAAAAGTGAACCAGCTTGGCGGCAGGGTCATAAGCCTCTGCGATTCCAGCTCGACGATCGTCGATCAGGAAGGCATCCGTGATAAAAAATGCGAATTCGTCATGAACCTCAAGAATGTGCGAAGGGGCCGCATAAGCGAGTACGCGGACAGGTACTCATCGGCCGTCTGCTTTATCGGCGAAAGCATTTGGGATGTAATCAAGAAACAGGGCCTCAAGGTCGATGTCGCTATCCCGTGTGCCACGCAGAACGAGATTGACGGGGACCACGCGGCCGCGCTTTGCAGCAACGGCTGCCTCTGCGTGGTTGAAGGCTCCAACATGCCGTCCACGCCCGAGGCGATCAAGTGCTACCAGGACAACAACATACTCTACGGACCGGGCAAGGCCGCAAATGCGGGAGGGGTGGCCACTTCCGGCCTGGAGATGACGCAGAACAGCATGAGGCTCCTGTGGACCAGGGAAGAGGTAGACAACAGGCTCCGCATGATCATGAAGAGCATCCACAAGTCATGCATGGATGCCGCTGAAGCGTACGGCGGCAGTAAAAATGACTATGTGACGGGCGCGAATATCGCCGGCTTCCTGAAAGTGGCAAACACCATGCTCGCCTACGGCATAGTCTAAAGAGTTATATATACCTTCCGCCTCCCTCTGTCCGTCAACCGGCGAACGGAGGGAGGCGGTTCGAGGCAGATCAGATGCAAAGAATAATGTTCAACATCCTCAAAATCCTGGAGAACAGGGAGAAATCCTTAACCTCTGCGGAGGCGGCCCGGCTTCTCGGCGCTCAGGGCATAGAACTCTCGGAAAGGACTATCCGCCATTATCTGCAGTTGCTTGAGGAGAAAGGCTACATCGAGGGCAAAAGCAAAAGGGGCAGAAGGCTCACCGAAAAGGGCAGGCAGGAACTCAACCAGGGGTTTGTTTCGGAGAGAATCGGCCTTGCCATAAACAGGATCAACAACCTTTCATTCCTGAGCGACTTCAACATCGACACGGGGAAAGGCAAGGTGATCCTCAATGTTTCGTACGTGAGCGAGGACAAGGCGCCGCAGGCCCTTTCGCTCCTTGCAAAAGTGCTTGATTCTCCCTATGCCATGAGCAAGATGATGACCGTGACAAAGGGCGGACATCTTATCGGCAACCTATTTGTCCCGTCGGGGACGATAGGGATAGGGACCATATGCAGCATCACCCTGAACGGGGTTTTCCTGAAGGCAGGGATACCGGTATTGTCGCGATTCGGCGGGGTTGTTGAAGTGGCCAACCACGAAGCGATCAGGTTCGCCTCCGTCATCAGCTACGAGAGCTCTTCCCTGGCGCCCCTTGAGATCTTCATGAAGAGCGGCATGACGGACGTTCTCGGGACGCTGGACTCCGGAACGGGAAAGATACTGGGCAGCTTCAGGGAAATCCCGGAGGCAAGCCTGGATGATGCAAGGAAGCTGAATGAGAAGATGAGAAAGCTGGGCTTCACCGGAATAATCGTCTTCGGCCGTCCCGGCGAAACCCTTCTCGGCATCCCCGTTTCACCGGACAAGGCCGGCATGGTGGTCCTCGGTGGGTTGAACCCGTTCGCAGCCCTGGAAGAGGCCAAAATCCCGACCGAAAGCCGGGCCATGGCGACCCTGGCCGAGTACGAACAGCTCAAGCCCGTGGAAGCCTTTCAGGACACCCTTTCGGAAGGGGGCTTTCAGGTGCACCGGATCATGAAGCATTTGAACGGAAAGCAGGAGAACAAGCAGAGCAACTACTGGTCGATCTTCTCCGAGATGCAGCAGAGGACCCTTTGACTCACGATATCCGCCATGAGATAGAGATCCTTCCGGTTCACGTTCTGCACGCGCACCACCTCTTCGTAGCGGCTGCCCTCGGCGAGGAGCGTCTTCAGGTCATTTTCCCTGCTGTTGAACCACTCCACATTGAACAGTACTCCCTCCGCTTCCGGGAACAGGGCTATGTAAAAGATGCCCGCTTCCACCAGGTCCTGGAAGAAATGGGTGCCGAAGGAGAGCTCCGGCATTACCCCGGAACCTGCCTGGGCGATCTCCACGAGTGCTGACACCCGGTTTATCTCGGAGAACCTCACCGGCACGCCGAGAGAAGGGGTTGAGGTCCCCCACCTTCCCGGTCCTATGAGGAGGGTCGGCATCTCTTCTTTGTCGACCTGCCGGTTGAGCTTCCCGATAAGACGGGCCACATCGTACTTTCCGGACAGAGAGAGCCGGCCGTACGCCTCAGGATCGACGTAGACAACCCGCCTGACCGGCTGGACCGTGCTGCCGCCCATGAAATTTCCCTTGGAATCGAAGAGCAGGCCGTCAGGGGGAACGTCCCGTGGCATGGCTATTTTCCTTCCCTCCCCTCTCGTCTGAAGCGGCCTGCACTGGACAAGATTGATCCGGAACGTAGTGCTGTCGTCAAAGTTGGCGGTGAACTCGATATCCACCGGGTATTGATAGGCTTTTTCCAGGTCTTTCAGCATCTTCTGCATGGTTGCGAGAAAGGGCTTCTGAGAGAGGAGATTGTCAAAAGTGAGCACCCAGATCTCCCCGTCCGTTATGCCCCGTTCCCTCATGAGGTCGACCGCCTCCCTGTCCCGGACGCCCAGAAGATCGGTGTCGATTTTCATCCGGCCGTCCAGAAGATCGGCGACAGGGACCGTCTGGAGGAGGTTTGCGTCCATGTTCAGGATATCCGCCTGGTGCTGCGAATACTTTCTCGTGTCCCTGATACCTTCGTGGGGCTTCAAAAGCGGTGCATCGAGCGCCACGATCCTGGGGTAGTCGTCTTCAGTCCGGTTGACGGCACGGGTCCCCAGACCGACCACCAGTCTCAACATACCTGCCCGGGGGTCCATGTTCTGCTGCCAGACAAAGGTGTTGTACGAGATTCCCACCCCTGCAAGATCGGGGAAAAACCACGACCGCCTGTGGGAGCCGGACACCCGCTGCACCAGGAGAGCCATCTGTTCGTCCTGCCTGTCCAGTCCGCGCTGAATACGGTACGCCAGGGCGTCCTCGTTCATGGTGCTGGCAAAGACCCTGCGGACACTGTCCCTGAATTGCCTGTACCGCTGCTCGGGCGTCCCCTGGTTGACGCAGAAGATGCTCTCGTATTTGCCCGCAAAGGCATTGCCAAAGGCATCTTCGAGAAGGCTGCTCGACCGGACGATAATGGGCGACTGGCCGAAATACTCGATGACCTGCCAGAACTGCTCCTCGATCTCATCAGGAAAGGACCCGTCGAGCATTTGTTCGCGCAGGATGCGGGCAGCCTTGAAGTAGCCTCCCTTCGTCTTCTGCTGCATCCGCAGTTTCCACCAGCCGTTCTCGACAAGATAGGTGTAAAACACATCCGAGCCCACGAAGAACGAGTCGTGAGGCTCGAGCCGCGCGTGCCAGTCGCAGGAGCTGTCCTGAAGGAGTATCTTTCGGGCGAGCAGCATGCCGACGCTCTTGCCCCCTATGTAGCCCGTCCCTATCAGCCTCGTCTTGATCGCGAGCAGGTCCTGCAGGGAAAGGTATTTCTGCGCCAGATCAAGAATACGCTTTTCACGGCCGATCATGATGTGGCACAAATGTTCCAGCATGGGAAGCTGTTTTTCCTGGTCCCGGCCGTTACGCAGCAGTTCCTCGACGTTCAAAAACAGCCGGTCCCAGTAATCGAGATTCCTCGCTGCATGTTCAATCCCCTTGCCCGAGATGTGCGTGAGCAGCCTTGTTGCATCCACGCTGCTCGTCAAAGGGATGAATCTCTCCGATTCTTTCTTGTGGGGCAGGAACATCGTAGGGGAGTGTCGCCCTCTCACCTTGAGCGGATGGACGTAGAGGTCTCCCCCGGTATGGTAGACATCGAGGAGCACCTGGGTTGTCTCCCGTATTCTTGCGACCGTTTTGAAGGAATGATTGTTCCTGATCAGCCCGAAATAAGCGACCGTGTTGAGCTGAAAAAGGTAGGGACAGGTAATGAGGAAAAAGTTGCCGATCATAAGGTCGGTTGCCCATGCCGAGAGAAGGTCCGAAAGGGAGTCAAAGACGTAATGAACGTCTTCCCCTTCCCTGGTGATGATCTGATGGACCTGCGTGGAGAAGGTCTCGAACCCGCTCCTTGCATCAAGCTCATAGGTTTTTGTTCTTTCATCTTCCTTCAACAGAGGCCCATGGGCGGCAAACCTCATATAGACCACCTTTTTTGCATGGGAAAGAGCGCTCCGGGCGAAAAAGCCGGCAAAAAATCTGTAATCATCCATATTATCAACCTGCCATACCACATTGTCCCCGGTCCTTAGACCGTCGATCACCTCATCAAATCCGGCGAGACCTGTGGTCACCGCTCCTGCCTTCATGGCTGCCCCCTTCACGCAAGATAGGTTCTGCACGAACCTCCTGAAAACTCTATCAGCTTTGTCGCAGAGGAACAAGGCGGAAGGCCCGTTCTTCCACCCTCGGCTGCTGGGGTTGACATGATCGATTCGGATTATATCTTTGAAGTAATAGAGAAAAGCCTTTCTAATCGTTTGTTGGCCGGCATCCGGCATCGCGGGAGGATTTTAGAGGATGGATATCGAGCGCTTTCTGGTAAATCTCGTCGGATCTACCATAGCGTTCCTGCTCTTTACACTGGTAGTCGCTATCCGTCTCATTTTGTTGAGAAGGGCCGTCTTCAAGGTCATCGGTATTTTACGCGAACGGCGCTCCCTTTGTTACAATACGGCAAAAACACTGGACGAATTGGGATTGACACCTCCTGATTTCTTGAAGAGGCTCTCAAGACCGAAGGACTACAAGCCCTGCGCCCTCCAGGCGCTTATCAGGCTCGGCATCGTTCGCGTCACTGATGACGGACGTATCTGCCTGTCCGAGGAGACGCTCAGGGATATTATGCCTCTCGAGTTCGAAGAGCGCAACATCCCGAAATCCGCTTTCAGATAGCTATTATGTTCGAGATCCGTGATGGCCGGCCGGTAAGGAGGAACGTCTTAAGCAAATCGTTTATCGCTGATCAACACAATGTAAGTGCCCGTACTTCTTCAGGCTTACAACTTATGATTTCAATTAACCATTGAAAAACGATGGGCTCTTCCGATATTCTTAAGTAAAAAGTGGCATTGTTTTAATAAATATAATGGCAAACGTGTTTACCCTTAATAATTTCAATTACGGCGCCGATAAGAATACACGTGGCCTGATGATGCAGGAAGCTTGCGGAGGTCTCTGTCCTGTCACTGAATGATGATTTGTTCGCGATAAAAGTCAGCATCCATCGAAAAGGCGATTCTGCCGTTAATGATAGTACGGGAATGAAGGCCCATATACTGGTCGCCATGTTTCACCGCTACAATCATATGAATGAGAGCCCATGACGAGAAGGACCCTTCACAGACCTCACAAGACCACGCAATCCCAGCGCTCCAAAATGCCGAATGGAGGTTCTGTCAACGAGCCTTCCGGAAACCGGGCAGCCATTCCCCGAGGGCCGGAAGGGACCACGAAGCGCCCGGACGTGAAGGAGATGCTGCGTGAGAGCAAAAACCTGCTTCAGCTTGTCTTTAATCTGTCCACGAACTTCATCTATTTGTCGCCCGATGAAATAGAGAGCTGGATGCAGGACGTAATGCGAATAGTAGGCGAATATGCAGGCGTTGACAGGATTTCCGTTTTTCTCTTTAACAAGGACTGCCTTACCGCCTTCAAAAACGCCGAATGGACGGCGCAGGGGTTCAAGCCGGGAAGAGAGGTAGCGCCGGTCGTCTCCGAAAAAGAATATCCCTGGATCTTCAGCAAGATCAAGAACCTCGAGATGATCCATATTCCCGACGTGCTGCAGTTGCCCACGGAAGCGGGGGCAGAGCGCAGAGCGTTTTTGAGCGAAAACGTAAACTCCATGCTTTCGGTACCCATCGTGCACGGATTTAATATCATGGGATTCTTGAGGTTTGACGGTGTGGCCAACAGGAAGGTATGGCCCGATGAGATAACCCTGCTTCTCAGGATGGTGGGTGAATTCTTTGCAGACGCCCTGGTGCAGAAGCAGACCGACGAGCAGGCCAGGACAAGCGCCCTGCGTTACAAGTCTCTTTTTGAACAGGCAAACGACGCCATAGTCCTCATCAAAGACGGGAAGTTCGTTGACTGCAATCCCCAGGCCCTTAAGATGTTCAGGTGCTCCAAGGAAGAGATGGTTGGCGTGCCGATACTGTCCTTTTCGCCTGAATTTCAACTGGACGGAGTCAGCTCCGGGGATAGGATGGGGCAGAAATCCTCCACTGTCCTGTCCCGGGGGGCCCAGTTCTTTGAGTGGAGATACCGGCGTCCCGACGGAACTCTCTTCGACTCCGAGGTTAACCTGAACCAGATTGAATTCGGCGGCGAGACGTACCTCCAGGGCATCATCAGGGATGTCACCGCACGAAAGCAATGGGAGCTTGCCTTGCGGGAAAGCGAAGAGAGATACAGGTCTCTTTTCGACGGCTCACGGGACGCGATCTATATTACCTCCGGAGACGGAACGTTTATTGACGTGAATGAGGCTTTCCTGAGCCTATTCGGTATTACACGGGAGGCGCTCCGGACGACGAACGCGAAGTCTGCCTACGTGACGCAGGCTGATTGCGAGACCTTTAAGAAGATCATCAAAGAGGACGGATACGTAAAAGACTTTGAGATAAGGCTCAAAGGCAACAAGGGTATCATGTACTGCCTCATTACCGTCAATACCAAGAGGAATGAGAAAGGCGAGATCGTCGAGTACCAGGGCATCATCAGGGACGTGAGCGCTACCAAGAAGAGCGAGCAGACCATCAGGCGGCTGGCGTACCATGATGCGCTCACAAGGCTTCCGAACAGGGTGCTCTTCAACGACCGCTTACGGGTCGCCATGGCCAGGGCGTCTCGCGAGAAAAAACGCGTTGCCGTAATGATGCTCGATCTTGACAAGTTCAAGAGTGTGAATGACGAGCTGGGGCACAAAGTCGGCGATGCGCTTCTCAAGACGGTTGCGAGGCGACTCGGCCGGGTGCTGAGGAAGAGCGACACGGTTGCGAGGATGGGAGGGGACGAGTTTCTCATAATACTCCCGGACATCGTGGACGAAAGCGATGCCACCATCGTTGCGATAAAGATACTGGAGGCCTTTGGTTTTCCCTTTGAACTGGACAAATCCCCGCTTTCCGTCACGACAAGCATCGGAATAGCCATTTATCCGAGAGACGGCAGAGACATCGAGACCATTGTGAAAAATGCCGATATCGCCATGTACTATGCGAAAGGGAACGGGAGGAACAAGTTTTTTCACTACCGCCCGGACATGAAAAGTGGAGAGGCATTCGCCGGTCAATCCGCCGAGCACGAATCGAATGTGACAACGCTTGTACCCGACCGGACTGTCAACGGGAGTAGCTAAGCCGGGTCGACATTTCGACCTGACCGCACAGCCTCGCACAGCTTCGTAGGATACCCTGCCCAACCCCTTGTCTTTTTTTTGCGCTATGACTTCCGGTGCAGTAGAATGATATGGCAACTGCGAGTTTCCCGGTTTGTGGTCGTTTTGTCGTCGTTACAGCTCACCCGGTCGGACCATCGGCTTTCGATTTCCTGAAACAAGACCTTTTCCCGTTTCTGGTCGCAGCAAACAGTGCACGAATGGACCTCTTTTACAGATAGATATACGTATTGGATAAAACAGGAGTCACCTGATGACACCAAGGACAAGAATCGTCATGGACAACTACGTAGAGATCGAGCGGAGGTTCCTTGTTTCCGACATCGACGCATCCAAACTTCCCGAACACAAAAAGACAGTGGTCGAACAGATATTTCTTACGTCCAGGGACCCGAAGATGGATCGAAGGATAAGGAAGGAGGAATCTGACGGTAACATCTGCTATTTTCTCATCGAGAAGTACATTACGTCTCAGCCCGTGATCAGATTCAACAGAAGAGAAAAGATCGACGGGCAGAGATTCGAGGCCCTCGCAAGACGAAGCGATCCCCGTAAAGGTTCCATAAGAAAAACCAGGTTTGATTTTGTATGGAACGGACAGCAGTTTCGCGTCGATAAATACGACGGACCCGTTGCCGGGCTGCTCATCCTGGAGGCTGTCCTGAACGATGAAAAAGAGCGGATAACCCTTCCTGAATTCTGCCGGGTGATAAGGGAAATCACGGAAGACCGGGACTACTATTCTCCGGGATTGCCGGCCGGCGAGGCAGGCAAGGAGATTCGGGGGAAATCGCCCGTCAAAAAGCGGTCGGCGGCATTCCACATCGTCGCAATGATCGACCTTCTCGGCCAGGGAGCGCAGCTCGAAAAATTCTCCCGGATACCGAGAACACCCAAAGAGAAAAAGACCTTCGACAAGCTTACGCAGGCAACCTTCGGCACAGTCGAACGGTTCCGGGACAGAATACGACTCTTGCACGGAAGTCTTTCGAGCGGCCACATGGTTCCTTCTTTTGTACGCGAAAGGCTCACGCCCAAGCAGTTGGCCATGGTCAGCAGAAGCGCGAGGGCGCCCCTGATCGGCTACCAGTTTTTTACCGATCTGGCCATGCTCAAGATCAATCTGAGCGGACAGCGTTCGCACAGACCGCTGGTGAGCCTCTACGGTCTTTTTCATCAGCTCGGCCTTCTCATCCTCACTCAGCTGGCAGAGGGAGTGCTGCTGAGGGGCGCCGTAGACGCGGGCATATGCACCGAGTTCGAGAATAACGATTTGTACGGTCAGGCTGTAGCCAGGGCATACAGGCTGGAGTCACAGGCAGCGGTCTATCCCCGCATCGCCGTGGGTGACGGCCTCCTTGAATATGTGAAGTCGTTTTCCGGGTTGAAAGCGACGGATGACGAGAGGGCGATCATGAATGCCTATATCGATCTCATCAATGCATGCGTGAAACGGGATGACGAAGGAGTATCATACCTCGCCTACCTCGCGCCTGTCTTCAAGAGATCATATTTTACGGGCGAGAACGAATTTTGGTTTGTGACGAAAAGCGCCTGCAGGTTCATAGAAACAAAGCTTGAAAATGACCGCCTGTCAAAGGTGGCCGACTATTTTGCCTCCGAAGGATGCTGGACAGGCTCTCAAGGCGGGCTTTGACCGCACGCCGTCCGGCTCTTCAACCTGATCGGTGGCTCCTTCTCCGTTTGCCGTCACGAAGATCGCGAAATCCATATCATTTGCAAACATCCCGTGTTTGTGTTACACATGTCTGCATCTCAAAACCCTTTTCTGTAAAACAAGGGGTATGCGCAAGAGAAACAGATGGCTCAACCACCGCTTCTTCAGTTAAAGAACATCAACCACCGGCTGAACGGGAAGACCATTCTTGAAAACCTGTCGTGGACAATGGATCGGGGAGAAAACTGGGCAGTCCTCGGACCGAACGGCGCGGGGAAAACCACGCTGCTGAAAATCGTGTGCGGCTATGTCTGGCCCAACGGCGGGGGTGAGGTATACCGGAATGGAGAATGCATGGCGGACCTCGGTATGCTGCGAAGGAGCATCGGATGGGTCACCTCGACGCTGGTGGGTGATATCCCAAGAGGGGAGACCGTCCTTGATACGGTGGTCTCCGGCAAGTATGCCCAGTTCGGCCTTTGGGCGTTCCCGTGGGAAAAACCGGGCGAGGACAGCTATGAGGCAGCGCTACGCTATCTGGCCGACCTGGGATGCGCACATCTTGCGCAAAAACCGTTTGGCGTGCTGTCCCAGGGGGAACAGCAGAAGGTGCTCATCTGCAGGGCCCTGATGGCTGACCCTTATCTGCTTATCCTCGACGAGCCGTGTGCCGGGATGGATCCCGGGGCCAGGGAGATATTCCTGTCCGCCCTTTCCTCAATCAAAAAAAGCCGGGAACTGCCGGGACTCGTCTACGTCACCCATCACCCGGAAGAGATCATTCCCGTCTTCGGCAAAACCCTCATCCTGAAAGAGGGAAAGATCATGGCCGGAGGGCCGACGCCTGAAATCCTCACGCCGGAGACAATCAGGCATCTTTACGGTGTCTCGGCACAACTGATAAGGAAGAACGGCCGTTACTGGCCGGTTTTGGATTGATATTATCCGGTGCCTGCCGGACGGAGGGCAGGCGCTGCATCAGCCTCCGATAGAATCGATCCTTGCGTTCATCCTGATTTCCGCATCCGGCAAACCTTTGTGATCCGTTTGAATGTACGTGCGTCCGGCCGATCGGGTGCATATATTTCTGAAAAGAGAATCCAAAGGAGGACTGCAACGATGGAGAGGAGAAATCTGGTGACATTCGGCGGCACACCGCTGACGCTGATCGGCAACGAGGTAAAGACCGGGGACAAGGCACCGTCTTTTACCGTTCTCGACAAGGATCTCACCCCTGTTACCCTGGCCGACTTTAAAGGAAAAGTAAAAATCCTGAGCGTCACGCCTTCGCTCGATACACCGGTGTGCGACCTGCAGGCACAGACGTTCAACAAGCAGGCAGCGTCATTATCAGACGAGGTAGCAGTGATCAACATAAGCATGGACCTGCCCTTCGCTATCACGAGGTTCTGTTCACACAGAGGGATCGATAAGCTGAGGACGCTGTCGGATCACCGTGACGCCTCCTTCGGAAACGAGTACGGGGTTCTTGTGAAGGAGCTCAGGCTTCTCGCCCGTTCGATCTTCGTAATAGACAAGGCAGACGTTGTCCGTTACATCGAGATCGTGCCTGAAATGACCGAGCCGCCCAATTATGACCGGGCTTTGGAGGAAGCCAGGAAATTGATGTAATTACCGGGCGCCACCGGGAGTGAGGGCATAAGGTTCTCTCTTCTCATTTCTGCTTCCCCTTCGCGGCTTTCAGGACTTTCTTGCTGCACGGGAGGTTCTTGTGAACGAGGGACTTCCTGCGCCTGCAGTAGACAGCGACGAAGGTGCGACAGCTACCGGAGCCGTCGATCCCGGTTTCCTTCGGTATTTCCGCGTATCGGCAGCTAAGGTCGCAGAAATCAAACAGGGATTTTGCCATAAGATAATCCTCCTTTGATGCCGGAATGCAAGGCAGCTGCATCTCAGGCGGCCCGGAGGGATTGCGGCCCCCGGGCGGACATGAAGTAGGAAACCACAGAAAGGCAAACAATATCAAGGCGATGGACAAAAAGCAGCAATTCGTATAGACTTATGGTTCCATATCAGCCGGCGGGGTATCAGCTACAATGGAACTGCTGCAAAACATAAGAGATAACAGACTGGCCGTGGCAGGCCTCGTCATTCTCATCCCCATGTTCTTTTGCGCGGTCTTTGCCCCTTTCATAGCACCCTACAGCCCGACCGAGCCCGACCTCAAGCATGTCCTCGCGTCACCGTCCTTCGCCCATCCCTTCGGCACCGACATGCTGGGAAGGGACGTGCTGTCGAGGGTCATCTACGGGAGCCGTATATCCCTGCTCGTGGGCTTCGTATCGGTCGGACTGGCCACGATCATCGGCATGATCCTCGGTGCCGTTTCCGGCTACTACGGCGGGATCGTGGATGAGATCATCATGCGCTTCGTCGACCTCATGATGTGCTTTCCCACCTTCTTCCTTATTCTGGCGGTAATCGCCTTTCTTGAACCAAGTATCTGGAATATCATGATAGTGATAGGCCTGACCAGTTGGATGGGGATAGCAAGACTCGTGCGGGCAGAAATCCTCAGCATAAAGAGCAAGGAATTCGTTCTCGCCGCCCGGACCCAGGGTCTTCCGCAACTAAAGATCATTTTCAGCCACATATTGCCTAATGCCCTTTCTCCTGTCTATGTTGTCGCGACCCTCGGCATAGGAGGCGCCATCCTCACCGAATCCGCGCTGAGCTTCCTCGGCATAGGCGTTCAGCCGCCGACTGCAAGCTGGGGCAATATCCTCGCGCAGGCCAAGGACAACATAGAAATAGCATGGTGGCTTAGCCTGTATCCCGGGCTTGCCATTTTTTTTACCGTCATGGGCTACAACCTGCTCGGCGAAGGCATGAGCGACGTTCTCGATCCCCGTCGTCGCTACCAGATCCGTTAAAGACCTCCGTCTTATCCCGGACAGCCAAAAGTGCGCAAAGGTAAGTCACCTCCGCGAGCCTCCCTTAACTTTCTGTTGCATTCTCCCCGAATTCGGTGGTAACTCTACTGGCAACGCACGTTCCCACGGGCATCGGTGACGCTTGAGCACGACGATCGAGTCGTCCTTTAAACAGTTGAAGTAAGCCCATGGAAGTTGTTCGGTCTGACAGGAACAGGACGGAAGGGAGAACGGCGATATGACCGGCCGGAAACGGAAGACGGAAGGGCTGCCCAGGAGCGAAGATGACTACAGGACGATGTTTGAAAACGCGGTGGTGGGGATTTTCAGGAGCACCATAGACGGACGGTTTTTGAAAACCAACCGCGCGACCGCCCGGCTGCTCGGTTTCGACTCTCCTGAAGAGTTGATGTCGTCGGTCACCGACATCGTGAACCAGATCTACGTGAATCCGGAAGACGGAAAGAGATATCTGAAGCTCATTAGGAAAGACGGCGTCATAGAGGACTTTGAAGCGGAGATGTACAGGAAAGACGGCACTGCGATCCATGTGCTCCTGAACGCGCACATTGCGCGCGACGAAAAGGGCGCCGTCAGGTACGTCGAGGGAACGGCGCAGGACATTACGGAGAAGTGGAAAGCCGAAAAGGCCCTGAGACAGGCCGAAGAAAAGTATCGGCAAATATACGAGAACGCCATAGAAGGGATATTCCAGGCATCGCCGGAGGGCAGGCTTATCAGCGCAAACCCTGCCCTTGCCCGTATCCTTGGATACGACTCACCCCGGGACCTGTTGAATAACGTCAGGAATATCGTGAGCCAGGTATATGCGAATGAAAGGAGACGGAAAGAATACTTCTACCTGATGGACACCTAGGGGATCATCCGGGATTTTGAAGTTCAGGCCCAATGCAAGGATGGAAGCACCCACTGGGTATCGCTCAATGCGAAAGAGGTGCGGGATGACGGAGGGAATGTCCTCTACCATGAAGGCACGTTAGAGAGCATAACCGAGCGGAAAAAGCTTGAAGCCCAGCTCAGGCACGCCCAGAAGATGGAAAGCATAGGCACCCTTGCCGGAGGTATTGCCCACGACTTCAATAATATCCTCACCACTATCATGGGGTATTGCAGCCTGATCACCATGAAGGCCGGCGAGAAAAACCCCCTTCTCGTCTATGTGAACCAGATCATGGAAGCGGCAAACAGAGCCAGTACTCTTACCCAGAGCCTCCTCGCCTTCAGTCGAAGGCAGACAGTGGAGGCGAAGCCTGTCGATGTCAATGAGAGCATAAGGGGTGTGGAAAAGCTTTTCCGAAGAATAATCGGCGAAGACATAGAACTGCGGACAACGCTCAGCCGGGAAAGACTTATCGTGATTATCGGCGACGGCCACATGGGCCAACTGTTGATGAACCTGGCCACCAACGCAAGGGACGCAATGCCTGACGGCGGCATCCTGTCCATCAAGACCGAACAGGTGCACCTCAGCGGCGAAGTCGCAAAAACGCATGGCGGAAAGGAGGGGGCATACGTCGCCATCGAGGTGTCCGATACAGGGAAAGGCATGGACGAGACAACGAAGGACCAGATTTTCGATCCCTTTTTTACGACAAAAGATGTGGGAAAAGGCACCGGCCTGGGGCTTTCGATAGTGTACGGCATCGTCCATCAAAATAAAGGTTATATAGACGTGAGCAGCGAGCCCGGCAAGGGCGCCACCTTCACCATATATCTGCCCCTCGCCGAACCTGTCTCAACAGAGGATATCCCGCGTGAAAAGGCAGGACTGCGCGGAGGCAACGAGGTGATTCTGGTAGCCGAGGACAATGCCCAGGTGAGGGAGATCGTCGCGACTACCCTGCGCGACTTCGGCTATACCGTGGTGGAAGCTTTTGACGGCGAGGATGCGATAGAAAAATTCAGGGCGAACGGCGGGGCAATCGATCTGCTCTTGCTGGACCTCATTATGCCTCGAAAGAACGGGAAGGAAACATATGTCGAGCTGCAGAAGACGCGCCCTGACATAAGGGTTCTTTTAATGAGTGGTTACACGGGCGATATCCTTTCGAGCAAAGGCATCAGCAGAGAGGGAATCCCGATGATCACGAAGCCCGTGGCAGTCGAGAAGCTTCTCAGGCAAATCCGGGAAATACTGGATAACAAACCCTCGCAGCTCTCTCTTTTTCCTTGAGTTACGCGCGAATGCGCTTCCCTCCCTTGGCAAATCCCAAAAGAGTGATTTAATTCTACTAAGCTTTTTCCTACCCGTCCGGTCGTCAGTGAATCCGATGGACTACGATATCGTCATAGCCACCAGGAACAGAGACCTTGCGCTGCAGGTTTCTCTGCCGCTCATGCTCGCACAAAGGCGCCTTCCCCGCCGCCTTATTGTAGTCGATTCGAGCGATGACCACGGCCGAATCAGAAGAACGGTCGAGAAGGCCGCGGCCGACGCCCGTGCCCGCGGGGTCGTCGTCGACATCATACGGTCGGATCCCGGGTCGTCGTACCAGCGAAATATCGGCCTGAGGTCGGTCGGCTCGCCCGTCGTGTTCTTTCCCGACGATGATGCCCTCTGGTTTCCGGGATACCCTGATGCTGTCATGCGTATTTACGAACGGGATACCGAGGAACTGGTCGGGGGCGTCGGCGGCGTGGAATCAACCGCGCCTCCGCCCGGCGTTCTTGACAAATCCATGGCATACAGGATGGAAATGAAGGATCGTGTTCAGCTTTTGATCGGGCGTTTTCTCGATTCAATCGAGTTCAGGTTTTTCCCTGACCCGTTTTTTATCGAAACAGCGATCAAATATGGCAACAAGCAGATGCCCTCCTGGCTTCACGAGGAGGATTCAAAACCGGCGACCGTGATCCCGGGTTTTCGCATGTCTTTCAGGACCGAACTGATAAAGAGAACAGGCTTTGATGAGGCGCTGGGAAGGTATGCCATATTCGAGGATTATGACGCCTCTCTTGAAGTCATGAAAAGCCATATACTGGTGGACGCCATGAGGGCAAAGGTTTTTCACTACCGCTCGCCCGAGAAGAGGGTGAACGGGTTTGAATGGGGATTCATTCAGATCCTCAACAGGGCTTACGTTATCTGTAAGCACTCTCCGCCAGGCTCGCTGTCGAGGCGCCGGCTCCGGGGTTTTTCCTGCTACAAGTTGATCAGGTATCTCGCCCAGGCCCAAACCTGGTACGGAAGGCAGCGGGTAAGAGGGCTGTTGAAGGCATTACTCCTCATATCACAGTTCTATTCCGCTCCAGACGAAGAGCTGAAGCAGATATATGTGGCCCTTCGCGAAAGCGCCCTCGTCCGGAGCGCGACCATTTAGGCGCACGGCTCCTCTTTCTCAACCTTATCCGGGAATATCTTTCCCGGATTCAGAAAGCCTTTCGGGTCAAAAGCCTCTTTAATACGCCTCATCAGCGCTATTTCCGCTTCGGACATTTGCATATCGAGGTAGTTCTTGACCGTCAGTCCCACCCCGTGCTCGCCCGTCAGCTTTCCATCCATCTCAAGCGTCTTTTTGTAGATATCTTCGAGCAGCTCGTAGGCCTCCTCAAGCTCTGCGAAATTCCTTTTGCGATACATTATCGTCACGTGAAGGTTGCCGTCTCCTGCATGCCCGTAAGTTGCGACGCTTATCTTCCGGCCCGACGCGATCTCCTTTATTGCGCGGGCGAGATAGGGAAGACGGAAACGGGGGACGACGACATCGGCCTCCAGGTGGTCCCTGCCTTTGGCCTTGAGTGCCGGAAGGGTCTCCCTTCTTATCCTCCAGAACCTGTCCGCCTCTTCGTCATCCGCTGCCAGTCGCGCCTCAATAAGGCCCGAGAGCCGGTTTCCGGTCGTCAGGATATGGCTCGCTTCCTCTTCCGTTGCTGCCCGGTGGTTCCCGTCGACCTCGACGAGCACGAGAACGGCCGCGTCCCTTCGGACCGAAACGTTAAGGTAATCGGCGACGCAATTTATGGCCGTATTGTCCATGATTTCCGCAGCACACGGGATTATGCCGTTCCGGAAGATAGCCACAATGAGGTCAGCGGCAGTCACCAGGTCTTCAAAGTAGAAGAGGCATGTCCGACGGAACGCAGGCCGAGGCAATACTTTAAGGATGATCTTCGTCACCACGGCGAGGGTGCCTTCGGATCCGGTAAGCAGGGCGACGAGATCATACCCGGCAACATTCTTTACCGTCCTGCCGCCGACATTGATCACATCCCCGTCGGGCAGCACAGCCTCGAGACCGATCACATAGTCGCGGGTCACCCCGTATTTTACCGCCCTTGTATAGCCGGCGTTTTCCGCAACGTTCCCTCCTATGGTACTCTCCACCGTGCTCGACGGATCGGGCGGAAAAAAAAGGTTGTGCCCGTTCAGCGTCTTCTGGAGGTCAGCGGGAATCACCCCCGGTTCCACGACTATCTGCATGTTCTTCCGGTCGATTTCGAGTATCCTGTTCATCCTGAGAAGAGAGAGGACAGTCCCCGCCTGTACCGGCAGCCCTCCGCCCGAGAGCCCTGTCCTGCCTCCCTGGGGTGTCACGGGAATGCCTATGGAATAGGCGAGACGGAGTATCTTTGATACCTGTTCCGTTGATTCGGGCTGGACAACGACATCGGGCATGAATCGCATCTCGGTGGCATCATAGCCGAAGTGCGAGAGACCTTCATGATCGGTTATGATCCGATCTCCTTTCAGGACCTTCTTCACTTCATCAAGGAACTTGTTGATCTTTTGGTGCGCCGTCTTCCTGAAGTCCACTTCGTCGACGCTCATGCAGAATCTCCCTTATTTTTGCAGGTCCGGCTTGCGGACACCCGGCACCCGGAGCGCCTTCTCTCCTCCGGCCGTGCTCGGACGTCCTGCTACTCCATCACGAGCACTGCAGCGCCCTCGATCTGACCCGCCCGCAGCCGGTTCAAGGCTTCGTTCGCCCTGTCGAGAGGAAAGAGCTCCACGTCCGTTTTCACGGGAATTCGCGGTGCAAGCGAAAGAAATTCCTCCCCGTCCTCTCTCGTCAGGTTCGCCACGGAGCGTATTACTCGCTCCTCCCACAGCAGCCCGTAAGGAAAAGACGGGATATCACTCATATGGATCCCGGCACAGACAACCGTGCCGCCTTTGGTAGTACTGCGGAGGGCTTCGACCACCAAAGGGCCTGCGGGGGCGAAAATGATCGATGCGTCAAGTTCCACGGGCGGCCTTGCGGTAGAATCTCCTGTCCAGTCAGCCCCGAGCCTTCGCGCAAAGGCCTGGCCTTCCGCATCGCCGGGCTTGGTGAACGCATAGATTTTCTTTCCCTGATGGTCCGCCACCTGTGCGATGATATGCGCCGCGGCACCAAAGCCGTAAATACCGAGATTCTTTACACCTTCTCCTATCATACGATATGATCGGTATCCAATGAGCCCGGCGCAGAGGAGCGGGGCAGCGTGGGCGTCGCGGTAGGCAGCGGGCACACGGAAGCAGTACCGGTGATCGGCAACCGTGTATTCGGCGTATCCCCCGTCTATGGTGTAGCCGGTGAAGAGCGGTTTGTCACAAAGGTTTTCCCGCCCTTTTCTGCAATAGTCACAGGTCCCGCACGTGTATCCCAGCCAGGGAATGCCGACACGATCGCCCGGCCGAAAAGAGCCGGCCCGCTCCCCGGCTCTTACCACCGTCCCGACGATTTCATGTCCTGGAATGAGGGGTAATTTCGGATGCTGCAGCTCACCGTCCACCACATGAAGATCCGTTCTGCATACGCCACAGGCGCGGACCCGTACCAACACCTGGTCGGGACCCGGTACCGGTACGGCAAGCTCCTTTTCTATAAGCGGCTTCCCCGGCTCTTCAAGCACCATGGCCCGCATCTTTTCCGGCTCCATGTTCTATCTCTCCTTTTTTCTTAAAGTTTATACTATTTTCGTTCGGGAGGAACCAAAAAACCAGCATAAAACCGGGCGTAAAAACCGCAATTCGGGCCTATTGACAAAAACCGTCCCCCGGTATAAAAGATGCTTACGCAAATGTTTCATCAAGGTCAAGGAGCAAGGTAAATGAAAAGAGCCGTGTTGGTCTTCGCTGTTTCACTGCTGCTCATTGTGTCCTTACCTCTTTTCAGTCACGCGGGCAAAGGGGGCCATCGCGGGGGGCGCTATCATGGAGGACATCGGTACGGGTACTGGCACGGCCCTCGCGTTTACGTGGGACCGATGTTCTACCGCCCCTGGTATTATCCTCCGCCTGTCTACTACGGACCGGTCTATGCTCCGCCACCGGTCGTCTATGTCCCTCCTGCGGCCCCTCCTCCTGCATATGCGTATCCGGACCCTGCCCTTACCGATCAGTATCGAAGTCCGGCGAGCTCTGACCCAACCGCCGATGCAATGGAATGGATCACCGTGCCCGGTCAATGGGTGGACGGCACATGGGTGGACGAACACCGGGTGCAGGTGCCAAAGGCACAGTAAGCGCACCGTCTGCCCGTTCCTTCGACCCCATCCAGGGGCCATCCTGAAGCCTCGTTCGAATGGAGGACGGCCTTCGTTTTTTGACGCTTTTCCCTTTATTTTTCGCGCATAGATTGTCAATGTTTTTGCCAGAATTAGCTTGACATCAAAAATGCCGTTTGCTAATATAGCTTTTGTTAATAGTTTCACATTCATTCGGATAAAGGAGAGACAATCTATGGATTTTAAGTGGTCTGACGAACTAGAATCAATGCGTAAAATGGCATACGAGTTTGCAGTAAAGAATATCAAACCCACAATGGAAGAAGACGAGAAGGAGCACAAGTATCGCCCCGAGCTGTTGAAGAAGATGGGCGATCAGGGTATGTTCGCATGCCTCGCACCCGAGAAGTTCGGCGGGCTTGGACTCGAAGAAGGCAACATGGCCGCGACGCTCATGGCAACGGAACTTGCGAGAGTTAGCCCGTCCTGGGGCCTTCCCTTCAATCTTCAGATGAACGGTCCTCAGAATGTGCTGCTCAAGTTCGGTAACGAAGCCCAGCAGGAGCAGTTCCTTCCGGGTTTGATAGCCGGAACGAGCGGTGGATGCTTCGCTATTACAGAGCCGAATTCCGGTTCCGATGTTGCGAGCATGAGAACAACCGCAACAGAGGTCGACGACGGTTTCATTCTTAACGGGACCAAAACCTGGATTTCCGGCGTTCCCTACTGCGGCTGCGGGGTTGTTTATGCAATGACCGATAAGGCTGCAAAACACAAAGGAATGTCCGCCTTCTTCATCGATTTCAACACCCCGGGCGTCACTCAGAGGGCAATCACCACGAAACTCGGCCTTCACTGCGCCCCTACAGGTGAGATCTTCTTCGAAGAAGCCAAGATCCCCAAGACCGCACTTCTTGGAAAGCTCGGCCAGGGTTTCCAGATCTGTATGACCATGCTGAATTTCACACGGCTCAGCTCAGCCGCAAGGGCCATCGGTGTAGCGCAGGCTTGCATTGACGAGGCAGTGAAGTACTCCAACGAGAGAGAGCAGTTCGGCCAGCCTATCGGTCAGTTCCAGATGATCCAGGAGCAGATCGGCAGAATGTCCGTAGAGCATGAAGCCGCGAAGCTTCTCGTGCTGAAGGCCGCCTGGCAGAAGGACCAGGGGATCAACAATACCCTGGAAACGTCGATGGCGAAGTACTACGCTGCAGAGTCTGCAAATTTCTGCGCGTCTGAAGCAGTCAAGATATTTGGTTCCTATGGTTTCTCTTCCGAGTACCCGGTTGAGAGATACCTCAGAGATGCGAAATCGTACCAGATCGTTGAGGGCACATCCAATGTCCAGAAGATGATTATTGCCCAATTTGCTTTGGGATACAGAAAAAGCTAAGGAGGAAGAAGAATGGCTACTGAAGTAACAGTCCCCATGGTTGGAAAGATAGTTAACGTACTGTGCAAGGTGGGCGATAAAGTTGCCGAAGACGATCAGATAGCGACCCTTGAAGCAATGAAGATGGAAATGCCTATTCCAGCTCCGACCGGCGGCGTGATAAAGGAGATACTCGTTTCGGCAGGACAGGAAGTTGATGCCGATCAAGTGCTGGCGATAATAGAGTAACGACCATGGTGGTCGCAGGAATAGATATAGGCTCGATTACGACGGATGCCCTTCTCTTCGACAAGGAGAAGGGCATCCTTGGTTATACCATACTTCAAACGGGGGCAGATTCCCGCAAAACAGCCGAGTTCGCGCTCGACAAGGTCCTGGCAGAACCGGGAAAGAATCGTTCGGAGCTGTCTTATGTCGTGGCAACAGGCTGCGGAAGGCGGAGAGCCGCTTCGGCCAAGGAAGCGGTGACCGAGATAACCTGTATCGCAAAGGGAGTCAATCATCTTTTTCCGGAAGCAAGAACCGTCATTGACATCGGCGGACAAGACACAAAGGCAATCAGGATTGACGGTGAGGGACGGGTTGTCGAATTCGAGATGAACGACAAGTGCGCAGCCGGTACTGGAAGATTCATAGAGGTAATGGCCAATGCCCTTAAAGTGGACCTCGACAAGATAGGCGAGCTGTCGCTCAACCACAAGAAGGATTTGACGATAAGCAGTATTTGCACCGTCTTCGCCGAATCGGAAGTAATATCACTGGTCAGCGAAGGAGAAGAACTGGAGGACATACTTTACGGTATTCACCGTGCGATCGCCGACAGGACTATGGGCCTTGTCAATCGGCTCGGAGGCGTAGAACAAGGGGTTGTCCTTGCGGGCGGCGTGGCCAAGAACATCGGCGTGGTGCGGGCCCTGGAAAATGCCATGGGCACAAGCATCAGGATTCCTCCGGAACCTCAGGTCGTCGGTGCACTGGGTGCAGCGCTCCTTGCGCTCGAAAAGATCACCTAATCAAATTGTATTCCCGCTCTAAGGGCCGACAGTCGTCGGCCCTTTTTTCACGTGCTGCCCAGTGCTTTTTCCCTCTCTATTCCTCCTTTGCCTGATCATGATATCAGGATTTTCGAAGGCGGTACTCAGGGTATTCCTGATTGACACATTTTTCCAATTTGTGTCCGTTTTGCCGTTTTTCGACCTGGCCGCAACCCTGTATCCATCATTTTCTCTTGTGCCGCAACGGTTTTTTAGGTCTTGACAAGCGGGCCGTATTTCAATAGTTTACTTAAGATCTTTTCCGCCCTGCTGTCATGCAGATGACGCTTCCCTTCGTTACTCCGGGATCGTTGGTCTGGCCGTTTGCTCAGCTTTTAGCGGTATCTTAGGAGGCACACAAATGCACGTTAACCATGCTCACGCCATGTCAATCGAACAGTCGGAAAAGGAGTTCGGCTCAAATCTTGCGCTGGGGCTGAGCCAAACCCATGCTTCGGAAAGAATCACCACTTACGGGCCGAATGAGCTCAGGGAGCGACCGCGCCCCGGCTTCCTCTCCATGCTCCTTGCTCAGTTCAACAATTTCCTGGTAATCATCCTCATCATCGCAGCTTTGGTCTCTCTGCTGCTTGGTGAATGGATTGACACGATAGCAATCGCGGTAATCGTCATACTCAACGCAATAGTAGGCGTCGTCCAGGAGTCGAAGGCGGAACAGGCGCTTGCTGCACTTAAAAAGATGGCCGCTCCGAACGCTCAGGTGATTCGGGACGGACATCAGGTTACCATACCGTCCAGTCAGCTTGTCCTCGGTGACATTGTCCTGATAGAAGCAGGAAATTATGTTCCTGCAGATATCCGTCTTGTGGAGAGTGTCAACCTGAAAATTGAAGAGGCTTCTTTGACAGGTGAATCGGTGCCGGTCGACAAGGACGCGGGGCTGGTGCTGGACAAGGAAGCGCCTTTGGGCGACCGCAGGAACTCGGGTTTCATGAGCACTCTCGTGACCTACGGGCGAGGAAAAGGCCTGGTGACGGCAACCGGGATGAATACGCAGATCGGCCACATCGCAGAAATGCTGCAGTCTTACGAGGATGAAGCAACCCCGTTGCAGGGCAAACTGAACCAGCTCGCCAAGTGGCTCGGCATCGCGGCCCTTGGTATCTGTGCAGTGATCTTCATATATGGACTGGTGCGCGACACGCACATCAGCACTATTTTCAGTAAAGGCTTTCTTGCCTACCTTTTGGCCGAGAAGAAAGATATCATTGAGCTTTTCATGACAGCGGTCAGCCTTGCCATTGCGGCGGTGCCCGAGGGACTTCCCGCTGTTGTCACCATCTGTCTCGCCCTCGGTATGCAGAAGATGATTAAGCGCCATGCGCTGATCAGAAAGCTGCCTGCCGTCGAAACGCTTGGGTGTGCAACGGTCATCTGTTCGGACAAGACAGGCACCCTGACCCAGAACGAGATGACTGTTGTGCAGGGATGGACCGGGGGGAAGACTTTCCGGGTTACCGGAGAGGGGTACAACCCTGTGGGCAAATTCTCGCTCGAGCACGGCCCTTTTGATCCAAGACAGGACACGGACGTGGCATTTCTGCTTCACGGCAGTCTCCTTTGCAATGATGCGCGGCTCGAACCGAACGAGGAGGACAAAGGCAACGGCTGGCGCATGATCGGCGATCCGACCGAGGGATCAATGGTGGTGGCAGCTGCGAAATGCGGCCTTTGGCGTTCGGACCTCGAGAAGACCATGCCAAGAAGGATGGAAATACCTTTCGATTCGGACCGGAAGAGGATGACGACTATTCATGTGACCCAAAACCATGGGTCCAACCATATCTGCGAGTTTCCTCCTGTCGTCGCCTTTGTGAAGGGTGCGCCGGACATAATGCTGAGTCTTTCGGATTGTATCCTCGAAAACGGGAAGGCCATCCCGCTTACGGATGAAATGCGTTCTCAGGTCCTGTCCGCCAACCGGGAAATGGCACAGAGCGCGCTGCGCGTGTTGGGCGTGGCGTATCGCCCCATGGAACGTCTGCCCGATGACTGCAGTTGTGAGGCAGTGGAGAACAGACTCACTTTTGTCGGCCTGCTCGGCATGATCGACCCTGCCAGGCCGGAAGTCAAGGAGGCGGTAAAGATCGCCAAGGGGGCAGGTCTTAAGAGCGTCATGGTAACGGGCGACTATAAGGATACGGCGGTGGCGATCGCGCGAGAGATAGGCCTGCTGACGCCCGGCGGAATAGTCCTCAGCGGCGAAGAACTGGACAAAATAAGCGATGAGGATCTTGTCGCGATGATTGACAATCTCGACGCATGCTGCCGGGTCTCGCCACAGCACAAGACGCGAATTGTGGATGCCTTCAAGGCCCGTGGTCATGTAGTGGCAATGACCGGCGACGGCGTAAACGATGCCCCTGCACTGAAACGGGCAAACATAGGCGTTGCAATGGGCATTACGGGTACGGACGTTTCGAAGGAGACGGCCGATATGGTCCTCACGGACGACAACTTTGCGAGCATTGTCTCCGCGATCGAAGAGGGAAGGATAATCTACGCCAATATACGTAAGTTCGTGTACTACCTGATCTCCTGCAACATAGGTGAGATACTTATCATCTTCTTCGCCATGCTCCTGGGTTTTCCCGTTCCTCTGAGGCCTGTCCAGCTTTTGGTGCTCAACCTCGTCACCGACGGCGCCCCTGCGCTCGCCTTAGGCCTGGAGAAGGGGGACCCGGACATTATGACGCAACCGCCGAGACCGACGAAAGAACCGGTTATCAATTCTGAAATGATGATCGGGACCATGGTTCAGGGTATCGTGATGACCATCTCGGTGCTTGTCGCCTACTACTGGGCGCTCGGCCACTACTCGGGACACGTTGATCATGCACAGACGGTTGCTTTTGTCTGCCTCAGCCTGTCGCAGCTTCCCATGGCTTTTGCGGCCCGTTCGCAACGTCACAGCATATTCTCCATCGGCTTCCGCAGCAATATGCCCATGGTCTGGGCCGTAACGGGCTCTACACTGATTGTCGTGATGCTGGTCTATTTGCCTTTCCTTCAGCCCTTCTTCGACACGGTGCCGCTCAACCTTACAGACTGGCTGGTGGTGATCCCCTTTGTATTTGCTCCTGCTGCATCAGCTGAAGTCACGAAGGTATTTTTGAGAAGGCACGCGAGGTTAAACAAAGCGGTATAGGATAATATTCTCCTGGTGAAAATGCCTGCTTCCGCAAGAAGCAGAGACCATACGAAACCTTAAGAAAGGAGACGTGCCAGTGGATAGCCATACCTGCGGTACGACGACGCAGCCGTCGAGAATGTACAGGATCAGCAAGAGCGGACTCGCAGCCATTGTTGTCTTTGTCATCTTTATCGCTTTTGGTCTCCACAAACTGCCGACCGGCCCCTGTGCCGGCCCGATCCCGGTGCTGATGACGTTGCCTTTTATCCTCCTCCTTCTCTCCATCGCTATTGTACCCTTTATCAGCGCCCATTGGTGGGAACGCAATTACCCCTGGGTTTCTTTTGGCCTCGCGGCCGTCGCGGTGGCCTATTACTTTTTCTTTTCGGCAAACGGTCCCCGAATGATTCAGAGCGCTCACGAGTACTTCAGCTTTATGGCCCTCATCGGATCACTCTTTGTGGTCTCCGGCGGGATCTTCATACGGATCAAGGGGCGTTCCACCCCGATCGCAAATACGCTTCTTTTGGCGATAGGCGCAGTGGTCGCGAATCTCCTCGGGACCACGGGCGCCTCTATGGCGCTTATCCGGCCCTATATAAGGGTCAACAAGTACAGGCTTTCCGGTTACCATATTGTGTTCTTCATATTTGTCGTTTCCAATATCGGCGGTATGCTCACACCGATCGGCGATCCGCCCCTTTTTCTCGGATATCTCAAAGGCATCCCTTTTTTCTGGGTGATTACGCGCATTTGGCCGATTTGGGCGCTATCGGTCGGTCTGGTCCTGCTCGTCTTCTATTTTGTAGACAGACACAACTTCCGGAAGCTTCCGGACCAAATGGAGCACGAGATCGAGGAGGCCGGAGAAGATGTTTCAGTAGGAGGGTTGGCCAACCTCTTGTTCCTCGCAGTAATTCTCGGCGCTGTTTTCATTCCTTCGCCGACCAGAGAAGTAGTGATGATCTTTGCCGCTGTCGCAAGCTGCCTTACCACGCACCACGATGTGCATCATAAAAACGATTTTTGCTTTGCGCCGGTAAAGGAGGTAGCGATTCTCTTCGCAGGCATTTTTGCCACTATGACGCCGGTGATGGACTGGCTTGAGGTAAACGCCGGTGTTTTAGGCGTGACCGAGCCCGGACAGTTCTACTGGGGTTCCGGCATACTGTCAAGCTTTCTTGACAATGCTCCCACGTACCTCAATTTTCTCAGCCTGGCATCAGGGCTCCATGGACTCAACGTCGACAATGTTACCCACATTAAGGCACTTTTGGGTTCTGCGACCCCTCAGGAATTGAGCAGCCTCGCATCCTGCTTGAGCACGGGCGCTGTTCAATTGTCTCCGTCTTCCTGGAAATATGTACTCGCTATATCGGCCGCGGCTGTTATGTTTGGCGCCAATACTTACATCGGCAACGGTCCCAATTTCATGGTCAAGTCCATTGCCGAGCAGGCCAATGTGAAGATGCCGTCGTTCTTCGGCTACATGTTCAGGTACTCGATTCCCGTTCTTCTGCCGATTTTCTTTGTTATCTGGCTGCTGTTCTTTTTGTAGTTTTATTAGGTTGCCTGTCAACAATTAACACCGTTAACAGCCTCACTTCGGCCTGATCCGGTATCCTTTGGTATTGATGCGGTCACCCTTCTCCGACTCACGCAAAATTTGCTTGACAAAGTTTCCGGAGAAGGATAACGTGGTATCAGTGAGAAGAACAAGGTTTGACTAGATGAAACCACTTTCTGCCGAAAAAGAAAAGCAGGAATCCCGGTACAACATCGAAGCATTGGGCCGGGGGCTGCAGGTCCTCGAACTCTTCAGTTCCCAGAATCCCTCCCTCAACATGAGCGAAATCGTTGCATCTTTGAACGTAAATAAGAGCACGATTTTTCGCGTACTCTCCACCCTGGAGACCATGGGATATCTTGAGCGCGATCCCACAACGCGCCGCTACCGCCCTTCCCTTAAAGTTCTCCAACTCGGATTTACCGCGATCAACGGTCTCGAGCTGCGCCAGGTGGTGAGACCATACCTTGAAAGGCTGGCCCAAGAAGTGAATGAGACGGTGAGCCTGTGCGTATTGCACGGCACGAACGTAATCTACGTCGACAGGGTCAGAAACAGGGCAATTGTCGGGCTCATTCTTGACAGCGGGTCTCACCTGCCGGCCCATTGCACTACCGTCGGCAAAGTCCTTCTGTCAAGTTTGACGGCTGATCAACTCGACAGATTCTTCCAAAAAGCCGAGTTGAAAGCTTATGCACCCCGCACTGTCACCGACCAGAAAACCTTGCGTTCGGCGCTGCCGACAATCAGAAAAAGAGGGTACACAATCTGCGATGGGGAACTTGCGGTGGGACTGAGGGCTGCGGGCGCGCCGATTTGTGACAATAGCCAAAAAATGATTGCCGCCATCAATGTATCGGGCTCTGCCCTCACTATAAGCCTTCAACGCCTTAAAAAGGAAATCGTCCCGGCAGTGGTGCGTACGGCCCATGAAATTTCTCTCGCCCTTGGTTATGGCCCGGAAGGCGCATGAAGACGGAAGCTCCCGGATATGAGACAACGGCAATTACTCTCAGGAGCGCTGAGAGTCAATTGATTTATATAAGCTCATACAAACTAAAGGGAGGTATCAAAATGGGGAGCGACAGGTTATTTGACGGTAGCGGGGTAATATCCAAGAGGGATTTTCTCAAACTTAGCGCAGCACTTGGTGGTATCGTGGCCCTGGGAGGACCGGTAAGCGTGTTCGCCCAATCCAGGAAGCGGGTATCCATTGCGACGGGAGGCATGGGCGGGGTCTATTTCGTCATAGGAGGAGGAATCGCGAGCCTCCTCACAAAATATGCCGGCGTTGAAGCAACAGCAGAGGTCACCGCAGCGTCGGTCGACAACTGCAAGCTCCTCGGCGCAAAAAAATCAGATATGGGTCTCGTCATTGCCGATACAGGATACGATGCGTACAAAGGCACGGCCATGTTCAGAAAACCGCTTCCCCTCAGGGTGCTCACCCTCGTCTATCCACACATGAACCACGTGGTGACCCTTGAAGGCAAGGGGATCAAGAAGGTGAGCGATCTCAAGGGCAGAAGGGTTTCAACCGGCGCTCCGGGAAGCGGGACCGAAGTCATTGCCTTACGGATTCTCGAAGCAGCCGGACTCAATCCTGATAAGGACATCAAAAAGGACCGGCTCGGGGCATCCGAATCGGGGGGGGCGTTGAAAGACGGTAAAATAGATGCCTATTTCTGGTCGGGTGGTGTTCCCACAGGGTCCGTTCTGGATGTTGCTGCCTCACCGGGCATCAAAATGGTACTCGTGCCTCACGCCGAGCTTGTGGATAAAATGAATGCCAAATATGGACCCATCTACTACAAGTCCGTAATTCCAAAGAAGGTCTATACGGGCGTCGAGGTCGACACGCCCGTCTCTGCCGTCGCGAACCTCCTGATGTGTCACCAGGATCTTGACGAGCAAGTAGCATACAACTCCCTGAAAGCGGTCTTCGATCACTTGCCGGAACTGGTCGCAATTCATAAGGAAGCCAACCACATTACCGTGAAGAACGGGGCATCCGGTACCTTTGTCCCCTATCACAAGGGCGCTGCAAAGTTTTTCAAAGAAAAGGGGTTCAACGTCCCGGTATAGCAGACGCAATGAGCGAGGGGAAGGGGAGCGCCTTTCCCCTCATGCAGATTAGCGCAGGAAGATTTAACATTCTCAATCATTCCAAAGGGGAGGAAAAGATGGAGAACAAAGAACCGAGCTCGGTCGACGCCGTTGCCGGCCAGCTTACAGAAGAGCAGAAGAAAAAAATAGAAGAGCTTATCGAGGAGGAAGAAGGCATCACCCGGAAGGTAACGGGATTCTGGGACGTGACCATCACCGTGCTTGCCGTTGCAATGTCCCTCTTTGCCATCTATTCGTCCATATTTCCCGTAACGACACAGATATTGAGAGGAGTGCATGTCGCTTTCCTGCTTGCCCTCTCTTTTCTTTACTATCCGATGGCAAAGAGGTTCAAGGGAAAGATCAATGTTATCGATATATTCCTGGCTCTCGTAGGCATCGCCTGTATTGCCTACATGCTCATAGACTTCGACGATTTCATTTACCGGGCCGTGACACCGGAGTTATGGGACAAAATCTTCGGGATAGCGTTTATCATACTTATCCTGGAGGCGACCAGAAGAAGCTCCGGCTGGATCATGCCCATTACGTGCCTCATCTTTCTGGGCTACGCGTATGCGGGGCCGTGGCTTCCCGCACCCTGGACGCACAGGGGATATGACGTTGAAAGGATCATCGGCCATATGTACATGACCCTTGAGGGCATCTTCGGGGTTCCCATCGATGTGTCGTCCACCATCATCATCATGTTCTGCATCTTCGGCGGTTTCCTTTCTGTATCAGGAGCGGGGAAGTTTTTCGTCGACTTTGCTTTCACCGCCATGGGAAGGAAGCCCACCGCAGCAGGCAGATCGGTGGTCGCAACATCGTACCTCCTCGCCATGGCGTCGGGTTCCGGCGTCGCGAATACCGTTGCCATAGGATCAGTGGCTTATCCGATGCTCCGGAAGTCCGGATACGACAAAAACAATGCGGGTGGATTTCTGGCGGCCGGAGGCATGGGCGCCATCACGACCCCGCCGGTCATGGGCGCCGCTGCATTCCTCATCGCCGAATTTTTGAAGATAAGCTATGTCGATGTCATTCTTCTTGCCACCATTCCTGCCGCTCTCTACTACTGGGGCCTCCTTCTTATGGTTGAATTCGACGCCAGGAAATTCGGCCTCAAAGCCGTACAGATCGAAAAGAAGCATACCCTGTGGCAGTTGACCAAGCTGAACGGCTACCAGTTCCTGCCCCTCGTCGCCATCGTGGTTTTTCTCGTAGAGGGCTTTACGCCGCAGTTGGCCGTTCTTGCAGCCGTCATCACGTGTTTCCTTACTTCCTTCGTCAGAAAGGAGACTCGCTTCACCATACCAAAACTTACCAGGGCCTTGAAGGAAGGATCGATCACTGTTCTTAACGTAGCCGCCATCTGTGCGTCTGCCGGCATCATCGTTGGAGTTGTGAGCTTGACGGGCCTCGGGTTGAAGCTTTCAACCATCATTATCAGCTATGCAGGAGGGAGCCTCCTTGTGACTGCGATTTTTGCCGGGGTCATCTGCTGGATCATCGGTCTGGCCGTGCCCATAACCGCTACTTACATTATTGCGGCGGTCATCGTCGCCCCTGCCCTGACGAAACTTGGCGTTCCGGAATATGCGGCCCACATGTTCATCTTCTATTACGCCCTTCTCTCCGAGGTTTCGCCTCCGACTGCGCTGTCGCCATTCGCTGCAGCTGCTCTCACCGGTGGCGATCCGTACAAGACCACCTTCATGGCGTGGAAGTATGCAGTGACGGCCTTTCTTCTGCCCTTCATATTTGTGCTGCTTCCTGCAGGGAGGGCCCTGCTTCTTCATTGGGAGGGCATAGGAATAGCCGCGGGCGTCTGGACAATCGCCATGGCCTTCGTCGGTATCGGTTTACTTGCATCGGGCTGCTCCGGCTGGCTGTTGAAGAGGTCAACCGTCCTCGAACGGGCGGTTATCATCGTTGGCGCCCTCGCTTTCGTCTATCCGAGCACTATCGCCGATATGGTAGGCTTTCTCTGCTTTGCCTTTGTCATTGTCTCTCAAAAAGTGTTCAGGAAAGGACAGACGAGCGCTGCTGCTGCCACCTGAAGAGTCACTTAAGTCAAGGAGAACATCCATGAGCAGGTATCCCGAAATTGAAGACAAATTGATGTCTCTCCCCGAGGCAATAAGACGCTTTGTCAAGGACGGAGCACAAATCTCGATCGGCGGGTTCACCGTCACCAGGAACCCTATGGCTGCGGTCTATGAGATCGTGCGCCAGGGCATCAGGAACATCCATCTCGTGTGCCACTCGAACGGTCAGGGCCTGGATGTGCTGATCGGTGCCGGCTGCGTGAGCCGCCTTGAGATAGCGTACGGAGGCAACGGTCGTTATGCCCCTACGTGCGTCAGGTTTAAGAAGGCGATCCAGAGGGGCGAGATCGAGTTCGAAGACTATTCAAACTATCAGATGAGCCTCCGGTTCCTTGCCGGGGCCCTCAGCATTCCCTTTATCCCCACCAGATCGGGTCTCGGGACAGACCTCATACGACTGGAGGGCTTTCCGAAGGAGATAAGGGGGCAGGGGAAGGTTGCGTCAAAGAAATACGAGATAATAAACAATCCTTTCAATGGCGAGGATGACAGGGTTGTCCTCCTCCCTGCGCTCAATCCCGACGTGACGATCATTCACGCCCCGTACGTAGGAGAGGACGGCACCGTCCGGATAAAGGGTTTGACCTTTGCGGACATCGAACAGGCGAAAGCGGCTGACAGGCTGATCGTCACATGTGAAGAGATCGTCCCGCGCTCTTTCATACGCATGGACCCGGACCAGAACTCTCTCCCCCCTTTCTTTGTCGACGCCGTCGTTAAAGTGCCCTACGGCGCCCATCCGACCGCCTGCTACTCTTTCTATGACTATGATTCCAAGCACCTGAATCTCTACAAAAGGATCGCCGAAGACGATGAAGCATTTAGGGATTATCTGCAGCAATGGGTGTATGACGCGGGATCGCACGAGGGGTACCTTGAAAAGGTCGGTGTTGCGAACATTTGCCAGATCAGGGCAAACCCGGTCCTCGGATACGCCCCCGGCCTGGATCGGAAATAGGAGGTGGTGAGAATGGCAGGTTACACTGATAATGAAATGATGGCGATAAGCGCCGCCCGCTTCATCAAGGATGGCGACATCGTTTTTGCGGGCACCGGCGTCTCCATGCTGGCAGCGACCGCGGCAAAGAGGATTTACGCGCCCAGGGCAGTGATATTCTTTGAAACAGGCGGGATCGATCCTACGCTTGACGAGATCCCGATGGCTGTCGCGGACCTCCGGGTGATGAGCGGAACATGTCTCAACTCGGGCCTCATTGAGGCTTTTTCCATCGTGGGCCACAGAAAGCTCCACACCGTCGCATTTCTCGGCGCTGCCCAGATAGACCGGTACGGTAACCTGAACACCACCGTGATCGGCGATTACCACAGGCCGAAAACGAGGTTTTCCGGGAGCGGCGGCGCCTGCGACGTCGCTTCGTTCGCCTCGGGCGTTATCACCTTTATGCAGCATCAGAAGCGGAGATTCGTGACGAAACTCGACTACCTCACAAGTGTCGGCTGGTATGAGGGCGGGGAATCAAGGAAGAAGCTGGGTCTCCAGAGGGGTGGGGCCATGGCCGTGGTAACGAATCTGGGGGTGATGAAATTCGACAGCGACACCAAGGAGATGTATCTCGCCTCCTACTATCCGGGGGTCAGCGTCAAGACCATAATCGAGAATACGGGTTTCCCCGTTGATGTCTCCCGGGCAATAGAGGCAGAGCCGCCCCGGCCTGAAGACCTCAGGATCCTCCGCGAGGAAGTAGATCCACAACGGCTGATGCTCGGATAGCCAGCAGGTCGGACACAAAAGAACCGGGCGGCAGATTTTTCGCGAAAAATAGCGAATTTGAAGCCGCCCATATTTACTTTCCTGTATACAGTGGTAGAATAGGGAATTGGGTAAAAAGCGTTAAGCAGCTGAGTGAATCTATCGGTTGAGTAGTGGAGAACTATTGCAGAAGGAGTTTCACATGATCCAGTTTGAACAGACTTTCATGAATTTCCTCCTTGAACACCAGGAGAGACAGCACCGCACCGGCCATTTTCTGATCCTGATGGATGCAATGATCAGCGCTGCCAAGCATATCCAACACTATTATCTTACGGGGGCCCTGAAGGGCAACCTCGGGGCGGCAGGCACCGTCAATGTGCAGGGCGAGAACGTGATGAAGATGGACGATATTGCCCATGAGATAGTCATTCACTATCTCAGGACATCGGGACGCGTTATTCATGCGGTCAGTGAGGAATCGGAAGAGATTGTCCCGATGAACGTCGAAGGGGGGCGCTATTTCGTCTATTTCGACCCCCTGGACGGCTCTTCAAACATCGCCCACGGTCTTCCCGTCGGCTTTCTCTTCGGTATCGCAAAACGCAACCTGAATGGCGAGGAAGACGGCCATCTGAGGGCCGGAAAGGACTTCATCGCGGCAGGCATGTTCGTCATCCCCACCGGAACCGTTACCATGGGCCTTCGGGAGGCGGGTACATGGCGGTTCCATATTGATGAGACCATGAACTACGTGCGACCGACCCGATTAATACTTCCTGAAGACGCAAAGACCTGGGAATTGTCTTTCAATGCCGCAAACCGGAACACCTTCGCAGAATGCGTGCAGAAATGGATCATAGAAAATGAACCCAAGTACGCATTCAGGTATCTTGGCGCTTTAGCGGGAGATTTCCACAGGGTTCTGGCAAACGGAGGGATGTTTATGTACCCGGCAATACTGAACCATCCCAATCCGAAAAAGAACCGGCCCGATGGCAAGCTGCGGCTCATGTACGAAGCCGCGGTCGTGGCCTTTATGTGTAAAGAAGCCGGCGGCGCAGCCGTTAATGAGCAGGGGGACCCGATACTGGAGATCGAGCCGGCCAAACACCATCAGCGCACCGCCCTCTACGTGGGATCGAAAAAGATGGTGGAAGATATCGCCCAGGTATTGAAGGCAAAAAGCTAAAAAATGCCGCAACTCCCTTCGTGTCCGGTGCGATCTTTGCGTCACGGCCGGGATTGCGGCACTCATCCCCGTCCGGATGCAAAAACCAAATTCGGCGAAGCCTGTTTCCGGGCCTTCGCCGTCCGGCGGGTTGCAGGGTGACACCCCTCGTCCCTCGCGGGTCTGTCTTCCGGAGTCAGGATCTTCCCGCTTCCGAAGTCGGGATCTTCCCGGCAAGGCCTTTCACGCTCGATGTGTTTGTCACACGCCTCGCGCAAACCCCTCTCTTACCCGTCCTGCCTGGATTTGGTTGTGTACAAATTTAACGCCTTTGACCTGTCTTATAACCTTTTCCGCTTTATCCTTGTCAGATTGGACGTCCACGGATCCCCCCAGCTCGATCCTACCCGGCTCTGCAACTGAAACCGAGAGGGATGTCAGCGAAAAACCAGCCTCTATCAAGGCCGCTTCTACTCTTTTGGTTAAGCCCATCATTTCCAAAGAGATCATTGCATCTATCGAGCGCGCCTTTATTTCTTCGGCACGCGCCATCTGCACTACGGTATCAACCGCAAGATCGACGGTCAGGTTATCCATATTGAACACTACGTCATACTGTTCCGGGTCATCCCAGTCCACGCCAAAGGCGAATTTGATGAAAGCCGCCCTCTCGTGGTCGCTTTTGCGCAAAGCCCTCATGGCCTCTTCCTTCTGAAAACCCCTCTTCATCAGGTTCCTCAAACGTTTTTCCATAGATGCGGTCACCCTCACGTGCAAGGCGCATTTCAAAGTCCGTAAGAGCACGTGGCTCCCCCGCCCGAGGAACACGGCATTCCCCCTGCTCGCCAGTTCATAGATGACCGAGTTGAGGCGGTCCAGATATATCTCGGGTCGATGCGAAAAGAGCCTTTCGAACAAAGATGGGGCTTTTTCATCCACCACCTTGACATCGTTGAGAAAACCCATTTCTCTTGCGGTATTTTCGATAGCCTCGGTGTCATAGAGCTTGTACTGCAACTGCCCCGCGACCATCATCGCGATCTCCGATCCGCTGGTTCCCATTTTCCTTGTAAAGGTAACGAGGTACATGAAATTTACCTCCTTGGTGATTTCTGCCGACTCCGGTCACTTCCCTCTCACTCTCCCTGGTTCTTGGCTGGACGGAATTACAGGATGGCAGGAGAATTCTTCCTATTTAATTCTTTGACCTTGGTTCATGCCTGTCAAGATAGTGAGACAGATTGCTGTTCCGTCTTGCCGTACCTTTACAAATTAACCGCAGGTCTTACCTTCTTTGAAAGAAGATAGATAAGATCCGATCTGCTGCAAACCCGGAGACGTAGATTCCCATGGTCTCTCGTCGAGTGGGAATCTACGAGCGAGCAAAGCGAGCCATTGAGGGGGAAGCTCTGCGGGCCGGGCACCGCCAGGCGGTCCCATGGAGGGGGCGACGCGAGCCGGCAATCCAATGCCTTTTCCTTTTGTTGAAGGGGAGGCTCCATCCGGCTTCCGCCGATGGAGGGGGCGACGCGAGCCGACGAATTACTGCCCCTTCCTTTTGTTGAGGGGAAGGCTCCACGGACTCTGTTCGTGGAGGGGGCGACGCGAGCCCCAATAATAGAGCGAAGAGTATTGATCTGTTTCCCGCCTGATAGATATAATAAATTAAGGTATATAGGTAGAGCCTGCACCTCCGGACTGCTGCCGGCGGCGCAGGCGCATGTTCATGAAAGCAGTCATCGCACCCTCGTGATTTCAGCCGCGGATAAGCCCCGGACAAAAAGAGAGGAGTATGATGAACAGGGACACCCGGAAAAAGGGAAGCGCTGGCAATATCCATGATCCCCTGCGCGTCCGAACGAAAGAGGAGCCTGCCGAACAGGCGATCATGGAGCAGAGGATCGACCAGCTCGAGACGTCTCTCAGAGAGAGCGAGGAACGCTACTTAGCGTTTGCCGATTCAACCTTCGAGGGCTTCGTGTGGTCCGAGGACGGCTACGTGGTCGGGGCAAACGAACAGTTCGCCCGTATGCACGGGTATGACCTCTCCGAAGTCATTGGAAGGCCCCTCACCGATTTTGTGGTGCCCGAAGAGCGTGAGAAGCTTACGGCGACGCTCACCGGCGGCGAGGCGATCGGAGAGTGGCGGGCGCTCAGAAAAGACCGTTCCGAGTTGATTGTCGAGGTGCACGGCAAAACGGTCGAGCGGGCCGGCCGCTTGATATGTATGGCCTCCATTCGCGATATCACCGAACGTAAACAGGCCGAGGAAGCTGTCAGGCAGGCCCATGCGGAACTTGAGGCTCGCGTCATCGAACGGACCGCGGAGCTGATCACCGCCTACAGAAGACTTCACAGCATCCTCGAGAGCATCACCGATTCCTTTTTCAGCGTCGACCGGCAATGGCAGTTCACCTACTGCAACAAGAACTTCGAAAGGGCCCTGGGCAAATCCTGCGAAGACATCATCGGAAAGAGAATATGGGAGACCTTCGCCTATACCTCCGAATTCCGGTATCGGTGTGAAAGGGCCATGAAGGAAGACAAGCCGGCCTCGTTCCGATTCTTCTCTTCCTTCACCCATAAATGGGTTGACGTCCGCCTCTATCCTTCCGAAGACGGTCTTTCCGCCTACTTGCAGGACGTGACGGATCAGGTCAAGGGCGAGGAAGCCCGGAGGACAGCCGAAGAATTCCTGCAAAAAGTAATGGATACTCTCCCGGTTGGTGTGTGGGTCTTCGATGCCCATGGCAAGATCATCCGGTGCAATCCTGCCGGAGAGCAAATCTGGGGAGGGGTCCGCTATGTCGGCATGGAAGGGTATGGCGAGTACAAGGCCTGGTGGACGGCAACGGGAGAAGCGGTCAAGCAGGAGGAGAGAAGCGGCTGGCGGGCTATTGTAAAAGGCGAAACCACGCTCAACAAAGAGATGGATATCGAGACATTTGACGGAAAACACAAGATCGTCGCTCACTCGGCCGTACCGGTGCTCGATGAGCAGGGAAAGGTAATGGGCGCGGTCATAGTGGACGAGGATATAACCGAAAAGAAGCAGAAGGAAGAAGAACTTCGCCAGGCGCACAAGATGCAGGCCATCGGTACCCTCGCCGGCGGCATAGCCCATGATTTCAATAATATCCTGGCCATTATACTGGGAAACACGGAACTCGCGCTGGATAGCGTGGGGCCGGGGGATCCTACATACCATCGTCTTGAACAGAGCCTGAAAGCGTGCATCAGGGCAAAAAGCCTGGTGCAGCAGATCCTTACTTTCAGCCGCAAAGTGGAGCCCGAGCGAAAGCCGGTGAGACTCGCGCCACTCGTACGCGAAACATTCGCGTTGTTGAGGGCGACCCTCCCTGCGACCATCGACATGTCCCTGAACCTGCAGGATGAAGAAGGCACGATCATCGCCGACTCTCAGCTTATCCAGCAGATATTGATGAACCTTGTGGCCAACGCGCGTGATGCGATCAATGACAGGAGGGGCTCGGTCGAGATCACTGTCGCCGCCGTGAACGTCGGCCCTGAAAAACGGCTGTACAGTCAGCTGCCCGCCGGACAGTATATGATGCTCTCCGTGAGAGATACCGGCTCCGGTATGGATGAGCAAGTCGTCAAGAGAATGTTCGAGCCGTTCTTTACCACCAAGAAGATAGGGCACGGCATGGGCCTCGCCGTGGTTCACGGCATTGTCGAGAGCCACAAGGGAACGATAACCGTCGAGAGCCGGCCGGATAAGGGGACAGCGATAAGGATATTCTTCCCCCGGGCCGCAACGCAGCAGGATGCCGTGGAAAAGAGATCCCTATCCCCGAACCATGGGATCGGAAAGACCATTCTTTTCGTCGATGACGAAGAGCAGCTCGTAACCGCTGCCAGGAGTACCCTGAGCCAGTTGGGCTACCACATGGTAACCGAAACCGACCCCATTATGGCCCTCAAAATCTTTCTCGAAGATCCCGGCCGGTTCGATCTCGTCATAACGGACCAGACCATGCCTCACATGACCGGAATGGAGCTTGCAAGAGAGCTCCTCGACATCCGTCCGGCCGTTCCGATCATCCTCTGTACCGGGTACAGCGAGGCGGTGTCGCCCGGACTGGCGCATTCCGAAGGGATCGACGCGGTTCTCATGAAACCGATCCAACGGTCGGAACTGACGGGTGCCATAGACCGGGTCTTCGGCGGCAGCGAAGAAGCCAGGGTTTGATCCCAGGGGATTAGGACCCTTTAGCGCGTCCGGCGTGCCCGTCGCTACGGTACAACCTGTATCCTGCTGTTCGGCAGCTCACCGAACAATTCCGGTGAGTAGAGCGCCTCGACCCTGGTTGGCGGCAGGTTGAACGTCCCTTCGTTGTTCAGTCTTACCGTGTACTCTACCGTGAACTTCCCCTTCCACACGTATTCAAAATAGGCCTTCATCGCCTCGAATGACCGTTCCCTGAACACCTCGCGCGCCCGTCCCTTCTCCGATTCCTGCTTTGTGAGGAAGGCTGAGTCTCGGCCGAGACCGCTGCCCAGAATAGTCGCACCCGCAGGTATGGGGTCGTCGACCACTACCCACGTCATGTCTGTCTGGGCGTCGATCTCCAGCTGCACCCGCGCCGCGTCTCCCCTGCTCCATTTTCCGGGGGTCTTCTGCTCGACCGGCGACACGGTCTTCCTGATCCTGTAGCCGCTCGACAGCGGCTCTTTCAGAGGGATTGCCGCCAGGCTCTGAACAGTAAGCCACGGGCTCCCCCCGCCCTGATGTGCGACCCGGAGCGCTTCCTTCTTTGCCGGCCACGGGAGCATGATTTCCGAACCTTTCGGCGTTTTTGCCCAATCCGTGGAAGCCGATTTGCGTCCCAGTGACGACCCGGTCGTGCCCGTCACGGGAATTGACTCGAATTTCTTTGAGAACTTTTCCATGGCAAGCACTCCCCAGGCGTTCGCCACGGTCGTATTCCAGTGGCCTTTGCGGAGCCGGCCTATCACGCCCCGGGCGATCCTCGGGGCATCCTGATCCCAGCTGTCAAATGCGAGCGTGGTGAGCAAGGTCCGGACTGCGTTTGTGTCGGGCGACACCATGAGCCACCAGCAATAGTCTGACTTCTCGGTCGAGAGGCCCATTACGGTCCCCTGGAAATTGAGCCGCGAGCGGAGTATGGTCTGTGCCTGACGCAGCTTCGTCGCCCTGTCCGGAATATCGGCTGTCCGGTCGAGCACGCTGATCCAGTCGAGCACCGCCGAGGTAGGCCAGAGATTCGGCTCGACGGCAACGGAATCGAGGAGCTTGTTGCCCGATTCTTTGTAACGGGAAAGGGCTTCCACTGCCGCCACTTTTCTTATGGCAAGGTCCGCGGTCGGCAGGCTCGACCACCTGGTGATCCGCCCCTCGACGAACCCTTTCAAGCCACTCTTCATTCTGGCAAGCAAATTGCCCGGAATTACATATCCCGCCTCGTGGGCGACGGCGAGCACATACGAGGTGAGCACATCGCTCCCGAGAATGAACGAAGCCGGGAAATATCTGACCAAGCCGTCAGCGTCCAGATATGAAGGAAGCTCCGCCATGATCTTCTGCCACATGGTCCCATTTCTCAGGGCTACGGCCTTTGACACCCGCTGCTCAAGACAGACGTACGGATATTGGCTCATGTACCCGGCCACGCCGTCAAGTCCTTCTGCAATTTTCGGTTTCAGACCGAGGTGTATGCCGCCTCTGCCCGGAATGGCGTCATCGGGCCTTTCTACGGACATCCGGAGCGGTTCCTTCAACTGAAGAAGAGTGGCCTGAAAGGTCCTGACAGGCACCGCCGGGACCACCTTCTGGCTGACCTTCACCGTATCTGACAGGCCTGACGCCTTGTCCGCAACCCTCACCTCGTAGCCGAGCGTCGCCGAGCCAAAAGGCACGCTCACATCCCAGCCTATTTCGCACGACTCGCCCGCAGCGAGCGTCCGGGCGATAGGCGTCAGCTCTTTCTTTCCCGTTCCGTCGGTCAGGATCAGCTTCGCCTCCACGTCCATCGGCTGTCCGGAAGTATTCCGGACGGTAAAGCCTGCGGTGAAGAGGTCCCCTTCCCTCACGAGCGGAGGGAGCCCGGAAAGGACCATCAGGTCCTGGGTCGTGACAACACTCGTGCTCCCCGTCCCGAAAAGAGATGCGCCGGCCGACGCGATTGCCACAATCCGAAATGACGTGAGCGAATCATTGAGCGGTATCTTTACTGTTGCCTCACCTTTTTCGTCGAGAGCGATCCTTGCCTTCCAGAAAAGGAGTGTGTCAAACAGCTCTCTCGTAGTCTGCTTACCGCCCCCTCCACCGTGCGGCAGCGCCTTGCGGCCAAAATGCCGCTTGCCCGCAACCATCATCTGGGCTGTCGAAGTTGTGACCTCGTAGGGCCTCCTTTTCATCATGGCTTCAAGCAGCTTCCAGCTCTCGTTGGGCTTGAGTTCGAGGAGGCCCTCGTCAACTGCGGCAACCGCCACTTCGCTCCCTTTGGGAGGCGTTTTGCCGAGAGCCGTTTTCACGTTGATCTTCGTCTCCACTGTCTCCCTGACCCGGTACGTCTTGCGCGGCGTGGCGACGTTGACCTTCAGCTCATGGTTTCGCCATCCCACTTTAATCTCTGTAATGCCCAGCTTGTACGCCGGTTTTCCGGGGTCAAAGGTGGCAGTTGGCTTTGTATCGGCCACACGCCCCCTGACCACGAGGGCCGAGACGTACGCATTCGGCGCATAATAATCCTTTACCGGGATCTCGAAAACCGGCTCCTTCCGGGAAATCTTCCTCACATACGTATCCATGATGCCTTCGCGCTCGACCGAGATGAGCAGGGCCGCCTCCCGGAAAGGCATTCTCACCTCGAACCGGGCTGTCTCGCCCGGCTCATAGCGCTTTCTCTCCGGTACGAGATCGATTCGGTCGTCCTGCCCTGCCCCGAACCATTGATCTTCAACGCCGTACACGTACTGCTCGGCGTGGGCGGTAGAGACATTTCCTGAACCATCCCGCGCCTCGGCCTGGAGGATGATCTCTCCGGAAACGGGTGATTTTCCTTCGCAGAAGAGTATCCCTTCTTTACTCGTCCTCCCTTCGCAGTGAGGTCCGGCCTCCATGATCTCGCTCGTGTGCTCATACGCGTAGAAGCCGCCGGCCACCCGCCTGCGGTGGGAATATGTCTTCCTTTGGAGCAGGTTCACCTTGATCGTTGCATCGGCCAGGGGCTGCCCCTTCAGATCCACGGCCATTGCCCTGTATCTGAGCGACCCCTCTCCTGTTCCATCGACGGCGATACCTGCATGGAGCTTCGCCGGATAAACATTGATGTGAGACGAAACAGTCTGCGTCTCGCCGTTCGGGTCCCTGAATTCAAGTTCGGTGAGAAGGTCGCCCGGCCTGTCGATCCCCGGAATGTCTTTCAGCGTTGCCCGTGCGGACCCGGTCTGGTCGAGCGTCAATTCAAGGGTTTTCAGTTTGATATCCTGCCCCTTGCCACCTCCCCTTCTCTGAACGACCGGCCGGCCCTCTTCGTACTCCGTCTCCTCGTCTTCATACAGAGGCTTCTCCACCCCTTTCTTTACGCCGCCGTTCGAAAAGACGAAGTCTTCATAGTCCGGGAACGAGATCGATTTTTGCCTTATTTCGGACCTGAGCTTGACCGCCGCCAACGACGCGCCCCCGCCCGAGAGATAGGTGAGCGATACGTCGACGTGAACCTCCTTGGGCTTGACGACCGGTTCCCTGGGCCCTTGCACGATCGCCCTCATAAGAGGAACCCGAAACTCCTCGACCCGAAACGAGCCCGTCTGCCACCCGGTGCCGAATACCTTGCGGCCAGCCTCTTTCCCGGTTGCGGCCGCTTTTTGCTCCAGAGTGACCTGATACGTGCCCAGCTTCGCGTTTTTCGGCACCTCCCAGGTCATCTCCGCGGTGCCGTCAGTATTCCACTTCAACGGGAAGGCGTATTCCTGGTCACTTCCCGCATGGCGAATGACCGCTTTGCCGGGCAGCAACGATACAGGAGGAATGACAAAGCCCTTTACCATATCCTTCTGCCTGATGAAATGCTTCATATGGAGTGTCTCGCCTGCCCGCAAGAGTGTCCGGTCGAAGACCGTGTGAGCAGAGCAGTTCTCCTTATCAGCATATCCTGCTGCCGTAGGGAAGTTGAACCTCCACGGCGCAATGCCTTCATTCCAGCTGGAGTGGGTGAAGGTCATATCGTTGCCTTTCTTCGCAAAAACGAAAAGCCCGGAGCCAACGTCTCCTAAAGGTGCCGGGTAATCGATGTCATACGGGTTCGCCTGGCGTTCGGGTCCGAGGGGGCAGCTTGAAAGCTTTTGCGCGGACGGAAGTTCTCCGGATATTTTGGCGATGCCTTTGGCGTCCGTCTTGCCCTGCCATATCAGCTTTCCCGAGCAATCCCTGAGCGTGACGGCCGCATCTGCGACAGGTGCTGCATTATGGAGAGATGTCACCCAGACAAGGGATGATTGCCTGCCCCACTTGAAATGGGCCGCCATGTTCGTCACGAGCGCCGAGGCAGGAACATGCATGGGTCCCGGCTTACTGAGGAGACGGGCGCCGAGGAGTTTGCTTTCCAGTTCCACCACGTAGAAGCCCGGCTCCTTGAGCGGGATCCCTACCACTTCAAACTCCCTGGACCGGCCGGGCCGCGGCACGGCCACTTCTCGTTTCCCGTCTCCTTTGCCGAACACCGATTCAGTCCTGTTGATGCGGCGGAGCCGCTTGAGCCATGCTATGATCGTCTCTTCCCTGTCTGAAGCCACCCGGCTAATGGACGCGTTGACGCTTCCGCCAATTTCCGGCTCCTCTTTGTCTTTTGCCGCCCCGGCTTGCGCCGACGGTATCCGTGGTGCCGTCTGTTTCCCGCCTTCACTCTCGACCGATTGTATCCATGTCCTCATTTGAGTCTCAATGTTGCGGACCGTCACCGGAAGCACCGGATCGGCAGATTCAATAATGCCGAAGGGGGCCGCAAACCGGGCGAGAGGGGGATAGATGTGGGTCTTTACCTGGAGGGGAAATTTATCCGCGTTGGCGAGCTTTCTTCCGGCATCATCCTTAAAGCCGGGCGGAAGGGTGAGGGTGAAAGCCGTGTTTTCGGGAAAAGGGCCCTGGAAAGAGACGGACTGTACGAAGCGTTCCGCTCCCGCTGCCTTTGCCTGGTACACCTTGCCGCCTGCGACAATATATGACCGACCCTCCGTATCCTCGATCTTTGCCGGGCCCCATACGCGCCCTTTGCTGTTTTTGAGCGCTATCTTGCCCGCAATGTTCACCGATACGGGAGCAGTAAAGTCAAGCCGCATGGGCGAAAGGGGCATGCAGCCGGCGTCCGGTTTCTCCTTCATGCAGCTGAACCTCGCCGTGAAAGGTTTCCTTGTCCTGTACGGCAATACCTGGTCTTCGGTCGTTGCAACACCGCTTTTCGACCTGACACCCTTTCCCCACACGACCTTGACCACCGCCTCTTGGGGAAAGGTTCGGCGGCACTCGAACACCACGGTCGGGCCACGGCCTTTTCGGTGCTTTATGGCCGCGAAAAGATCATCCTTTTCCTTTCCTGTGATAAGCCGTATGCCGACCCGCTCCTGGATGCCCTCAACGGAACAGTAGACCCGCTCCGAGACCGTCTTCTCGTCGGCCTCCGCATCCAGGGTGAACACGAATCGCTGATTCTCGTCGATGGATTCATCGCCCTCAAAGGGTTCGGAGTCGATCACTGACGGCCCGCCCGTGGTGAAGGTGAATTGCTTCTGACCTGTCAGGGGCTTACCCGAGAGCGTTTTGACCGCAGGTTTAAGGGTGAAAGTGCAGACCACACCTGCAGGAAGATCGCGTTCGAAGTCGTAAGACCAGTTCTTGCCGTCAACCCATCGCCCCTTACCTTTCTCACCGCATTTGACTTCAAAGGGGTCGGAGAGGCGGGGGTCGCCGAAGGCGACCATCTGGTCCGAGAAGCGGGCCGCCACCTGTCGTACGCCTTTAACGGTCCCCTGCGGAGAAAAGGAATCGACGCCCGCCGCATGGACCGAGGGGACCACAACCATGGAAAACGCTGTTACCAGACAGAAGAAGAGTGCACCCGCAAATCGAAACATCATATCTTCCTCCAGCATCAATGAAATGCTTTTGTCTTCAGGAAACCCGGAGCAAACCGATCGTTCCTTTGAGCGAACCTATCATGCGGGTCGTTGCTTGTCAATAAATTGCATCGTTTGACGGCTGATCGGTTGTTGAACGAGTGGAAAGACGGTTATGTCTTCAGCATTGCCTGCAGCGTGGAGGCGTTCTGCGGTGCGTAGCCTTCGAAATCATTGTCGAAATAGACAAAGGCTTCCTTGCCCCATCCGACGATTTTCTCTTTGATCTCTTGCAACGCGTCATCACTGTAGCTCGACGCATAGAGCTTTTCTCTGCCGTGCAACCTCAGGTAAACAAAGTCGGCAGTAGTTGCTTCCGAGGAGGGGTACCGGCCGGCTGTTTCCGAGATGCACCACGCAATATTGCGTTCCCTCAGAAGGGAGTAGAATTCCTCGCAGATGAAGGTCTTGTTCCTTGCTTCGACGGTATATCTGAAGTGGGGATCGAGGAGATCGAAGAAGGTTGAGACGAGGTCAGGATCGAATTTGAGGGAGGGCGGGAACTGGATGAGGACAACACCCGATTTCTCGGCAAGGTGCGATATGTTTCCCAGGAACCGCTCCAGTGAATCCCGTTCCACCCTGAGTCTTCTTATATGGGTGATGAACCGGGACATCTTCACCGAAAAGAGAAAGCCTTCAGGGACCGCCTCATACCATTTCCTGAAGGTCTCTGCCTTTACGCTCCGATAAAAGGTGACATTCAATTCGAGGGTGTGGAAACGTTGCGCATAGAAGCCCAGCCAATCCTTCGATCTCAGCCCCTCGGGATAGAACACCTTCTTCCAGTGAGGGTAATTCCATCCCGAGGTACCGATGTGGGTTTTCATGGCCGGTGCTCGACAGGTTGCGGTGAATCGTGTCCCTACTTCTTCTGTTCCCATGCGCCGCTGTCATTCTGGATCCACCACCCCGGCTTCGATTTGTCCCGCCAGCTGTTGGAAAAGATCTTCTGGATCTGGGGGACCGATTCCTGGCCCAGCTTGTTGGCAACGGCAATTTCCTTGTACAGGGAGCTGCGCGCCTTATTCTGCTGGTCGACCCAGGCGCTCACCTGGCCCCTCTCCTGAAGGTTGAGCGGTCCCGCATCCCTTATCTCGACAAAGCCTTTGTTGCCCTCTCCCACCACTCCTTTCTCGTAATAAGGCTTGAGCTGGCGGTAGAGATTCCTCATCGAATCCTTAAGAGACCTGATAGCAGGAGTTGATACGTTGACGTCAACCTGGGCCTGGGCTTCAGCAGGACCGAAGGTAAGATCCTTAAGGAAATCGTTTAGCCTGCTTGACGGCCCCTGCTTCGGCGCCGGTGCGTTAGCCGGCTGTCCGCCTTCCTCGGTGACGTCCTCAACGATTGCATCCGCAGCCTTTTGTACGGCGGCTGCGGGGAAATAGACGTTGACGGTGACGCACGAAGCAATAAACAGGACCCAGAAGCAATTGATGGTTCTTAACATTTTTCGCATAATCCCTCCTGAATTAGACGGAGCGTTTCCCTGCTCCGGGCTTTCTCCTCGACAAGATTGTAGCATTCTTCGACCTTTTATGACACGTTTTCGGTCTCTTGCCTCGGCCGGAATATCCTGCTCAACCGCTCCTGCATGTCCTTGAAACTGATCGAGTTCTGGGGGTTCTGGTTGATGATGTCTATCCCTCTCAGGAATGCCCGGCGTATGAGGTACTCCTTCCCGCCTTCATGAATCGTGCCACGCAAGGAAAAGACATCATTGTGCAAGGTGCACGATATCCCTATCCGGCTGTACGGGTATGACTTGAAGAACTTGTTTATCCCGCTGTTGAGCACCGACGAGATCGCCGATGACCCCGTGCCTATGATGGAGAGATTCTCTATTGCTTCGACGCTGACCCTGCGGGGCGCTCTCTTTGTCGTGTCGGTCTCCACGTCAAGGACGAATTCCGACGGCTGTCCATACTCGAAGGTCAGATCCTTGATGGCGCCCTTGATAATTCCGGTTATTTTCCCCACTTCGATGGTACTCGTGACTGCCTCCAGGTCAATATCGTCAAATCGGACATCCCCTCCGAAAGAGCGGCCGCGCGAGAAAAGGTTGCGGCCGAAGATCTTCTGTACTTCGATCTGTCCGCCGAACACCTTTGCCACGATTCTCCCGCGGGTCTTGCACTGCCCGCCTTGACAATTGATCGTGGTGAGCGCACCTTCGATGGTGCCATTGACCGGAATCGGCGACAGCTTCTCGGTCAGCGTTCCGAGGTCGACATGTTCCAGGGACAGTCCCGCATGGACCTGGACCTCCGGGGACAAAAGCCTGTCCACCCGGAAATGGGTGAGCCGGGCGTCTCCGCCGTAAAGGGGTATGTCGACCTGAACAGGAACAAGGAGGGTGTTCCGGGACAAAAGGAGCGGCACCTCCAGCTTCCCCATTGCGAACTTGCCCTTTTCCAGCCTTTCGAAAGAGACGGAGCCCTGCTCGGCGTCGAGTGCTGAAGCGGTTTGTGCAGGAGGATAGCGGAAGTCGAACGGAAGGGATAGCTGAAGCCCGGCAAGGGCGAACCCCCTCGAAGGTATGTTCACTCCGGTTTCGTGGACCGTCAACAGCCCCTCGATTGTCCTGTCTTCACCTGATGCGGTCGCGGTGATGAGGAAATCGGAATGCCCGCTCACGTCGATCTCCTGCATATCCGGGTAAATCTCGCGGAGGTAGCTGCTCAAAACAAGGGTGAACATCTTCGGGTGCGATATATTCTTGCCCTGAAAAGTCAGGACGGATTTGGCAGGTGAAAGATCGGCCGAGAATGAATAATCACCGGAACGGAAAAGATCGAGTTTGCCGCTGCAGGACAGAGAGAAAGGGGACTGAGCAAAAGAGCCTTCGGAAGTGACACTCATGGTCTCGCCCTTGAAATTCCTGTAGTACTTGCCCCACAGAAGTTCTCCTTCACCCGCGTCCACGGCAACGTTGAACTCACCTTTTTTTTCCTTACCCGGCGAGCTGAGCTTCAGGCGGATCTTGCCCGAAATCCGCTCGCCCGCCTTCAGATTATCACCCGAGGCAAACCCGCCCTCCTTAAGGTCGACCAGCGCATCCGCTTTCCAGACAGGCGGGTCGTCCATGCGTCCTTCCGTGCGCATCTCGAGGCCGCCTTTCCCCTTGAACGTCCACGAGCGGTATTCCTCGGGAAGGAAAGGCCGGGCAAGGGTGAATACTCTGGGAAGATCTACCGAATCAGCATTGAACGAGGCAACCCACGAGAAAGGATTGATCGTGCCTTCGCATCGACCCTCCAGCGACCCGAGGCCGAGGCTCCTGCCCTCCAGGGACGTGAGGGTGAACCGCGAGGAACGCTGGTCGTATGCAAGGTCCATTTTGAGCTGAACTTCTTCGGCGATTGCTTCTCGCGCCCCTTTTGCCGTCGAAACCCTGCCTGCGTCCATCCTCATCCGCTCGAAGGAAAGCTTTTCTCCTTCAAAGCCGACCGCGGAGGCGAGAGAAGCCTTTTCCAAAGATACGGGACCGATCGAAGCGGAAGCGAGAGAGAGCCTTATCGAGCCGCGACCGGAAGGGTCGGGGGAAAAGCGGGCCATCTTGAAGCTGCCTTCAAAAGCACCGGCAGCAGACGCCCCCGGAGAATCGACCTTCAGCCGTCCCTCCAGACGTAAGTCCCCGCCGGTCTTCGGTGAAAAGTTCTCGACCGTCAGGTTGACTCCGGGAACGGAATACCGGCTGTCCCCGGTTTTGAGCTCCAGCTCGCCATCTTTCACGCTCAGCAGCTTTACCGGGGGAAGCTTTTCCAGTGCCGCAAACACGTTCGTTTTTTCTTTTGTTTTCTTGAGATGGTAGGTGAATTTCGGATGTTCGAGGACTATCGTCTCTACCTCGATGCGGAGAGGGGCGGACAACTTCCCTTTCACCTCCGCTGCCGCAAGGGAAAGGCGCAGGCTGTCGTCCTTGACACTCCTGACCTGGAGACCCTGCACTTTAGCTTGGAGACGGCGGTCGAGAGAAATATGGTCAACATGCACTGCATACCCGGTAAAGCGCTCAGTTGCGGCTGACACGCGATTGATGACCGCGGGCGATTGAAGAAAAAAGAAGGCCGCGGCAACGAGCAGCACCAGGAGCCCGAAAAAGACCGCGAGGGATACAAAAATCCTTTTATTCCTACGTCCCATGTCCATCCTGACCGATTATAGCACGAAATTCCACACAGTGTAAGGCAAGGCGGTCAGGGGGCCGGTCCCTATTTTTCATACCCTTGACTCAAGTCAAGGCACCTCAAACATTTATCCCTTAAACTACCTCTATTGAACGATTTACAGAAAAGACAGAGGCGAAAAAAGAAAGAACATGGGGAACACGGATGAACGAGAAGGACCGTAACCAATTGCGCAACTGCTCCTATAATGCCGGAATTGGCGACAAGAAAGTTCAATTCCGGCTCGGGTGGCGACAAAGGAAAGATCATAACATTACGATAGCGATAAGGAGGCAGAAATGAAGGTGAAGAGAAAGATAATAGAGATCGACGAGGAGCGTTGTACAGGCTGCGGTGAATGCGTGGCCGCTTGCGCCGAAGGCGCGATCCGCATCATCGACGGCAAGGCCCGTCTTGTATCCGAGACATACTGCGACGGTCTTGGCGCATGCCTCGGAGGCTGTCCCGAAGGGGCACTTACCATAACTGAGAGAGAGTCCGAAGAATTCGATCCTGTTGCAGTGGAAGCCCACTTAAAGACGGAAGAACCCCCTCGGGAATCGACCATGGCCTGCGGCTGCCCGTCGCAGAATATCGAGGTTTTTCCGTCGTCTCTCCTGACGAAACGCAAGGGGTCCGAGGACCGTGCAGCCGAAACGGCTTCGGCCCTTACCCACTGGCCCGTGCAGATCAGACTCATACCGCCCTCGGCGCCCTTCTTGAAGAATGCCGATCTCCTCATCGCAGCCGACTGCACGCCTCTCGCCTATGGCGGGTTTCATACGGAGCTGCTTCCGGGCAAGGTGGTAATGCTCGGCTGTCCCAAATTTGACGACGTGCAAGAATATCTTATGAAGTTTACCCAAATCTTCAGGGAAGCAGGGGTCAGAAGCATTACGGTCGTTACTATGGAAGTGCCCTGTTGTTCCAAGTTGCCCTTGCTGGTGAGGAAGGCGGTTTCTTTGTCGGGCAGGCATATACCCGTCGAGGAGATCGTCATCAGTCGCAAGGGAAGCATTCTGCAGAAAAGGGCAGTGGCGTAAAACTTCCCCGATGTGAACGGGTGAAAATATACCTTTTTGTCGTCACCCCGGTGAAAACCGGGGTCCAGAAGTTATCAAAATTACCAAACTACCGGATTCCGGGTCGAGCCCGGAATGACAAAAGAACGTTCGCTTATTTTCTTCACACGTTCTCCCGGGACATCTGCCTCGGGACCCGACCCGGGAAGCAGCCGGATATCCCTCCCGGCAATGAATTACAGCCCGTTGCAGAACCTGTAGAATCTCATGAAGGAGATATCGTCGCGTCTTAGCCTTACTTGATCATCACCAGGAGCATCTTGAAACGGGACAGCGCTTTAAGTGCGTGTGGTTTGGTGGCAGGCATGATGATCATTTCGCCTTCCTTTACCTGATAGGGTGTGCCGTCGATACGAATTTCGGCCTCTCCCTCGAGTAAATACACCGCTGCATCAAAAGGCGCCGTATGTTCACTGAGACCCTCCCCTTTATCGAAGGCAAAAACGGTCATCGTTCCGGATGGCTTTCGGATAATTTCCCGGCTGACAATCGACTGTTCCTGATAATCGGCCATGCCTTTGAGATTCCGTACTTTCGGTTCTTTTGTCTGGTTCACGCTATCAGTCATCGTTTTCTCCTTTTGGCTCAATATTTCTGCTATACTCCGGCCAACCGGTGGGCCAACTGGTGGTACTTTTCGTGTACCCCTTCCCCTATTTCCTCTGCCTCCACTTTCACAAAGGCCTTCGAAAGGTCTTGCTGCTCTTCCGCAGAAAGCGCTCTATCCGCCATAACAAAAAGAACATTGTTCTCCTTGTCGATGTGTGACCGCAGCAGTTCCACGTACCTCAGGAGATTTTTCTCTGCGTCAACAGGGACATGATCGCCCTCGCCTTGCGGCTCGGAGAGCGCCTCCTTCATCGCCGCGACCAAGCTTCGCCCCTGGGTGTGCTCGTCCAGCATAACCCCGATAGGACCACCATGGCGCGGAATACCGTGTTCCTCCAGCTTGGGAAACAGATGTTTCTCCTCCTTGGTGTGATGGCAACGGTCAACGAAATTGATGAAGAAGTCGACCATTTCGGTCAGACTGGCTCGATCGGTTCTCCCCGGTGAGGCAACCTGCTTCTCCGCGCCTTCAAGGACGAGAAGAATTACTTTATGTTCGTGTCTGAGTTCTTCTGTAGGTGTCATCTTATCTCTCTCCATGAGTTTCGGAGGCGGCTGACCGGGGTCGCCGCCTCCGACGGGTTTTGTGTCACCCCAAAATTGCCTTCAAGTCCTCATCAGGCGTGGATATGGGCATTATATTGAAATTCTTCACCAGGACATCAAGCACCGCGGGCGTAACAAAGGCCGGAAGTGACGGCCCAAGCCTGATGTTCTTGATGCCGAGAGCGAACAGCGAGAGCAGGATCGCCGCCGCCTTCTGTTCGTACCACGAGAGCACCATGGAAAGGGGCAGATCGTTCACGCCCACGTTGAATGCCCCTGCAAGGGCTTTTGCGATGGCCACCGCGGAGTAGGCATCATTGCACTGGCCGATGTCGAGAAGACGAGGTATGCCGCCGATGTCGCCCAGATCTTTGTCGAAGAAGCGGAACTTACCGCAGGCAAGGGTGAGGACAACGCAGTCTTTCGGTACCTTTTCGACAAACTCGGTATAGTAGTTGCGGCCGGGCTTTGCCCCGTCACATCCGGCAACGAGGAAGAAGTGGCGAATGTTCTTGTTCTTTACTGCCTCGATCACGGTCCCCGCAACACCCATAACCGTGTTTCTCGCAAACCCCACCATGACCGACTTCCCGTCCGTGTCCTCGCTGAAACCGGGCATCGAAAGGGCCTTCTCGACGACGGGAGTGAAATCAAGGTTCGTAATGTGAGGAATGCCGGGGAAACCGACCATGCCCGTCGTGAAGATGTTGTCTTTGTAGCTCGGCTGGACTTTCATGATGCAGTTGGTCGTCATCAGGATCGCGCCGGGGAATTCTGTGAACTCCTTCTGCTGGTTCTGCCAAGCGGTGCCGTAGTGGCCGTAGAAGTGGGAGTACTTCTTCAATTCCGGGTAGCCATGGGTGGGAAGCATCTCGCCGTGGGTATACACATTGATCCCCTTGCCCTCGGTCTGCTTCAGGAGTTCTTCGAGATCTTTCAGGTCGTGACCCGAAATGAGAATGGCCTTTCCTTTCTTGGCACCGAGAGGTACTTTTGTCGGAACCGGATGGCCATATGTCCCGGTATTGGCTGCATCTAAAAGTTCCATGGCCCGTATGTTTGTTTCGCCGGTCTTCATGGCGAGGCCCACCCAGTCGCTGAGCCCGAAGTCCGTGCTGTCGATGGCAGCCAGGGCCTTTTCGATGAATTCATAGACACTGTCATCCGATTGGCCCAATATGTAAGCATGGTCGGCATAGGCAGCGACGCCTCTGATACCGAATAGAACGATATGTTTGAGGGAGCGGATATCTTCATTTGCATCGTATGCCAGCAGTGAAGCGAGTTCTTCACCCTGGTTGACGAGTGCTTCGATTGAACCTGCAGGGATAAATGTCGATGGTCCTGTTTCAACCTTCGTACCTATCCTGGCTTTCAGTTCATCTCTCATGGCAACCGCCTTCCCGATGAGTTCCGCAATCCTTGCCGCGTCGAAATTCACATTCGTTAGTGTAGAGAAGAGGGCTTTGCAGATAAAGGGGCCGACTGCGGCGTCATTGATCCCTACTTTCCTTCCCTCTATCGCTACCTGAGAGAGTCCCTTAAGGGCATATGTGAGAAGATCCTGCAACGCAGCCACGTCCGGCTGCTTGCTGCATACACCGATCTTCGTACATCCCTTGCCGCCTGCCGTCTGTTCACATTGATAACAAAACATGCCATCCTCCTTTTTTCGTTAATATTTGTTTTAAAGTCATTTTCTCAACGCCTCATGATAAGACCATTTTAATCCCCGGGAGAGAATGGCGCATTGACTTAAGTCAAGAGAATGTCTTTTCCCGGAAAAGTCCGGCGACTTTGTTGCGGCCATGCTTCATGCGGGATTGGTCAGAAAAAAAAGAGATGGAGAAAGAGATGAAAGGGAGGCAGGAACCCTCAGGATCTGTTGATTGCCCGGATCGTCCTTCGTATACTAAAGATATTCAAAAGAGATGATGAAAACAAGGAGAATGGGACAATGACAAAAGGGTTGCCTGGTGCGGAGGTCCGCAGGAGTTCGGAAGGTGAGACAATATTCGAGGCCGACGGTGCGGTAGGGAAGAGGATCTACGGCAAACACGGGTGTGAATACGTGCGCCTCACCATTCGTCCCGGGTCCGGAATAGCGCCTCACAGGCTCGGTATTCCCGTTACTTTCATGGTTCTCAGCGGGACCGGACTTCTAAAATGTAACAATGAAAGCTACAGGGTTGAAAAGGGAGACATGGCAGAGATCGATCCTGATGTCGAACGGGAGTGGTCCAATGAAGGCCCTGACGAACTCGCCCTGCTGGTTATCAGGCATGGATGACTCTCGAAACCGTTCCCGACGAGGCTTGCGGGAAATAAAGTGTTACCCCGAGTACGGTGCAGCCTATCGGGACAGCAGCACGGGCAGGGAATCAGCCACCAGGTAACCCCGGCGGGAAGGCCGCAACCTGTTCCCCGTGATCCGGATGAGACGCGACCTTTTTAACTCCTCAACGATCGGCAGGGCGCTTTCCGGCAGGTCCTGCAGCGTTATTCCCTGCCGCGTCCGCAACCCCAGGTACATCCTTTCCAGCTCAAGCTGTTCGGGGGAAAGCGTTTCCTCTCCCGCGACCGGTCTCACGCCCGCCTCTATTGCGTCGCAGTAGCGCTCCACAGAACGATGGTTCCACCACCTTCGGGAACCGTCGAAGGAATGGGCTGCCGGGCCGAGGCCGAGATACGGCACGTGACGCCAGTACTTCTGGTTATGGCGACAGAAGAATTCCCGGGAGACGGCAAAGTTCGACACTTCATAATGAATGAAGCCGTGAGACTCGAGGAAGCGGGAAGTGAGCAGGAAAAACCGGCTTGACTCATCCTCGTCCGGCAGGCTGACATTTCCCCGGTCGATCATCTTCCCGAGCGGCGTCCACCCCTCGACCGTCAGTTGATAGCACGAAAGGTGCCGGGGATGAAAGGAGAGCGCCTGCTTCAGTGTCGAGAGCCACCCTTCCTTTGTC
>MVRP01000008.1 GCA_002067405.1 Syntrophorhabdaceae bacterium PtaU1.Bin034 | reverse complement strand
GAGAAGCTCTTCACCGTGCCCAGGGACAAGAGGACGGAGGCATATCTTACGGGTAAATTCGGCTAGGAGGATAAAGGATGCTGCACCCGCTTGCGGGTCGTGGCTTTACTGCTGAAGCAACGGGACAGAGGGGCAACGGTGGATAAGCATTTTCTCCTCCGCTCCCTATCTCCTCCGCACCTCGGCATGGCAGGGGGCGACCGGGTACCCGCTTGCCTGTGTCCCGGTAATTGCACTTAAGGAGGTAGTGGCATGATTAACCGGCTGAGGCCCGCCATTCTCCTCGCCGCCATCTTGACCGGAATGGCAATACTTCCCGGTTCATCCGCATGGGGTCAGACCCACCTTAAAGGATCGGGCGCCACCTTTCCGCTTCCGTACTACTCGGCCATATTTGACACCTATCGTACTCGCTTTGGCATCAATATAGAGTATCAGGGCGTGGGCTCAGGAAGCGGAATAAAGGATCTCCTTAACGGAACCGTGGATTTCGCGGGAACCGATGCGTTCGTAGACCCGGCAGAGATGAGACACGACTCCTCCCGGATCGTGCACATACCGACCTGCCTGGGCGGGGTTGCCATTGCCTACAACGTCTCGGGAAACCCGCAGCTCCGTTTCGATCAATCCGTCATCTCGGACATCTTTCTCGGGAGGATATCCAAATGGAACCATCCGAGGATTGCGGCAATCAATCAACACGTCAAACTGCCCGATTCACCCATCAATGTCATCTTCAGATCGGACGAGAGCGGCACCACATTCATCTTTAGCGAATACCTCAGTAAAGTCAGTTCTCAATGGAAAGAAAGAGTCGGCACGGGAAAATCGGTGAAATGGCCCGTAGGACAGGGGGCAAAAGGGAACGCCGGGGTGGCAGGTCTGCTCCGGCAGATCCCCAACTCCATCGGATACGTAGAGCTTATTTACGCACTCGGCAACGGCATGACTATTGCGAAAATGCGCAATAAATCAGGATGTTACGTGGAGCCGAGCATGCGGTCGATCAGCCTTGCGGTCACCGAGAATATACCCGCAGATACGAATGTTTCCCTCACCAACACTTCTGCGCCCGAAGGTTACCCGATCAGCGGGCTTACCTGGATCGCTCTTTACAAAGAGCAGAATTACGGAGGCAGAAACAAGGACAGGGCAGAAGACCTTGTACGACTTCTCTGGTGGATCATTCACGAAGGCCAGAAACACGCTGCGCAGCTCCACTACGCCCCGTTGCCTCGCATCGCGGTAAAGCGGGCAGAAAAAATTTTGGAATCAATAACTTACAACTCCCAGCCAATCCTGAAGGGCGAGCGAAAGGGCGCGGGCGGAATGACGGCCCGCTGATTGTTGAGACTGGGGAGATGAAGGTGACGCGCATGCCGTGAACCGGACACACGGGCATATGCGGGCGGGGCATGTTCGCGCGTGACGGAGGTTAAACAAAATGGATTTACGACGAATGAAGATCGGAACCAGGCTAAGCGCAGGCATGACCTTGATCCTGATCTTTATGCTGGTGCTCATCATCCTCGGCCTCTCGAGCATGAGAATAATCAGTGAAAAGATGAACCACGCAGTGCGGGTCACCAGCGTAAAAACCTGGTACGCAGGTCTCATCAAGGATGCCAAGCACACCATGGATGAAGCTGTTCTCACCGCTCTTTTGACAGGAAACGACACAGGTTTCGAGCACGTTCGCGTGCTCACGGCCCGGGCCACCTACCAGGAAGCCCTGGAACAACTCGAAAAACTCGATGAAACCGGCAAGGGTAAGGAACTGCTGGCCAAACTCAGGGAGACATTCTCGGGAGCACGGGTTAACAGCGAGAAGATCCTGCAGCTGGTCAGTGCCGGCAGGAACATGAGGGCAATCGAGATCTACCACAAGGACCTTCGGCCGGCGGTCCTCAGGCTTGAACAGTTGTCGACCGAACTTGTGGCCCATGAACAGGAGATGGGCGCCTTTTACTACCGTCAGGCCCTGGAGCGCTACAAGATGACGAGAAACCTGTTTCTGGCCATGGGGTTCATGATTGTCGCCATCGCTGTTGCGGCAGCCGTGATCCTTACACGAAGCATCACAAGACCCTTAAAGGAAGGGGTGGAAATTGCCAACAGATTGGCAAAAGGTGATTTGGCAATCGAGATCAGGCCGGAGGGGCGGGATGAGTCGACCCAGCTTTTCTCTGCCATGAAAAACATGGTGGAGAAACTGAGACAGATCAAGGTACTCGAACAGCAACTGCTCCAGTCCCAGAGACTTGAGACGGTCGGCCGCCTTGCAGGCGGCATTGCTCACGACTTCAACAACCTTCTGAGCATCATGCTCGGGAATGCCGAGCTGATGAAACTGAGCCTCTCGCCTCAAAGCCTTTCAACTGCAAACACAGGAGGCGGCCTTGCGGTGATCAAGCAGAAAATCTATGAACGCTGCGAAAGCATAGAGACAGCAGTCTCCCGGGCAAAGGACTTCGTGAAACAACTCCTCGTATTCAGCAAACACCAGGTACTGGAGCTCCGAACGGTCGATCTGAACCAGGTGGTTCTTGACTTTGAAAAGATGATGAGAAGAATGGTCGGCGAACACATCGAGATGAGCATTGAATGCCTTCCCGGCCTGCCTGCCGCAAACCTTGATGTGGGCCAGATAAACCAGGTCCTTCTCAACCTCGTGGTCAATGCACGCGAGGCAATGCCGAGAGGAGGAAAAATAACAATAGAGACATCGTTTACCTCGATCGTCGCCGGCTTCACCTCCGACTATCCACCCGACGCAAAGCCGGGCAACTACCTTTGCCTCACGGTGAGGGATACGGGAAGCGGCATGGAGGCATCCGTGGTGGATAAGATATTCGATCCCTTTTTTACCACCAAGGAAAGCGGCACAGGCTTAGGCCTTTCGGTAGTGTACGGCATCATAAAGAAGCATGGAGGGTTCACCAGGGTGAAGACGGAAAAGGGAGTGGGGACATCCTTTGAGGCATTCTTCCCCAGCACCTCGGATATGACCATGCGGGAGGCCGAGACAGCAAAACAGCTTGTAAGGGGAAAAGAAACGATCCTCCTTATGGAGGATGACGACGAGCTGCGACCCCTCGTGTCCGATGTCCTCACCGTCATGGGCTATGAAGTGCTCGCAGCAGCCGACGGAGCGCAAGGCTTGTCGATGTTCAGAGAAAGGTCCGATATCATCGATCTCGTGATAACGGACATGATCATGCCCAAAATAGGAGGATTGGAGGCCTGGACGGAAATACGCAAGCTGAGACCGGACATTGATTGCCTCGTCATCACCGGTTACGCAAAGGATGCGAGTATGGCGAACCTCGATGGACAGTACAGCCACTTCATGCAAAAACCCTTCACCCTGGAGGCGCTTTCCGAGAAAATAAGGGAAATACTGGATGGCGATCAGAGCCGGACAGGGACCAGACAGACTGCATAGCATGGCCATACTGACACTATTCATCGAATTTTAACACCTCTTTCATCCTTGATACACAATTCTCCGGTATCCTTTCAATCGTGAATTAACTGTCTTCCCCTCCCCCGTTTTGAGCGGCCCAAGCCTCTTCAGACAATCTCCCCCCCCCTGAAGCCTCGGGTCGCTCCGTTGTCTGCCGGAAAAGTCCGTTGTCTCGTTTAATGTGACGGGAGGGATCTTTCTCCTTGCTTGGCGGAACTTAAGTGAGTCCTTCTCTCCAATGCCTCCGTCGCATCTGCGGCAGTGTACCACCTCACCTGCTTCTCATCGAATTCGACGACAGGCTTGAGATGGGTTACCACCGGACTGTGCACGGCCTCCGGAACGACATCGTACACCTCCCACTTGCCTTCCGGTATCTCGACCCGCAAAAGGCAATCAGAAAAAGATCACTCAATTTTAACTACAGGAAAATATCCCCTTAATAATCAACGGTTAGATTAAGGAGGGTGTAGGAGAATAAATAATAAACCGGGAAAGGAGACAGAGGCATGCTTGGCGAAGAGATGGGAGAAACACTCGACGAAATAGAAAAGAATCTCGATGACCTCCTGAGGCAGAGAATAGTAACACAGATGGAAATAGTAACCAGAAAAGAGCAGCTCAGGACCATTGAAGCGAAGATTGTCAGGCTTTTGATCAGAACTTCCAGGGTTCCCCGTTATGTCAATTGTTGGGCCGGATGCGCAGACAGGTACGGTAACGAACAGGATGGACTCAAGATAATTCGCGAATAAATAACGCCTTCATGACCCTCAAATCCATTGTTAGCGCCAGTAACCCGGTTCGTCCGGGACCGGGCCATCTCTATGGTAAACGACACGGCAACAGAGGCATAGAGTCGAGATCGGCCCGAAGCCGTCTTGATAGCTATAACGATGCCTCAGTTATATACCGCTATTCATAACTAAAGTGAAGAACCTTCATGTATTTTTCACAAGTCAAGAACTTCATGTATTTTTCACCGTATTTTCATCAATTCTTCACTAAGGTGAGCTATGATGGATGCCTTGAGCGGACACAAAAGTGAAATACAATGCCCGAGACGGAGGAAAACAGTGGGTATTTGCGGTCAGTGTCACGGAAAGAGCAAGTCCGGGAAAATGCTTGCCCTTTCGTGATTGCTTGCGTTGTTATGTAACGACCTTAAACTACAGGCGTTTCAGTTCGTCGTTCCATGCTCGACAGCTTGCGTCCGCTCCGGTTAAGTTCCCGCAAAGTACTGAATATCAGGGAGGAAGGGCAAGGTCTCTCTGGTGGCTTCGGGCGCCGGGGAAGACCGGTGAAAGGCGCCGTTGGGATGTCAAGCCGCTGGGATGCTAAGGAGAGGGGTATGCGGCGGTTTGGATTGTGAGCGCCTCGTATCCGGGTCAGAAGGAGGGAGGGCAAAGAAATTGAGAAATTTGGTTGCAGCGATGCTGCTGGTGTTGTTGATCGCAGGTTTTGCATTGGCTGAAGGTACGGAACCGCGCGCGGCGGGAGGACCTGCTCCGTTCGCATTGAAAGGGGCTTCCGGCGCGTCGGCCGTAAATACGGGGGAGAAGACTGCTCCTCCTGAGGTTGTCGATTCGGGCTATGTGCTCGGGCCGGGCGATCTCCTCGGCATCTCGGTATGGAAAGACGAAGCGCTGACAAAGGACATCGTCGTCCTTCCTGACGGCATCATCTCTTTCCCCCTCGTCGGGTTGATCAAGGCCGCGGGCAAGACCCTAGCCGAACTCAAGGCGGAACTGGAGGAGAAGATCTCCCACTACGTGCCCGAGCCGGTCTTGAACGTCGAAGTGCGCCAGGTGAACAGCATGATCATCTACGTCATCGGCAGGGTGAATTCCCCAGGGCGATTCGTGATAAACACGAACGTCGACACGCTGCAGGCCCTCGCGATGGCCGGGGGGCTCAACCCGTTCGCGAAAAGGGACAAAATCAGGGTGTTTCGCACCGAGAACGGCCGCACCAGTATGTTCCCGTTCCACTATGGTGACGTGGCGGACGGCAGACGCCTCGAGGAGAATATTCCGCTGAAGAGAGGTGACGTTATTGTGGTACCGTAGTCCGGCCGTTATTCTCGCGCTGCTCCTTGTCTCTGTCCTGGGGGCAGGTCCGGCGAGGGCCGATGATTTCCGGCTTCTTCCGTCGATCACAGAGGAGCTTCAATACAACGATAACGTCCTCATCAGCCCTACTGACCGGCTGAGTGATTTTTTGAGCGTAACCACCGGAGGTTTGCAACTGACGGACAAAACAGAACGCATGAACCTTGACGTTTCGGCGGGTGCTACCTGGAATGCATACCGTCGCAACACGACGTTCGACTCTCGCGGCTACCGGGGCAGTGCGCAAATCGGCTACCTCCTCAATCCGAGGCTGCAGGTGTCCGGTCAGTTCTCCTATATGGATGATTCCCAGCCCGATCAGGAGCTTCAGACTACCGGTCTCGTGCTCGACGGGGTGAGGAGGACAAACATAACTGCGGACGCTTCGGCTGTTTACAACTTCAGCGAGAAGACGGCAGGATCCCTTCTTTACGGGCACGGCGCGGTTCGCTACGACAGCCAGCGCTTCTCGGACCTTAATTACGATACGGCGACGTTCGGCCTGACACACGACCTCAGCCGCTTCCTCCGCAACACCAAGGCCACGTTCAATGCGGCTTATGCTAGATATTCGACCGCCGACCTCGATGTGGAGAACTACGAGGCCCGCGTCGGTCTCAACCACGCGCTCCACGAGAAGTGGTCGATCAGCGTAAACGGCGGGGTCCGGAGGACCGACTCGACCTTCGACCAAGTAACCCTCCTCGGGTTTGCGCCCGTTTTTGTCGACGGCTTTTTCGGCTTTGTACCCGTCTTTGGCCGGGAGCGGGAGTCGCGTGTCAGCTGGGGCGGTGTCGGGGAGGTGGCACTCTCATACCAGGGGGAGCTCACCGACGGCACCTTTGCCGCGAGCCAGGACATCGAACCGGCCAGTGGCAGGGGAGGGACGGTGGAGAGGACCGCCTTCACCTTCTCCCTGGGCCGCCAGCTCAGCTACGAGTTCCGAAGCCGTTTGGCCGTGGAGTATTTTATCAATAGTTCCAAGGGCAACGAGTTCGCGACGATCCCGACCAACACGCGTACGCTTAACATCAGGCCCTCGGTCAGGTACGACTTCAACAGGGACATGTTCGTCGAAGGGTCTTACACGTTCACGAAGCTCGACGACCGGGAAGCCGGCCAAACGGCTTATCGGAACCTTTTCATGGTGCGTTTCTTTCTGCAGCACCCGTTTCTGGAATAGATGGGGAGGTCAATTTGCGCGCAAAGACTAATTACGAAGGGGAGGTGGAAGAAGTAATGGAAGAGAACCTAAAGACCCTCAATGATTACGTTGCCATCCTAAAACGCCGGAAGCTGAGCTTTATTCTCCCGACGCTGGTGATCTTTCTCGCGGCCCTCACGGTCGCCCTGGTCCTGCCACCCAAGTACCGTTCCACCTCGACCATACTCATAGAGGAACAGGACATCCCCCGGGACTACGTCGTGACGACGGTAACGGGCTTTGCCGAGGAACGGCTCCAGGCCATCAATCAGCGGATCATGAGCGCCACCAAGCTGCTCGAGATAATGAACCGTTTCAACCTTTACGCAGACCTCAGGCAGAAGATGACGACCGAAGAGATCATCGCGATCATGCGAAAAGACATCACCCTGAAGACGATAAGCGCCGAGGGCCGGGACCCGAGGACGGGACAGGCAGGCACCGCGACCATCGCCTTCAGCCTTGCCTACGACGGGAAGCAACCCCAGGTCGTGCAGCAGGTGGCGAGCGTCCTCGCGTCCCTCTATCTCGAAGAGAACCTGAAGGTGAGGGCGGAGCTTTCCGCCGGGGCCTCGCGCTTCCTCGAGGAAGAGGCGAAGACGGTGAGGGAGAACCTGACGAACCTGGATGCGAGGATTGCCGCCTTCAAGGCGAAGAACATCGAAGCCCTCCCCGAGCTTCTCCAGGTCAACATGCAGAACCTCGACAGGTCCGAGAGGGATATCGACCACCTGCGGGATCAGCTCCGGACACTGAGAGAAAAGGAAAGCTATCTCGAGACCCAGCTCGCGACCGTCCCGGCCGAGACGGTGAGCCAGGATAAGGCCCTGCTGAAAGAACTGAAGGCAAAGCTGGTCCAACTGGAGAACCGCTATTCGGACAAGTACCCGGATGTGAAGAAGACGAGGGCGGACATCGAGGATCTCACGAAACGGATCGAATCGTCCGCCCGTTTGGAGGAAGGTGGTTCCCCGAAGAAGGGCCTCACGTCAGTGGCGGATCAGCCGGACAACCCCTCCTACGTGACTCTTGCCTCCCAGCTTGCGGGTACCCAGGCAGACATAGAGTCGGTCAAGAGACAGCTTATCGAGGCAGAGAAGAAACGGGGAGGCTATATTCAACGAAACGAGGCGAGCCCCCGGGTGGAGGAAGCATACAAGGCCCTGATGGTGGAGAGACAGAATCTCCAGGTCAAGTATGATGACCTGATGAAGAAGGTCCTGGAGGCGAGGGTCGCCCAGGGTCTCGAGAAACAGCAGATGGGAGAACGCTTCACCCTCATCGACCCCGCCCGTCTTCCTGAGAAGCCCGTAAGTCCCAACGTCCCCGCCATCCTCCTCGTCGGCCTGTTCCTCGGCATCGGCGGGGGTGTGGCGAGCGTTGCTCTCAGGGAGTATGGCGACCAGTCGGTGAGAAGCGAGATTCAACTCGCCCTTGCCACCGGTTATGAAGTGATAGGCACCGTGCCGCCGATCATTACCGAGGAGGACAGGCAGCATGAGCGGACAAAGCGGATCAGGCTCGTTGCCGGCTGTGTAGTCCTGTGCATCGCCGCCGTTCTTATCTTTCACTTCTTCATTATGGATTTGGACATATTATGGGCAAAGATCGGGCGGAGGCTGTAGTGCGAGAAAGCGAGGATGTTTCATCGCTTCCACTAACGCATTTAAGGGGGAATGATGGAAAATCGGAATAGTGGAATAATGGGACAGGCGAAAGGTATCTGGAGTTCATTGAAAAATGTGGCAAAACAGCACACGAGACCGACACGGATGCCGTGGAATCCCGCGGAGCAGACGAAAGGGGGGATGGAAGACAAGGACCGCTTGGCACCGGACGGGCAACTACGCCAGGGAACGAGTGATCCGTCACGAAAGGGGCTGGCAGGCTGGGTATCGCCCACCTATACGCACTCCCGCGCGGTTTCCTTGAATCCTCTCACCGCGGCCGCCAACCGGTGCATCGCAGTTTCTCCCGATAATACGGATGTGGAGGCCTTCAAGGTCATCCGCACCCACATCCTCAACAGGACCGCGAACGGCGGCGGCAGGACGATCATGGTTACTTCCGCCCTTCCGGGAGAGGGAAAGACCGTCACCGCGGTAAACCTCTCCTTCACCTTTGCGCGTGAGTTTCAACAGACGGTCCTGCTCGTCGACGCCGACCTCAGAAGGCAGCAAATCCACAAGTTGCTCGGCCTGAACACCGGCGTGGGGCTGGGCGATTACTTTCTCGAGAACCGGCCGCTCCCAGACCTCATCGTGTGGCCCGGCGTCGAGAAGCTCACGCTCATATCAGGGGGTGCAGCCGTGAGGGACAGCGCCGAGCTCGTCGGCTCCCCTCGTATGAAGGATCTCGTTCAGGAGATGAAGAACAGGTACCCCGAGCGTTACATCTTCTTCGATGTCCCACCCGTCCTCACTGCTGCCGACACACTTGCCCTCGCCCGTCTGATGGATCACATCCTGGTGGTCGTCGCTGCCGGATTCACTCCCATACACGACGTGAGAAGGGCGCTGGAAGTATTGCCCGGGGAGAAGGTGCTCGGCCTTGTCCTGAACACGCGTAAGTCTGAGTGAAAGGATGAAGCGAACACCCGCAGGCAGGTACCCGGACAGAGTGGAAGTGATGAGCGCACACAGGTCGGAGTGAAAGGAAGGCAGCAAAAAAACCGGGCAGAAGGCCGAGGCCCTCTGCCCGTCAATTAAGAGCAGGACAATAGCGGGAAGCAGCGCTTATCTACGAGCGCATCTTAAGCTTCTCCAGGGTTTTTCGCGCCTCATCCTTTCCCTCAAAGGGGATTTTTGATTCAACCGCTTTTTTCAGGCTTTCCTTTGCCTCGGCGAGTTTCCCCGCCTTCCAGGAGATCATGCCGCTGTGGTAATTCACGAGTGCGCTGTCGGGCAGGCGGGCCTTGGCTTTTGCGATAAGCTCCTGTGCCCGGCCCGTGTCGCCATTCATGTAGGAGACCCAGGCGAGAGTGTCCTGAACTGACGGCTCATTTGGACGGGCCATGAGCGCTTTTTCAGCCAACTCTTGTGCCTTCCTGAGGTCCTTGGCTGAATTGTTCTGAATAGTCAACAGGAAGGCCAGGTTGTTTGCCGTGGACCAGTTGTCGGGCTGCTTTGCGAGGATTTTCTCGTAGGCTGAAGCAGCCTTTTCGAACTTCCTGGTGGCGACATAGATCTCAGCCAGCAGGTCGTATGCAACTAGGTTGTCCGGCTTGGCGAGAACGAGGTCCTCCAGCCTTTTTTGCGCGGCCGCGGCGCGGCCCTGGACCAAATCGAGCTTTGTCAGATTCTCGAGCGGAGCCGGCCAGGAAGGCTGCAATTCCATCGCCTTGCTGAAGGCCTCCTCTGCCTTCTTGTAATCCTTCTCGCTGGCGTACACTTGACCGAGGAGATTATAGGGTATGGGGTCCTTCGGATACTGCCTCGCGCGGTCCTCGCACAGCTTCTTCGCCGGGCCGAACTGTTTCTGAACGGTGTGGATCTGAACCAGCGACTCGAAGGCAGCGAGGATATTGGGGTTCAGCTTCAGGACCTGCTCATACTCGGACCTGGCTTTGTCCAGGTTCCCCCTACTCATGGCGAACGCCGCGAGCTTCAAGTGGCCTGCGGGGATCTGTGGCGCTTTTTTCACGATCTCGTTGTATTCAGCCTCTGCCCGTCCCGGTTCTTTTTTCGCTATATACACATCGCCGAGAAGATCTCTTGCCTGAAGGTCATTGGGATTCTCGTCGAGCCATTTTCGCAGACGGGTCTCGGCCTTGCCGAATTCCTTCTGTGCCGCCTCGATGCGGGCAAATGCCAGCGCTACTTCGCGCGACTTGGGGTCGATTTTCAGCGCGCTCTGCAAAACATCGGAGGCGAGGTTCCACTGGCCCGTCATCGCATACGCTTCTGCTGCCCTGACATAGCCGGTGACGAATTGAGGTCTTTCGGTGATGACCGTCCGGAACTCGGCAACGGCCGAAGTCCCGTCCTGCCTGGCGAGAAACACGTTCCCCTTCATGAAATGGGCGTCAACGTTCTTGGGGCTCTCTTTCAGCACGTCGTCGATGTACTTCTTCGCCTCGTCGATCTGTTGGCGGGCAAAGAGGAGCTTGGCCAGGGCATTCTTCGTTTCGATAGTCCCGGGACTCGACGCTTTCTTGTCGATGGTGAGATATTCTTTCAGGACCTTCAACGCATCGTCACCCTTGCCTGTGTTGGCGTAGAGGTCCGACAGGGCGAGCCGCAGTTTGTGACTCTTGTTGTTATCCCCGATACCCGCCGTGAGGATCTTCTCCGCCTCCTTCACGTTGTTTCTCCTGAGATAGAAGGCACAGACCAGGAGATATGAATCTTCATTTTCTCCTTTCTTGTCACCCGTGATGACCTGCTGCAGCAGCTCGCGTGCTTGTTGTTCCTTGCCGGTGTCCCAATAGAAGCCGGCCAGGGAGATCTTATGCGCCGGCTTGTCCGGCTCGAGCGCGATTATGTGCTGGAGGACGCGGATCGCATCATCTGCTTGCTTGTTCCTGGCGTAGAAATCGGTGAGGACGATGTTGAGGGCGACCGACTTCGGGTTGGCCTCGATACCCCGAAGCAGAGTCTTGAGGGCGGCCTGTTTGTTTTCCGTCTGATTGTACGCTGCCGCAAGAACCATGAAAACCTCGGGTGCCGTTACGCCTCGGGTGACCTTCTCCTCGAGCATCGCAATGGCTTTTTGAGGTTCCTTCTTCGCGAGGGAGATCGAGGCCTTGACCGCTATTGCTTCTCCGTTGTCGGTCTCCGACTTGAGGACCAATTCCGCCTTCTCCGCTGCCTTGTCGGGCGCTCCACCCCGGAGCAGCAACTTGGCCAGCTCGGTCTGGGCCTTCAGGTTCCCGGGCTCCAGATCGACCGCCTTCGTTAGGCTCCCGTAGGCTTCCCTGATATTTCCCGTATTCAGGGATGTCCGCCCAAGCATGTAGTAGGCGTTTGAGAACTTCGGATCGATCTGGATGGCGTTCTTGAACTCGATGCGCGCCCTCACGTAATCGCCTTTCTCATAAAGCGCCTTCCCCTTGTTGTAAAACTTCATCTTCTTCTGCTCGGGGCCGCCGCACGCCGCAAGCACGACAACAGCGAGGAGCAATATGGCTGCCTTGTTCCATTTCGCGATCATTTCAAACCTCCTTGAGCATCATGAACCGGAAAAACATTATTCGTTTGTGACCGATCGGCCGACCTCTACGATTATTACCAGCCTGCCAACCCCCGAAAGACGATCATCGCCAGGGAGGGGATGGTGGCTTCCGAGAGACTCACGACCTTTGTCCTTAGCTCCCCAATGAGCACTTCATATCCGAAAAAGAGGACTATGATCCGCACTGCTGCCATCGACGGATTTTCAAAAGGGATATAATTCGCGAGCAGATAGGGGAAGACCAGGGCAAGGAAGAGGATGAGGAAATCCGTCGGGGTGGCTTTGAAGCCCTTCGTTCTCCTCGTGAACCGGAGCGTGAGAACCGCAAGAACGACCACGGCCACAAAGAAGAGATTGCCGATCGTGGGAAAGAGGTCGCTTTGAATGTCACGCGCGGAACTGACGCTCAATACCATCAGTATCGGGACAAAGGGGTAGAGCACGAACATGAGAGCCCCTCTCATCCATGCCGGCTTGAATATCTGTGCCGCCAATAAGAGCGCCAACCAGACGATTGACACCACCGAAAACTCCCCGGGGATGTTGCGGGGAAGAAGGGTAGCGGTGAAAAGAAGCAGGGGCAACGCCACCTGCAGGGTCCGGAATGTCACCCGTATGAAGAGCCCTCTTTCGCGCATCGACCTCAAAGGACGGGCGAATAGTTTTTCGATCAGATCGTAACGCCGGAAATTGAGGTGTCCGGTGTCCCCTCCGTGGAAGGCCAGCAGAATGGCGGCACTAAAGAGCGCGTAAGTGGACAGGATCAGCCATTCCGAGCGGAATCTCAACAGATAGGCGCCCACCACCAGGAGCACCTGAATGACATAAATGATGAGGACGGCCTCGGCGTGAGGCAAGCCGAACCCCATGAGACGGTGATGGAAATGGTTTCTGTCGGGCGCAAAGAGCGGTCGTCTTTCGGAAATCCGCTGGGCCATTACCGTGACGGTGTCGAGCACCGGGAATCCGAGCACGAGAAGTGGCAGAAGGGGGCTCAAGGGCGTCGCCCCCTGCGTGAGATCGAGCGACAGTGTTATCGCGGAAAAGCCGAGGAGCTGACTTCCCGTATCGCCGAGAAAGAGGTTGGCCGGGTAGGTGTTGTAACGGAGGAACCCGAACAGGGATCCGGCCAGGGCAACGCTCAGCAGCGTTACAATGAGGTTTCCGTCGAGATACGCAAGGTAACCAAGGCTGCAGAAGCTGAGGAGGCATATCCCGCCCGCCAACCCGTCGAGGCCGTCGGACAGGTTCACCGCATTGGTGACGCCGACGATGGCGATGACGGTGAGGGGGATCGCGACAAAATCGGGCAGGAGCCAGCCGTCGGGGAGCAAGCCCCCCAGGTTGTGAATGCGAAGGTTCCCGTAGAACACCATCAAGAGGGCAGCCGCAATCTGGGCCAGGAACTTGACCCGGAAGCCTGCGCCTCTCACATCATCGAGCAAGCCCGCGGCGATGACGACGGCCGCAGCTATCGCAAAAGCCACGACAAAACGGGACTCATGAACCGGCCCGGGGAGGACGACCGCGTACACGCTCACTGCAATCGCGACCCCTCCCACACGGGGAATGGGGGCGGTGTGCACCTTCCGTGCGTCCGGTTTGTCGAGGCCTATGCCGCGGGCGACGGCCACACGCGTCAATATCGGAATGAGGGCGAGACTTATGAAAAAGGAAAACAGTGCGGAACTCAGGATGGCCATGCGATCGAGTGCTTGTTACCGTTCTTCGTACTGGCGTTCTTCGAGGAAATCGAGGAGGACGGGCATCAAATCTCTTACGAAGGAATCCATTCTTGCTTCGGCTTGTTCCGTTGTTTCGTCAGCGGAGATGGCCATAATGGGACGAACGAAGAGGTCGTGGGAATTGTCCCTGGCGATTGCGTGTAGCGTCAGATGAAACCGGTTCATGTTCTTGTCGGAGGTCGCCCTGTCCTTTGTCTGGAACCAGAAATAGACGAGGTATTTTACCCCTGACTGCTGTATGACCATCGCCGTGACCGGTAGCTCCCGGAACAAGGGGACACCCGTTACCACCCGTTTGGTGGTGGCCGTCGGTGTCCACCCCGACGAGGGCAGGCATACCGTGGGGCTGTGAAAGAAGTTCTCGTTGGCGAGGAAGGCGCTGCTTCTGTAGCCCATGTAGAGAGAGACATCGCTGCGGTTCTTTTTGTAGACCGCCGAGAAGGCCTCTTCCGCCCCCGATGCGGTGATCATTTCGGGATCGATGGCCTCCGGCCTCCCCTCCCAGCCGCCGAAGGCAAGGGGGAAGCGCTCTATCCCGCCCCTGATCTTGATGGGAGGAAAGCTTGCGGTGCTGAAGCTCGATAGACCCACGACCGCAAGGATGAGAACTGACACGACGAATCCCTTCGGCACGCTTCCTCCCCGTGGCTTTGCGGTATGGCGTTGGCCCCCGGGGGGTTGCGGCGCCGGCACCCGGGTATGTTCCTCCCGGGGCGGCAGGTATCTCAACAGCTTCCCTATAATGAAAAGAAAGGCGAAGGCAATGATAAACATCACCCACGCCGAAAAACCGTGAAAGAAGCCTTCGGCAACCTGCGGTCCGTATTCCTGGGCAAGGACGCCGGTTGCGCCGATCCTCAGCCCGTTCACCATCATTGCAATGGGTATCGTGGCGACCGCGCAGAAAAGACGTTTCCAGAGGGCATGCTCGAAGAGATAGGAATACATTACCCCTAGGGCGAGCAGCACCGAGAGGTAACGCATTCCGCTGCATGCATCTACGACTTGAAGCTGGGTGACGCCGAGGTCGATGATGTTGCCGGTGACAAATACCGGAACGCCCATGGCATCGATAAGCGCACCGCCCAACCTTGTTGAAATGGATTTGAGGAAAATGCCCAAAGATCGTTCAATGATGCCGGGGACAGGAACCATAAAAACAAGAAAGGCGATGGGAAAGGCAAGCCTCTTGAGAACATCCCGCCCGCAACAGAAGCCGACAAGAAGAAAAAGGATGACCGGAACGGCGGGCATGGAGATGTTTCCGCTCGAGCCCAGGATACCGTAGAGCGAGAGGAGCACGAAGAATGCCAGGGGAGCAAAGAACCGCCAGTCTGTCCTTAGAGTGACTTCATCGAGGGTTCTCCTTCTCTCCCAAGCGAGATAGGCAGACCCGAAGGGGATGAGAAATCCGTAGGAATAATCCTCGTTAGTCCACCAGATATTCACCATTGCTTTCAGCGGCACCCAGTAGGCTGCGCAAAAGAGCACCAGGAGCGCGCCCACGATCACCCAGGGCCGTAAGGTCGACCTGGAGGTCAAATCAATCACGAGACATTCCGTGCGAAAAACTTGTGTTGCGCGATCCAGGAGAGGGGAATCCAGAACTTTCGGCGTATGAGGTGACCGACACTCCCGATCATCCAGCAGTTCACGGCACATCGATCGACCATCATGCGCGCTTCGCGGGCCTTATCGCTGTTCCATATCACATCAAAGGGTGTTTCCTTGATGTTTCCGAATACATAGTCTATGACATTGCAGGGCCTGATGTCTCCGTAAGGGTCGATAAAGAAGGAATCCGTAACCATGGTGCACTTCAACTCTCTTGGCCTGCCGTACATCTGATCGATGAAGCCCTTCGTAAAGTAGGCCCTGAACCAATCCTTCGGAGACGGCGAGCGGAGGAAGGCCTTTACGAGGCTTTGCAGCCCGGCCTCGACCCTGGCCTTGTCGGTAATCTCGTTGTCATCGATATGAAAGTAGTAGGCGTTGTGGAGGATGGCCGTTGCGAGCTCCACGCCATGCCGGCGCGCCACGTCGTAGACCGCTACCAGTTCTCCGGCATTCTGATCGGATGCGGTCACGGCGATGCCGAGGTCTTTTACCCCCAGTTCTTTGAGGCCCCGAAGTGTCTCGAAAGATGCCTCGTGGGCCCTCCTGAACCCGCGAATGCGGTTGTGGGTCTCTCCGATGCCGTCGACGCTGATCCGAATCCCCACGTCTTTATGCTTTTCCATTACTTTCAAGGTCTTTCTTGTCAGGAATCCGTTGGTACTGATCACCACGCGCTTGGCCCTGGTTTTCGCCACATCGAGGATGTCACTCAGGTCATCCCTCAAAAAGGGCTCCCCTCCGGTTATGTTAAGACGCACCAGTTTCGGCAGGGTAAGGAGGTGTTCGGGCCTTATCTCGTCTTCAGGCGCGCTCTGGTGCGCCCACGTGTGGCACATGATACAGCGGCTGTTGCACCGGTAAGTTACTGCGACCATTCCGTCCATCTCAACCCCTCTCTTTCTCACCGACGTTTGTCCCGAGTCGCGGGTTGCGATTTGGGGAAGCCCGGTGCTTGTAGCAACGATAGGTAGAGGGCTTCCATCTGGTCGGTGACCCTCTCCCACGAGTATGTCTGCCTCACATGCCGCTGTGCTGCCTGCTTTTTCTCGGCCACCTTTTCGGGATGGGAGAGAAGATCTTCGAGGCAGCCGTAGAGGCTCTCTTCATCTCTGTTCTTGAATGTGTATCCGTGGCTGCCCAGGGCTTCTCTGCTTTCCGGTATGTCGCTCGCGAGGCAGCAGTTGCCGAAATTCATCGCCTCCAGCAGAGCGAGGGGGAGACCCTCGAGGGTCGACGGCAGGCAGAAGAGGTAGGCGTTGCTGAACAATTCCTCCAAAGGGGTGCCGGTGACAAATCCGGTGAAGAGAATGCGGGGGTCATCACCGGCCAGACTCCTGAGCTTGGCCTTATACCGGTCATTGTGGTCCGCGTCCCCCGCAATGACCAGATTCATGTCTGTTTTCAGCCTGCGGAAGGCATTTATGAGCAGGTGAGCCCCTTTTTCCTCGGCGAGTCGGGCTGCGAAGAGCACGTATCCGTCGGGAAGGAGCGGCTGCTTCAGGATCCACTCCGGCGCGCGGTTCTCAACAGGTGTTACACCGTTGGGAATGTAGACGACTTCCCTGCCGAACCGGCTCTCGTAATAATCCTTCTGCACCACGGAGACCGCGGTGGCTTTCGTGGGGAAGTAGGGCACCGTGTAGTCGCAGAGACGGAGGAAAGTCTTCCCCGGGATTCCCCACTTGTCCCGCCGCCACTCGATCCCGTGCGTCTGGACGACGGTCGGGATCCCGCGAAGGCGCGGAAAGATGGAGAACACTGATGGTCCGACCGCATGGAAGTGGACGATGTCCGTATCCACCCTTTTTATGACGTCCCACGTTGCCCTGTAGCAAATTGAGAGCTTGTGGAGGGATTTTGTGTTGAGTGAGGGGACGGTCCTAATGGTCATCCCCTTGTACTGCATGTCTCTATCGGTTCCGTAGTCACGGCTGGAATAGACTGTAATGTCGTGGCCGCGGGCAGCGAGACGGGAACCAATTTCTTCAGTGACTCTTTCGATCCCTCCGCAGTGCGGTATGCCCTTGACCGCTATATAGGCTATTCTCACGTGTTAATGATCTCCGAAAGTTTCGGTATATACCATCATCGGCACGCTAAAAATACTCTTTATATCTTCCTGGCTCCGTCTGATATTCGATCTTCATAACACCTTTCTCCTATGTAGCGGCCAATAGAGAGAAACCGAAAATAGTTGGCAAGTCTTCTGACCTTTCCCGGAGTCGTAAAAGTGAAGGATGACTGAAACAGTGATTGGAAAAGACCGACGTTTCTCTTCGGTTGATCCTTGTTGAACTCCCATGCGTGGAAGTAAATGAGGGGGCACCTGTTGAACGATGCCGACCGTTCGAGAGTATTCAGATAAGGGGAAAATGGCATGAGTCTCAGGGCGACACCTCCTGATAGAGCGAGATCGCGCCCAAGAAAACGTTTTGTACTAACCGGGAACTCGGGAATGACCAGGCAGGCCTCATCCGGCATCTCTACGTCCTTCATGCTGGCGTCATACTCAAATCCGAACCGTTTGACAATATCAAGAGCCCACAGATTCTTCTTTCCAATAGAAAAGAACGGCGCTCTAAAGCCTTTTACCTTTGTTCCGGAGATTCTCGTGAGGCAATTCAATGAGTTCTCAAGATCTTGTGCAAATTCTCTTTCCGTCATACCCCACAGCGGTTTATGAGCGTACCCGTGGCTGCCCAACTCAAAGTCTGCCTCGACGATCATTGACACGACCTCGGCATGCCTTTCTGCTACCTTCCCCGCAACAAAAAACGTTGCTTCGGCACCAATCTCTTTGAGCAGGGCAATAACGGATCCGGTATTCTCTACGACCTGCTTTTCGTAACGACCCCAGTCTTCGGCACGGACCAACTCCCACTCGAAGAAATTGTCTTCCACATCGACCGTGAGAATCGCCGTCTGTCTTCTATCTATCTCAGAAACAATCACCTGGGAATACCAACAAGCCCGCTTTTTCTACACAAACCCGCTTTTTCTAAAAAGGTCATAATTAGGATAACTTTTCATCAACTGGGCCGAGATGGAGATGAAAGACCCGGCTATTCTCACGTATCAGCTATCCCGAGGATGGCTTTTTTATAGATGGCAATGAGCCTTTCATAGTGCAGCTTGGGGCTATACTCTTTTTCAACCTTCTCTCGTGCAGCCATGCCCATCTGCCTTACCGTCGATTCCGGCAGCAGATGTACAACTGCCTCTATCTTGCTTCTCAAGTCCTCACTATTCCCCGGCTCGAAAAGAAAACCATTGATCCCGTCGTCGATCATTTCCGGTATGCCGCCGATGCGCGAGCCGATAACGGGTTTGGCGTAGGCAAAGGCCTCAAGTATGGAAAGGGGCGCATTTTCGTAACACTCCGAAGGAACCACCACGACTTTCGCGCCACTAATGGCGTCCTCGAGCGCTTTGTCGGTGAGATACCCGGTGAAGGAGGCGGCTATGCCTCTATCTTTCGCAAGGGACCGAAGGCGAGCCTCTTCCGGCCCCTCACCCACAATATACACAGGAACGGTTGCATCAAGACTCGATAGTGCCTCAAGAAGGGTCGATATGCCTTTTTCGGGTGAGAGCCTTCCGAAGTACAGTAAGTAATCGCCATGGATGTTTTCGGACGATGTCGGCCCAGCTGCCACCGGGTTTGGTAGGTGCGTAAGTCGTTCTGCACTCCATCCGTACTCGATCATTTTATTCGTCAGAAACAAGCTCGGGGTGATAAGGGCTCTGAGGAAATCATACTTCTTCCCTCTACGGCCCAGCCACGACTCAAACGCGTAAATTGCCGAAGCCCCATAACTGTCCTTGTGACATTTCGTCATGAAGGCATAATAGAAACGACCTCCTCTGCAGCGCTCGCATATCTCGCCGTGATTGAGCATCAGATAACTTGGGCATAGAAGTTTATAGTCATGAAGGGTCATCACCGTGGGGATCCGCCTTTCTTTAAGACCGTCAAGGACCGAAAGGCTGAGACGTCCATAGGTGTTGTGCATATGGGCGACGTCCGGCTTAAAATCCTCGATTACGCTCATTAGACCCGATTTCGCAGCCCTCGAATAGAGAATCTCTTCCATGATGGCAAGGTTTTTCAACGACAGGATGGATGTTCCGGTGTCCATGGCCGGCGGAAAATAGCGCTCATATAGGGACGCATCATTGAGCCTGTTCTCTCTCGAGAAGACGGCGACCTCATGACCCATGTCCCTAAGCATCTCGATCTCCGAAAAGAGGACCCGTTCGGAGCCGCCCCGCAGATAGAAGAAGTTGTTCAAAAAAAGGACACGCAAAATCAGGCAGAGGAATCAAATAGGAAGGACATTCCCGCCACGAGAGGTCGTACTGCAGCGCAACCGTTTCGGCACAGTGACGAGGGACGTTTTGATTCCCTTCGCTGCCCGGGTTGCCCCATGGGCCATAGCAAGGATAGTGATCATTTGACCGGTGGCCCCCGGCGTCTGGAGAAGATGTTCCCCCGACGACCCGACCAGATAAGCCACGAACACCGCCAGGGCCGACACGCAAAGTGCCCTTGTCCGTTCGTCCGGGGATGCGCCTATGCTGGAGATGGTTCGCCAAAAGAGGGCGCCAAGCAAACAGAGATAGAGGAAGAGCCCGACAATCCCTGTTTCCACCAGCACGAGCAGATAATCGCTGTGGGACGTATACTTCAGCTTCGTCGTGTGGCTGATCGCATAGAGGTCATTGCCAAGACCCCATCCCATGGTCGGCTTCTCCTGAAACGCCTTGATCGACGCAGGCCACGCATAGGCAACCCTGAAGTGGAACGAACTGAAGCCATATTCCTTTTTTTCGAAAATGTCCTGATAGGCGCCGTACCGAAGGATAGGGAACAGCGAGACGGCGATAAGCAGTACCGCAAGGATCGGAGCCAAGAGCCGGGCCTTGTGTCTGCAGGAAAGGATCAGTACCGGCAGGGCAGCGACGAACCCCACCCAGGCGGTTCGGGTGAACGACAATACGAGGCCGGTTGCCAGTATCGCTAAGACGGCAACGACGAGGACCTTCGAAGACTTAAAGTTCCCTATGGAGTAAAGATGAACAAGGAACAACAACATGTAGCAACAATAGAAGCCGAAGTTGTTCTTTGGCATGATGCCGACTTCAGAGAGCCCCTCTTCGACCCCGTACACCAGTCTCATATACTCCTCGGGAGCGAGGTGGTATACATAGACCGTGGGAATGACGGTTATCAGTGCCGACACAATGAACGCGCCTGTAAGAATCTTGCGGTTGGACCGATCCTGGCTGAGATGAAAGACGGTGAGATAGAGGAAGAAATAGCCGATGAGCCGGGCGAGCTTCTTTGCATAATTCGTGGTGTCTTCGGCCACTATTAACGTCAAAACGCACCAGACCAGGAAGATCACGAAGGGCCAGATGAAAACGCCCTTGAAGGCCTCGCGGTGAAGGAGCACATAGACAAGACCCACCCCAATGATGGCAAGGGTGAGAAAACCCTCCGCGCTGTACCCATAGTTGCCCATAGGTAACCTCGCGAGAAGAAATAACGTCCGAAACGCCGTGATGAAGGCAATGCCGTAAATCGCCTTGGCACTGAACAGGATGAGAAAGGCGCCGAGAAGGGCTGCGATGATCATTGCCAACCCAACACCACTCGGATTAAAGGGATCAGATGTGCAGGATACCCGTTTGTACCCATTAACAAACGGGTATCCGAAGGACCGAATTGCCGTTCGTACTTCATGGCAGTGATTCTCGTTGCTTTGGCTCGACCGCGCGGCCGATGGCCCGCAACAATGGTTTTGTCACCGCGTCGAGATCGATGGATCCGATGATGTCCCGGGCTCTCCTGGCCATGCTGGCCCGTAGATCCCGACTCCCCGTCAGCTTCTTCAGCGCCCCTGCCAGGAGGTCTACGTTACCCGCCGGTACAATAATACCATTTCCATCAACTATGTCGGTCGAGCCCATGACGTCGGTAATGATCACCGGCAGGCTATAGTGCATCGCCTCATTGACGACAAGCCCCCATGTTTCGAAACGTGAAGGTAGAACAAAGAGGTCGGCGTTGAGAAAAAGGTCTCTTTTTTTGGCCCCCTCTACATAACCGACAAACGTGACACCTTTAGTTCCGGACGCCAGCGCTTCAAGTTTTGCCCGTATTTCTCCGTCACCGGCAATTATGAGCCTGGTTTTGTGGTCATCCATTGCTTTGAAAGCTTTGATGAGAAGGTCTATGCCTTTTCGGTCTTCAAGATAGGCTACGGTTAATATCGTTACAAGATTCGCGTCTTTCCTTTGTGTTTCATCGCGAGAAGGGCCCTGAGTATCGAATACGGCCTGCGCACTTTGAAAGACTTTTTTCTCATCGACACCGCTCCGTCTCAAGTGTGCCGCAGCCTTTGAACTGCACGCGACAAAGGCATCACAACCCTTATAGAGAAATCTGAGGTATATGACAAGGGGCGCTCTTGCAAAGCGATTCAGGAAACGCTTCCGAACATGCGAACCAGGGTTCTGAAAACGCTCCGTCACCAGGACTAACCTGCCGCGCCCCAGAATCCTAAAGAACAGAGCCATAAGACATGCGGGAACCGTTTCGAGACTGCTTTCCCCGACAATGACCACTTCATATCTGGTTCTCAGGAGTTCCCACAGCAGATCAAGACAGATCACTGCCCCGAAGAGCACCGGGCCTCGGGAGACTCTATAATTGGGTGGAGCCTCATCCGGCCTGACTTGCCATTTTCGATACTCATGAGTCTTGCGCAAGAAGAAAAGCTTCACGTCATGATACTGCGATAAACGGCGGAATATAGGCAAGCGGTAAGGGGCCATGATGTTGTGAACAAACAACACCTTCTTCCCGGGGCTGCTGTCAGCCGGGAGATCGTCGCACTGCATGGATGAGGCAGGATTAACCACGGGCTTCTTTCTTTCCTATCCGATGTGTTGTATCGATGCACTATCGCCTATCCGGCCATAAATGTAGTACCCTGACCTCCTGCGAAATATTACTTTCTTCACAAAACTATGAAGGGCGAACTGTTGCTCTATGTCGAGTGAATTCACATAGGGAATGCGCCTGAAATGCTTCGTTCTGGAGATATTAGGATTCGCAGAGTAGTTCATGGTTTCAACCAGGGGCGTTTCTTCAACGAAAACGTTTCTCGTCTTAAAGCCCTGGTATCCCATCGGTACAAATTTTAGTTTCCTCAAGTAGTACAGCTCGTCAAAGGGCAGTATCTTTTCCTTACTGAAACGTATGTGCTTAATCTCACCATGATTGTCCAAAAGAGTTATCAATTCGTCTAGAGCTATTGGCCGCAGGAATAGCCAATCGTCTTCCAGATGAAAATAGTATTCTGTTTTCACCGCTCGTATAAGACGTGCAACTGATCGCGTGAAGCCTAATGGTGGGTCATTTACCGTAAAGTATCCGGTACTCAACCCTCTAAAAAGATTCTCTATTTTTTGGACGTTCCGAGAGTAACAGCAATCCACGTTTACGTTGAACCTGAATTGCCCGGAGAACCGCACATTCTCAAGAAAGCTTTCTATCGTCCGAAAAATCGTATCCCTTACAGATGACGTTACTATTACGTCCAGAAGGGGCCTGTCGGTAGTGATGCAATCTCGGCCTGCCTCAGCCCAAAACTTGGATCGGATATCAAAAGAGGTGTTATCTCGCATCCAAGGAGTAGCAATCTACGAGTACGTCGTCCACATCGAAATGCTTCTCGGCCGTTGGCATGAATCCATGCCAGTCGGCATAGATCTTAAAGACAGCCGCATCCGCATCTGGAGGCACACGGATTGTGCCGTCATAAAGCGTATAATCCCGTATGGCGGTATCGAAAGGAAAAAACTCAACGGATTCGACCTCCGTTCTTTCTGAATGATTCTTGTTTCGATACTGCATCATAGGAATAACGCGAAAATCACCGTCTTTTTTTAGCCAGAATTCCACGTAACAGGAGGTCGCCCGTCCTGTTTGGATGGCCTGTTCAAGCAGAACAAATTGATCTGACGGTTTCAGGACCACCCTTGCCGCGTATCTTCCGCGATGACTTTCTTGCGTGAGTATTATGTTCCCGGCTGATGACCACCCCTGAATCGGCTCACTCGGAACTCTTGAGCGAGGAGATGATTCGAATCCGGCGTTGACTATTAAGTTTCTTGACAAACCTTTTCTGGTCATTCCAACTTCGACAATTTCTATTCTTCTATTGCCCGCCTCAAACCACGCCGAGGATTCGGTCGACCACAGTCCTGCTTTTTTCATCTCGTCCCTGATTTCTAAAAGCCGGCTGCGACCGTCTCTCAGCGCTCCCGAAACCGCAGGACTCGAACCGTGCGCTGATACGTATTTTGCATCAAGAGCTGCCAATGTCCCGGCGATGACAAGGCTTTGTTGATAGGTGTTCGTCAAAAAGCTTTTCAGTCTTTTTTTCGTCGGGCTATCCGGCGGTACAACTGAAAAGGCCATTTTCAGAGCGATCAACGCCTTTTCAGCCTTCTGTAACTGGTCTCGACTCGCCTCCAGTTCTTTCCCTGCCATGACTTCACGAAGGACGCTGCCAAAAAGCACCGGGTTTCGCCGGCCTACTGGATTATTTTGAAAAAACTCGACCATGAATGGAGCAGCTTTATCACCGAATTCGAGACGACATGCTCTCAATAAGAGTGCCCGGGCCGTATATTGAGGTTCCGTTGTTCCGTCATACCACCCGAATGTATTGATGTCCTTGCCTGTGAACGTTTCTTGCCGATAGCGGAGGTCCCCCGCCTTGGCTGCTCGGTTCTTGTCCGCTGCATCTTCCACTATACAGCCGCTGCCCGGCGCATTCACATTCCAACTATACTCGGCCGCCACGAGTTGGACGATCTCACCATTGAAGTACCCTATTGGTTCCATGTGAACGATGATGTCTTGGTTTCTGTCTTCGAAATAGGCGCTCTTCGTGAAGGCAGGGAGAGTGGAAAAGTAGCGACCCCACTGAAAGGCATTGCCGTTGACCCAGTGAACCAGCGGTTGTTTCACCGTCCTCACCCAGGATTCCGTCTGGTCCCTGTTGAGCTCCACTACAACCAGATACACGTCTTTCGGAATTGAAGCGGTCAGCTTCTTCATCCACGCCTTGTGTTGTTCGTTGCCTTTCAGATCGAGGTTGGCGTGATAGGGATAGACCACGAACTGCAATTCGATCCCCGGGTTGGACCGGCGTATCTCTCCGGTAAAAATATTGATGACGTTCGCGTCGGCAGCCGCGCGGTCATCTTTGAATCGTGCCCGGTCTTCGGCGCTGCGATTCTCCCAGTCCTCGTTGTAGGTGTCGATGCAATGGAGGTGAAGCGAGCCGGCTTCGGTTTCCCGGACAAATCGTGCTATCTCCATCGCCCTTTTCCTCAACAGCGTATCATTTCCCCAGGTGTACTGCTGTCCCCCGAAGGTCACCGTTCCCTGATTCTGAACGTTCCCTCTTGCGGCTTTCTCCACCGCCCAGTTGAGCGCGTAGTTGATCAGGATTCCACGTTCCTTCGCATAGCGGTTGATTCTTTTGAGATAGGCCCTCTCCTCTCGCGTTGGCAGATTGAAACCGTCAGCCTCATTCACTCGCGTTGCGTTGGTGTAGATCCTGTTGAATTTGTAATGAAAGGCCCAGTCGACAAACCCCTTGAATTCCGCAAATGATCCGGGAAGAGGCCATACCGGCACGCCTCTATTCTGAAAGTCCGGCCAATCGGCTATCTCCGCTTCCGTGGCGAAGATCTCCGCCCCTTTCCGCCTTATGAGAAGGCGAAAGGTATTGCTCCCATGAAGCAGCCCCTGCCATCCGGCTCCCGTAATGACCGCTCTTCGGCCTTCTCCTTTTCTCTTGCCGAAATATATGGCGTACCCCTGTTCTCCCCCGGCGGCGGCAAGGAGACCCCCGGCGTCTGTTTCGTCATGACCTGCCGGTCTCGCCAATATTTCATTAGAATATCTCAAGGTAATGGTGTTTGGACCCTGCGGCCCGGCAAACGCTGTCCGCATTTCTGTGCACACGGGCAAGGCCTGCCCACCCAACGCTTCTATTCGGCTGTTGATTTCACGGGCCACAAGGGCATGCTTTGTGTCGCCGCCGGCCACTATTATTGTCGCCACGGCCTTCCTGTTCTCGTTCAACAGGAATTTCAGTCCCACTGTCTCGATCCTTTTGGGAGAAGGTAGGAGTTCGATCCCATCGATCGGTTGTCCTGGGGATGGTCCGGCCTTCAACAGCAGTGATAGGCCGACGAACACAACTGCGATGACGAAAGATGACTTCATGGAGCCGTCTTTGTGCGGATTCCGGCAGTGGCGCTGTGCAGAAAGCTACGCCCCATGGTTTTGTACTTTTGCCATGCCGTTCTCAAGCGGACCGGGCGACTCTTCCGCAGTATCTTCCGGGCCGCAACTTGGTCTTGACCGTTTATGCAGCAATCGCGCCCCAGGTTTATCTGAAGTATCGCCAGGTAGTCCCGCAGGTCTTTCAGGTTGGTTGTTCCAGTCTCACCCGCCTCCATGGCCCTTCGGGCTGATTGCACGAAGGCAGCTTCAGGAATAGTGCAGAAGTAGAGGTTTTGACCGCTATGCCGATGCTGATCGTCCTGAAAGTACATCGCTCCCGCAGTTGTGCTGAATGCAATGGGAAACCTCAACGCGATCCGTCCCCACATATCCATGTCCTCGCCCAGGGGAACCCCTGCCGCGAAGGCACCGACAATCCTGAAGATGTGCCTGGGAATGGCCGTTGAACTACTCGAAACCGGCGTATAATCCGCCGCCGCCCGGAAATACCGATCGATCAGGCCTTCCCATGGAGGTCGCGGAATAGCCCTGTATGGCGGCCGAAAGATCTTCCCGTTCGGCATGACGACCTCGTATGCTGTGGCATACGCACCGGCCTCGGGCCATCTCTGTTTCAGGGTCAGGATGGTGTGGAGATAAGTCGGCTTCCAGGCATCATCCGCGTCCAGAAAAGCAATCAATTCGCCCTTTGCCTCATCGATCCCTCTGTTCCTTGCCGCGGACACGCCTTGATTTTCCTGGCGAATAAGTCTGATACGGCGGTCCTTGTAACCGGAGACGATTTCCGGCCCCTCGTCCAAAGAACCGTCGTCTATCACGATGACCTCGTAATCGGACACCGTCTGCTTCAGTACGGAGTCCAGGGCCCGTTGTATAAAAGCGGCTTTGTTATAAAGGGGAATTACTATGGAAATAGGTGGGTTCCGAGTTCCGCGTTTCACGTCGTCGTCATTCCGACAAAAGCCGGTCTGTTACTCTCCTGAAGACGGCAATCCTTACTGCGCCTGATATGACGCTGGTCACCAAGAGCCCCAATCCGGCACCTAAAGGTCCTAGTGCGCGCACGAACCAGATACCCAGAGCAAATAAAGCCAACGCGCTTATCGCGTTAATCAGGCACTCCATGTCGGCTCGCTCCATGGCAAAGAGGCCTCGGCCTAAAGCAAACGACAAGGATCCGATGATGAGGTTCAAGGTGAGGACAAAAACGGTCAGGCCGTCACCTTTATATGCATTACCGTAGAATAGCACAAGCAGGTTGTTTCCGAAGACAAGGTAGAAGACGGACACGCCGGACATGATAAGCATCAGGAGTTTCGAAGACGCCCACACAAATTCCTTCATACCCGCCACTCCGCCCTTTGCGAAGGCATAGAGTATTCTCGGTCCCGTCACATTTTGTGCGCCCAGAAGAATCACGTTCCCCAAGGCAGCCGCTCCGACGCAGGCACCCCAGACGGCGTTTGCGGTAATGCCGTGAAAGGCGCCTATGAGCCAGGGATAGAGACTCATTGCCAGAGTCCACAGTAGATGGCTTGCAATGATCCACCTTGCAGGCCGCCAGTTGCGCAGGAAGTCGGGCAGCACCCGCACATACTTCGGCAGGAAAAAGCCGCGGTTAAAAACAAGCCAGACCGTCGAAGCGACGCCACAGGCGACGCCGATTGCAACGAACGATCCGCTGGCCGAGAGAGAACCAAGACGGAACAGGAGCCAGAGGCTGCCGATCTGGACCACAGCGGCACACAGGTCCAAAAGAAGGGCCGTTCTCGGCCTGAGCGTTGCAAAGCTGAATTGTCTCGCAAAATCCTTGAGGGTGATAAATACGGTAAAAAGCGCAAGCACTCTCAGTACCTCCGCCAATCCGCCCGGGCCAAAGCCGCGAGACGCGATGACCGAAGAAAGCAGTAAAAGCAGCGACGCCGAGAAGGAAAAGGTGAATTGTTGGACCAGGGCGCTCCCGGTATACTCGCGCCTGTCATTACCACCTGTCCGGGGGCTGTAGATCATGTAGGGCATAGTAATGAGCGCGTTCTGAAACTCGTTCAGGAACAGGACGATGCTGAGGCTCAATGCGTAAAGGCCGAACTGTTCTTTTGAGCAAAGCCTTGCAATGATGATTCCGGACAAAAAGTTGGTTGCACTCGTAACTCCCTGGCTGACCAGACTCAGGCTTCCTGTCTGCGCCATGCCGAACAGTCGGCGCCAGGGATACGCAGCGATGAATTTCCCGGCGAGGGTGCCAGGCATGCTATTCATCCCTTCCCTCTCACTCCGGTATGTACTCCCTCAGAAGCGGGGCTATTTGCCGGGTAAATTCTTGCAGGCGGGTCTCGGCGTCTTGCGGTTTCTCGTCCTCATACACCGGTGTGATCAGTCGAACCAGGGCTCCGTCGGTCCTCTGTTTCGTCAGAGCATCCCAAAAATTGTAAACCTTCGTCTGGTAAAGGCTGGTGAGGACACGGCCGCGCATGGAGAACCAGTAGTACATAAGCTGCTTTGCGCCGGACTTCTCCATGAATGCACGGTTCACGCGCATCAGGCTGCCGTTGCCGATGCTCACGTCCGTACCGCCTGCCTCCTGGAATGTCCATCCGCTGCCGGGAATACAGAGCTCGGGAGAATGAATCGCCTCGCCCTTCCGCTGGCTCTCGTAGTAGGCGGTGTAAAAGCTCACCATACGCCTTTTGCCATTCGAGTAGTTGACGGTCGTGTAGTCACTCAATCTCAACATATCGAGGAACATCCGGTCCATCGCTTCCGACCTTCCCGACCACTCGCCAACCTGCGCGGGGAAGTCCTTAAGGGGCTTTTTGATGGGGACCTTTTCCCGGAACTCGATCATCCGCGAGGCGATGAGCGTCCCCAGCAGCAGTACAACGACTACGACGAACTTGGCATCAAACAGAGAAGAACTTTTATTTGGATAATCTCTCACGTTTTTCGCACCTTCTTCTTTCCGATGCGTCTTAGGATCCACATCTCGGCAAGGAGCACCGGTATGGTGAACATGAAGATGAGCCAGCCGGAGAAGTCGTGGAAGAAACCCTCGGCCGCCGCCGCGCCCATGAAGGGATAGAGCATGCCGGTGATGGCGATCCGGAGCGCGTTGACGACAATGGCGATAGGGATCGATGAGAGAAAGAGCACAAGGCGTTTCCAATGGCGAAAGACACGATGGATAATGGACGATTGTTCGCGTTGCCCGCCGGGAACATGGGAAACTGGACGGAACCAGTATGCCAGCAGAAGGGCCAGGATCATGAGGGGAAAGAGATAGCGGAGTCCGCTGCATGCATCGACTACCTGCAACTGCGTGAACCCGAGATCGATTACGTTCCCTTCTCTGTAAGCCGCCATCCCGACCAATTGGAGGACAAAGACCCCTATCTGGGACGAGATAAGCTTGAGGCCGAAAGAAAGGCGCATATTCACGATGTCCGGAAATGGAAACATGGCGAGCATCATGATTACGGGGAACCATATGACCTTTAGTTTCTCCCATCCCAGGTGAAACATGGCGAGACCTACGATAGCAAGCCAGAAGGACACATAGAGGGTGTAGTATTGCCCGCTCAGCTCTCCGACCCAGCAAAGCAAGAGACCCGTGCCAAAGGGCAACAACCCCCACCATGTGGAGACTGAGGGCAGGGAGAAAAACCAGCCCTTCTTCTCCCACAGCAGATAGAGGACGAGGAACGGGATCAAGTAGCAGTAGTTGTAGTCTTCGTGGCCCCACTGGGTAATCATCTTCTGCAGGGCGGAATAGTAGACACCAACAAGCAGAGCGGCGTATATTGGCACCCTGAGCCACGACATCGACAGGGTTGCGGTCGCAGGTCTCATTTCGAGTATTTCTCCCTTCCCATCCTCGTCGTCAGTTTCCGAAAAACGTCCTCACAGGGTGTCGATTCCACGAAAGGAATCACCGCGGAAGCCTGCCTTGCAGAGTCACGATCTTCTCTGCCATTCGTTCTCTGGCAGCCGAGAGCGCGGACATACCGGTCCTGAGGCTGTAATAGGCGCCCGGAGGTGTCACCGTTGACGTGAATATCGAATTCACTTGCTGGTCCGCGTATTCCATTGCCCCGAGCTTTCTCAACATCTCCATGTATTCTCTGTCCTCCATGGCTTCACGGAGCAATTTCAAACGAATCGACTCAACGGGGATGTCATGAGTGCCCCCGATGGGGGGAGTGTGGACCGCCAGGGTTCGGCCGCTGCTCGTTGGCACTCCTGGATAAAAGAGAATGCCCTCCCCGTTGCCTCCCTGATTGTAGACGCGGTAATAAGGGTCCGCTCCATGAGCGCCATAGACCAGATTAACGCTGTAGTACAGCAATCCATGGGACCGGTAATGCCACAAAAGCCAACCAATGCCCCTGGTCAGAACCGGAGGCGTTTCTACCATCAGGTCCGGTGCATTGTTGTAAGCAGCTCCACCGGAGATTCCGCAACCATGCGTCATGTCACATGCTATATATGAAAAGTGATTCCTGTGCAGCCAATTGCCGACATCAGTACCAATATACGGGTACGTGTTTCTGGCCTTCATCCGGTTTGGTGTTTGCCATGGACTACGATAGGTATATGTGTACAGAGGCGGCACATAGATGCCGGTTGAGTCAAACGACGTATAGCCCGCCCCTGGGGTTGAAAGCGCTGCACTTCTGGATTCCGTAACGAACGTGTTGCGCCAGACTCCGGCGCCGCTCGTATTTACCGCATTCATGTCTGAAGCCTTTAGCAAGGCAACCTGATAATCCGTGTATGTGCCTCCCCGGAATAACACATTGTTGCCTGCCGGCTCATCAAGTGCCCAAGCGTATAGCCTATTCATGGGATCCCAGCCGTTGGCGTTGAACTTGTCCCACCAACTCTGGAGATATGCTATCCAGTGTTCCCGGTCCTGACCTCTCGTCCCGCTTCTGGTCATCCCCAGTTCTATATCAATATTGGGCAGCCTGGCGCCCGCGTAAGTCCCCTCTGTAATTGCGGTTCCATCCAAAGCCGCTCTGTATGCCGTTTCCCAATTGGTCCAATTATTAACTGCTCCGGTGGAGCTCACGGTGGTGTAAAACACCCCGCCATCTGCTGTGCTTGGGGCGATTCTGTGATACATCATGGCCTTGACGTACACCGCTTCCAATGCGGCGGTTTGTGCATCATTAAGATGAAGTCCGTGGCCATCGTCCAAATATGACCCCTCAATCGTGAAAAAACTTCTTAATGTTGGAGTTGAAGGAAGAACAAAGTCCCACACCGTCAGCGTCACCGTGGCGGTTTTGTCAGCCTGACCATCTTGCTTGACGGACACCCGAAAAGCGTAGGTTCCGGCGGGAGTGTCCGGCTTCGTCCCAATATCGACCCAAAAGCCCTGTACTTTCCCCGCACCAACGCTGATCCCGTTCGGAGGCCACCCTCCCGGCCCGCCTCGCGTCTCGCCGAAATAGCGATCTACCTTCGGCACCAACGGATCCGGCCAGTATCCTGTGCCGTACTCCTGTCGGCTTGTAGTTGTTACGTTGATATAGTGCATTCGGTAAAGGTAAATATTATCAATTGCCCCGGGTCCCGCCGTCTGGGTTACAGTCACGTCTTTGATAGTCTCAGCGCGTTGGGATCCGTTATAGATAAGAATCTGAAACGACTCAAACTCATTCCTGGCACAGGAAATGTTCAACGATGACGCTCCGGAGGTCCCGTCTCCAGCATCTGAACGGTACTTTCGCCCTATGTCGTCAACCCAGACCCTTACTTCCGGCCAAGCACCGAAAACCGGTCCGCCAGCGCCATGAACACTTACTAGCACAAGCCACAAAAGTGCCGAGACTCTCATTGCCGGACCTCCTCGCCTATTTGTCTTGAAGCATCCGCACAAAACTCTGGCCATTATTCCCATCGAAGCAAAATATCCACCCGCGTATTCCATAATAAAACCAGGTCCGACCTCAACGCATTGGCTCTTAAACATCGGCTCATATGTAGACGATGCGCCAGAAGCTGTGCCAGACGTTGGTTCTGATCGCCCACTCGTGATACAAGAACGAATGAAAGGGTCTGACACACGGCATGGAGAACGAGCGGAGCCTTTTGGCGACCCTATACATGAGGTCGTAAAGGGGATCCTCTCTTCGTCTAACCCGTACAGGGAAATCACTCCAGACGGCGCTCATCCCACGGTTCCTCCCAACAAGTTGTCGGATGCTCCGTTGACGCTATGGAGCGCATTCTTGCTGTTTGGTATGCTCTGACGGTCATCGCCCCTATCTCTGTCCAACTGGGCACATCATTGGCGAGTTGGGCCATGTTCAGGCCCATCAGTGCGCGCTTTTTCGGATCCAGGGCCAATTCGGCTATCGCCAGCGATAAGGCCATCGCATCCCCCGGCGGAACGAGCCGCCCGTGCACTCCGTCGGCTATCATCTCTTCAAAAACCCCAAGCCTTGATGCGATCACCGCACGTCCGTACTGCATGGAGGCCAGGAGGACGCCGCTGGCCTCGATCTCCCGGTAGGGATAGAGCATCACATCGGCTCGTTGAAAAAGTTCCGACATCTCCCGATCCGTATATCTCCGAAAATCGAAATCTACGATTCCCTCCAAACCCAGTTGACGCCGCAATGCTATCAGTTCGCTCACATCGAAGGACGGGCTCCCGGCGACCACGATTGAAAGGCTGTTTCTTACGGTCTCCTCTATCATCGCCGTTGCCTGCAGCAACACATCCACACCTTTGTATGGTTTGACCGTCCCGAATTGGACAAACGTCACTTTGTCTTTCGCAGCCTTCTGTTCCTCCTTGCCGTCGCCATTCGCCAAGAGCCCATGGGGAATCCTCGTTACCCGAGAGCGGTCTATCCCGACCTCGACCAGTTTCTCGATTGCGCTGTCGGTGTGCACGATCAAGTGGTCGCAGCACTGAAGGACGCGATACGCATCCCACCGCTGAAGTCGGGAAGAAGGATTGGAGTTGAATGGCCTGGAATCATGAACGGTTGCTACGACCGGCGCGATCTTCCCGAGCCGCCTCGCGAAGAAGTTGTCAAGGGCGGGAACCGGGAACCACTGAAAGTGGATCACATCCGGCTTCCAGCGAATCATCAATCTTTGGAAGGCCAGCATGGACGACAGGTGTCCGAATGCCTTCATCCAGATTCCGAGTCTTTTCCCAAGCCTGGCCTTCAATGGCTCGGTCCGGACGTAGAAAAATTCCTCGACGGCAGCCCCTTCAGCGAGCTCTCGTTCCCAGTCTCTGAGGGGACGCCCGAACCATCTCACGAAATGGCCCCCGGCCCGCAATCTGTCGACCAGAGCCCGGTCATAGGGGATCGTGAAAAGAGAAGGATCTACCATGGCCACTTTCATGTAAATCTCTACGTTTGTGCTGCCTGTGAACGTCGTTGCGCAGTTACCCGGCGTGGTCGGTGCCTGCAGGATATGTGGAGGTACCTAGCACCCTGCCCGTGGACAGGACTTCCCGATACAAAGAAATAATGGCGTCTGCCCGGGCTTCCGGGGAGAAGTGGCCACGGACCCTGGCCGCACCGTTGCAGCCCAAGCGCTCCGCCATAGTGCGATCGGAGAATAATCCCGTCATCGCGTCTGCAAGGGCGGAGGCATTTTCGGCCCCGACGAGAAGGCCGCTCACGCCGTGCTCGATGATCTCAGGTACGCCGCCGACCCGCGTAGCAATGACCGGCTTCCTCAGAGCCAATGCCTCCAGGACCACGTTGGGAATGCCTTCGGAGCGGGAAGGGAGGACCACCACATCTGCCGCCATTAAGTAGTCACCCGGCGTAGTGGTGTACCCCACGAACCGCACTGCCCCTCCCAAGCCCAGAGAACGGGAAAGCAATTCCAGCCTTGTCCGTTCCGGGCCGTGCCCGACCACGGCTGCACGCGCCCCCGGGCTGACACCGACCACTCGACGAAAGGCCTGGAGGAACACGTCCACGCCTTTCTCCGGACTCAACCTGCCCACCAGAACCACGAGGGGCGCTCCTTCAGGTACAGCCAGGACGCTGCGCACACGAGACGGATCCGATGACATGGCGGCCGGCTGGTCGGCCTCAACAGCGTTGTGAACGACCCGGACTCGGCATTTGGAATCGCCCCCCAGGACCTGGCGGCGCTGGGCACTGGTTACCAAGACTGTCCGGTCCGCGAACCTCTGCATCAGGTTCTCCAACCTGTGGTAAAGAAGACGGTTCCTCCAGTCCTCGGCCGTGGTGCCATGCATGAAGCAGACCCATCTGAGACCCGCGGAGTACTTCAAATAGAGACCCACAAGAGACTGTTTGTAGCCATGGGTCTGTACGACCCCGACGTCGAGGTGGGCGGCCAACGCCCGTGCTTGCCGGAGGAGGTCCACGTATCCGCGCCGTCCGTGCAGGAGCTCAACAACGGGTATTCCCCTCCGGCCGCTTTCATTTCGAATCTCGCCGGCGTCGGCGTTCCTGACGACACAATTCGCCAGGTGGTACTCACCCTGCCGGGTGCATAAATACTCCATAAGCTGAAGCACGCCCTTCACGGGTCCTGTCACTGTCGTCGCTCCGATGATTATCAAAACCCTGGGAAACGCCTTATCTACCGGCCTACTGCCTTTCGAATGCCCCGGTCTCATACATGCTGAAGCTTGAGACTCATTTTGACGAAACCTTTGGTTCGACGATCTCTTGTTGTTTCAAGCTTTTGACCACCTTCGCCGGGTTTCCCACGGCAACGGTGTAGGCCGGCACCGGCTTCGTAACTACACTGCCTGCACCGACAATCGCGCCATCGCCCACGTCAGCCATGATGACAGCGCCATCGCCGATCCAAACTCGCTTCCCGATAGTAATGGAAGATTCCTGCAAACGAACAGAAAAGTCTACTCCGCGCGGAGTAATGGCATGTGTCATCTTCCCCGAGATGATATGACATCCACTTCCAAGACCTGTGTCGTCGCCGATCGTGCAGCGTCCGACACTGGCGAAGCTGGTGATTATCACACGGGAGCCAATAGACGTCTGCCGATGCCCGATGCTCACATAGGGCCAAATATCAGCGGTCATAGAGCAGTGAGACAGAACCATATGAAAAAACACACTTCGAATAACGGATCCGGGCCGTCCCGGTATAATTGCAAAGCACTGCATCCAGAACACGTAGACGATCTCGCTCGACCCAAGTGCGGCCTCCAACTTGATCGTGATGGCTGGAATGATAGCCAGGACGAAGCCAAAACCCCGCAATATCGCCACAAATAGGCTTTTCACCATCATCTTCCTCCATTCAGATCACGACCGATTTTACGGCTCACTGGGGTCTCCTGGTGTGTTCCCACCTGGAGAGATCGTTCCGTCGAACCATGTCCCGCAGCGAATACAAGGGAGTCACCGCGGCTTGCCCGAGCCGCCAGAGGCGGTGCGGCCCCACCATCCACGCCCAGCCTGCGACCACCGCCGCATAGCCCACTAGAAGGACCGGCGCCACCAGACCTGCCACCGCGAGATGTATTGCCAGCCAAATGGGCGCGAGCCATCGGTTAACCTTATGAGCCAGCACCAGAACAAGCACCTTCGGTTTATGTACGAGTCTGGGCCACAGCCGCCATACTGCGTCCACGCCGCCCAGGATGACCCGCCTCCTCCGGCGGTTCTCGGTGATCTCGTCAGTCTTTTCGTAGGGGATGCGGAGTTCGTCGATCCGCACCGAATCGTGACCATTCAGGAGAGCGCACAAGGGAATCCACAGATCGTCGGCCATGACGCCGCGGGGTATCTCTTCGAATGCCTCTCTGCGAAAGGCGTACAACATACCCGTCACGACGATCAACATCCCCAGCGCGCTTTCCGCTTGCCGCACCTTGTCCTCCATACGCCAGTAATAGCGCTGACCACCAATGTCCCTGTCTTCGAATACCGGCACACATGATACGCATCCCAGCCGATCGTCGGCCTCAAACGCCCGCACTATAAGCTCGATGGAGTCTGGGGGGACCGGGATGTCGGCATCAGTGGATACGATCAGATCTCCGCTTGCCGCTTTGATCAGCTTATTGATCGTAATGCATTTGCCCTCGTTCGGGTACTCGATGACCCGCCATCGGCCGTCCCCGACCCTGGCCAGGCGCTCCTGGGCGAGCCGTACCGTATCATCGGTGCTGCCGTCAGACCCGATAAGCACCTCCCAGTCGACCTCCAGTCTTTCGAGGGCTTTGGCCAGCGTATCGATCTTCGCCACAATAGCGTGCTCCTCGTTATAAGCAGGAACCAGCACTGACACTTTGTGTAGGGCTTTCCTCTCCCATGCATGGTCCCGTCGGCGCGCCCTTCTACCGCCTATTGGACGGAGGATGGAAGGGAGAAGGATGTTCAGGGCCAGCAGGCAGCCGGTACCGAGCATGAGGCCCACCACTATCCAATTCATGATCGAACCTCACTCATTTCCGCACGGCAGAAAACGGTTTCATGTTCCGCTGATACCCTGTTGCTTGCACTGAGGAGCTCATTGGCTGCGAGCACGCTCACTCGCACATATTGAGTCGGTCTCCTGCCCATCGTTCTTGGAACGCAGAATGCCTGCAGCCCAGAGCGCCAGGGGATAAATAGTGACGACCGTGAGCTTTGCAGCGAGCGATGCCCAGAGACTCTCCAGGTGAATGCCTGCCTGGAGCCCCCAGACCAACGCTCCCACCGCAATCAGAATCAGGAAATTGCGCTTTTCATATCGGATAGGGATCGAGCGGTGGGACAAGAGCATATCCCCTGCGAGAAGGACAACGAACGTGCCGAGGGTCATCCAGGCGGCCGCGAGCATCCCCCACCGCGGGATCAGCCACAGATTTCCCCCAATGTTTACGGCGAGGGACACCAGCACAACGACAAGCACGGTCCGGGTCCTGCCTGCCGCGAGCATCCCTACTCGTGCCACAGAATCCAGGCCGAACACGGCGTAAGAGATAACGACCGGCGGGACCACGCGGTACGCTTCCCAGTAACGCTCGTCCGTCATGAGTTGCACGACTTCCCGTGCCATGCCGGACAGGGCGACCACAAAAAAGACGAGAAGCGCAGCCAGCAGAGTGAACATCCTGCCGAGGCGCTCCTCGGCCTTAGGCTCCAGGGCGATCTGGTAGCTCTTCGGCTCCCAGTACAAGAGAAAAGGCCCGAGGACCGCCAGATTGATGAGCTGGCCGAACTTATAACCCATGCTATAGATCCCCACCACCTGAGCCCCAAGATACGCCTGGAGGAGATAGCGGTCCAGATTGTGAACACCAGCCATCGCAGCGGACGACGGTATGAGCGGAAGCGAGAAGGAAACGAGGCTTCGGAGTTTATTCAGATCCAGATTCAGCCGGGCACGCCGCAGCATTCTCGGCAGCGTCACGGCCGCCACCGCGGTAAACGCGGCGAAGTTGCCCCACACCATTCCGCGGATGCCGAGGCCGAAGCCTGCAACCAACACCGCACTGACTCCCGCGATCGCGGCGCTCAACGCGATCTCCATGGCTGCGTAGCGTCGGGTCTCCTCCCGCAGCCTCATCTCAGCCTGTACAACACCTACGATCGCTCCAATATGGATCGCTAAGGCGTAAAGCATCACCATTCCCTGGTACTCATGATCGCCTAACAGTGAAGCGATCTCCCTGGAAAACAGGTACACGGGCAGCAGCGCGACCCCGGGTACCAGTGCCGTGCAGGCCAGGACAAGGCCGGTCAGGGAACGTCTCTCTTCCTCTGAGCGTGCTCGCGCCCAGTGGCTGTACAAAGCGTTGGTGAGCTGCAGGCCGACAACGAGTGCAACGAGGTCGCCTGAAGTGATCAGTAGGGCTAATGCACCCCACTCCACCGGCGCAATATGGGCCGTGTAGAGCGGGAGGAGGAGAAGGGACAGGGAGCGTGCGCCCATTCGGCCCATCCAGTAGACGAATGTCTGGGAAAACGCTTTCGGAATCCCCATCCCCATCACGCTGACTCCAGGAACGTGTGGGCCAGATGCAGGACCTTCTTAATCTGTCTGATCTTGCGGGCACCAAAGACTCCTCTATACTCGTCCAGGTAGCGCACCAAGTAGCTACCGTCGAAGTAATTCAGGGCTTTCTTTCCCTGTACGGCGGGCACGCCGAGACGCTTGATCCGTCGCGGGTCCTCGCCGATTCGATTGCGCACATCCGAGCCGTCTCGTGAACTGAGCGCCACGGATCGATACACTTTGAGGGCTGCTTCGAATACCTCGTCCACGTAGCCTCCACCGGGCCAGACCATGTGATCCACGGTTTCCTCAAGGTTCTGCTCGATCTGCCTCTTCGATTCCTCCAATTCCCACCAAATCCGTTTACGACACTCCTCTTCGGATTCAAGCCGGCCCCCGGCGCTGCCCTTCACTCTCACCTCGTCCAGCTTTGCAAACAGCTCCTCCCGCCATGCCGGATTTTGAAAGAACGCCTCGCCGCCATGCTCTGTCACGTACTGAAACAGTCGCTCGCCCTCGCAGGGCGGAGGCCAGAATCGCCGGGCGGCCATCGACTTCTCGTGTCTGTATACTGGGGTTCCCCAGGGTACACATCCCTCCTCCAGGCTCGCCAGATAGAAAGGCTTCGCTGACGGGTTCTCGTTCCAGTCCAGCCAATAGTACTCGTCTCCCGGGTAATGGAAGTCGACAACCTCGGGACCGACAGGATACCAGGTGTGTGTCATGAGATGAGACTGCACCGAAAAGACGCCGGACCGCGCCACCTGCTTCAGTTCGGGCCAGGACATGAACCCGTGCACTTCGAGATCCTCGGCCCGGCTTTTTCCGTTCCAGACGTCTTTGAGCGTTACGCGGACGACATCGCGAGGGTCGACGAATTCAGGATTCACCACAACCGTCGCCTTGAACCCGTACTTCTCCAACAAGGGCGCCGCATAGGTCCAATTGTCCAGGTATCCGTCGTCGAAGGTGAGAACCACGCTGCGAGCCGACAGCGGCCTCCTACCCGATACGTGCTCATAAAGCTCCGCCAGGTCCGCGGAACGGTACCCGGCGCGTTTCAATGCACTGAGATGATTTTCGAAGATGTCAGCCGGGACCGTCAGGAATGCCCATCGCCACTCAGGCATCGGTCTGCCGACGCTGTGATACATCAGCACGGGTACGGCGTTTCCGGTACTCATCTCTCCGTATCCATGTTATTGACAACGTGACGGAACTTTCCCGCAGCAGTTCGTTCGATCCGCTCAACGAGCCGCACCTCCAGGAGCATGCCTTCTCCCATTTCTTTGCACACCCTCGGAAGCAACTCCGCCTGTAATGATCGGACCCGGTCTTCGCCCGCCCCATCCAAGGACTCGAACTCGAGCTCGAGCCTTGCCTGCGAGGCCTGCCGAAACCGGAACGGGCCCACCCAGGCCTTCCCATCCAGGAGATGTACAAAAAAACTTGGATAGATGTTTCGTCCATCGAGGGCCCTGAGATGGTCGTTCCGCCGCCCCACGTCCATCGACATCAGAGGGTAAGCTCGCCCGCAGGGGCAGCTACCGTCGAGAGGTTCTCCGAGGTCGCCCAACTCGTAGCGGAGGAGAGGCTGGGAATAGTTGTTGAGAGGTGTGGCAACGATCCGTTTCATGCCCCCTGGATCAGCAGGGTTCTCAAGAAACTCCACATGATTGAGATCCTGGAACACGTGCATATTCCCGGCTGGACACTCACATGCGATACACGGAGCCTCTCGGCTCCCGTATTGGTTGAATACCTTGCAGCCGAAGACGCGCTCCATGACCTCGCGGTGCTTCGGAAGAAGCACCTCTGCCGAGCAGAAGACGCCTTTAAGCCCGGTAGGTTGATACCCCTTTGTCTCCAGCCACGCCGCGAACTCTGCAGCGACCGATGGATAGACGTACAGAATGGTCGGGGAGTACTTCCTCAAGGCGCTCCACCACTTCGCAAATGATGCCTCGTCGTAGGAATAAACGGAAAACGTGACCTGTCCTCCCAACATCGCTTTGATATCGCCAAATGCGCCTCGTGACGTCCTCGAGTCCCTCCCTCCCCACAGGTTCATCTGAACCTCGCCGGGTCGCCAGCCGGCCCACTCGAAGATCAGACGAAAATGACTGTACATCATCGTGAATAGGCGACGATCGGAGAGGAACTCCACGGGAGTTCCTGTGGACCCTCCGCTGGCATTCCGGACGGCTCGGGCTGCATCACGGGTGTCGGAAGCCAGCGCCACAGAGTGCCGTTTCAAATCCTCTTTCTGAAGAACGGGCAAGCGCACCCAATCGTCCGGCAGTAGCATGCGGCGTGAGTCGATACCCAGAGCTCTGAACTGTGCCCTGTAGTAGTCGACGTGATCGCCGGCGTGCGCCGCCAAAGCCCTGGTTTGTCCGTCGCAGAACCTCTGAAGGTCCTCCTTCTTCCACCACTGGCGAAGAAACATCTTCCGGTATTGGCGGACCACTTCCGGGCGACGCACACACTGCACAGCCGCACCGATAAAACGCCATGGAGTACTCACGTCTCGCTTTGCTCCAACACGTCGTTGTAAAGACGTTCATACTGAGCCGTAACGGCTTCTATGGAGAATCTCTCCTCGATCGTCTTCCTCGCACGGCGAGCCGTTTCTTTGAGGCGATCAGGATTGCCAAGAAGAACCTCTATCGCGCTTGCCAAAGAGGCCGGGTCTCGCGGAGGCACGAGGACTCCGTTCACCCCTGACTCGACCACCTCCGGGATTCCTCCCACTCTGGTCGATATGACCGGCAACCCGGCAGCCATTGCCTCCAGTATGGCAACCGGGAATCCTTCGCGCTGCGAGGGAAGGACAAAGAGGTCCGCATCCGGGAGCAGTCCCTCCACGTCCGTCCTGGCGCCCGCCAGTCGCACCCGATCCCCGATCCCCATCTCCCGGATTTCGCTCTCTAGAACAGACCGTCGCTCGCCGTCGCCGACCACTACAAAGAAAGGTGACTTCCCCTGTTCTTTCAGACTTGAGACAGCCTTGAAGAGCGTAGAGTGATCCTTCGCCTCGGTAAGCCGGCCCACTACGAGCGCGACAGGCCCGTCCCAGCAGGAAGGAACCAGCCCCCTGAGGGACCCATTGTCCGACCGCGGCACGAATCTCCGGGTATCCACGCCATTGTGGATTACTTTCAGGCACCCTGCCGGTATTCCCAACTGCCCAACGAAGTACTGCTTCAGGTCATGCGATACGACCGTGAATTCATGAGCGCTCCCTGCTGCCCGGCGGCACGCCTCCTGCAGGCGTGGCGAGCGGGAAATGGAGAATTTCGCGTGTTCGGTGACGATGAGCTTGCGAACCCCGGCCCGCCGCCACACGCCTTCAAGAGCGCTGAAAGCCGGTACGTGGTGTACGTGGAGCAAGTCTACCCCTAACCGCCGGAGCCGCATGATAAGACGGAAAGGACCCGTGAGCCTGCTCAGCCTGGTGTGACTCAGCCGATGCCATTCTATGCCTCGCTCGGTAAGAAATGCGGGCATAGGACCTTCCGTGTCATAGAGGAACAATACGACCGGATCGAAACGCTGCCGGTCGATCCGGCTGCAGATATTCGCCGCTGCCATCTCGGACCCGCCCTGTGCCTGAGAGTAGATCACATGAGCGATCCTCGGGAGCCCGGGCTGTTTCAGCATCGGCTTGCGGTCTCACCGGCACCGAGGGCGGGCAACTTGGCATCGCCCCACAGACGGGACGGCACCGGCCACCTTCTGATGATTTTTCCTTTATCCCTCACCAACGCCCAACTGCCGGTTGCAGAGATCCTTTGCAGGGCAGCGGTCAGCCCGATCAGGAGGTAAAAGTATGAGAAGAAGGCCTGAGAAAGGGCAACTGTCGCGGCCGCGTAAGCCACGAGGCTCAGCTCCATCGAGAAAACAGTTCCGAAAAGGGGGCGTTTCTCGGAGGCGAGCCGGCGGCGTAACTTGCGAAGATTGTACAGCGTTCCGAACGTGAGAAGCAGATGGAGAACGAGTCCGCCGGTTCCAAGTTCGCCCGCCACTTGCAGGTACCCGTTGTGTGCTGTCTTCCAAAACTTCATTGACGCACCCAGGGCGGTTGGGAGGTTTCCAAAGCCCACTCCGAAAACGGGATGGTGAAGCACGACCAGTAACGATTCCTTCCAGAGCAGCGTACGATAACCGGCCGTGGAATCGTAGTGGCTCTCGGGCTTCCATATGGTAACGATCCGTTCCCAAAAAGAGCTGGGCGCCAAAACCAGCATCACAACGAAAAGCGCGACGGCAATTCCCCCCACACGAAAACGGTATCTGGAATCGACCGCAAAAATGAGATAAAGCAGCATCAGGACGAGAGCGATGAACCCTCCCCTGGACGCGGCCATGGCAAAAACGGCCATGAAGCTTGAGAGAGCCACAAGGACAACGCCACGGGTCATCCAGCGGGACCCCGTGAGTAATGTGCCGGCTATTGGCGCACTGCAAATCATGACGAGCGCCAAATCATTGGCGTCGTATGTACCGGTCACCTGTTTGGCGTCATGTGAGATTCCGTGATTGAGCGCCATGACGGCTATCGCTGCCGCGCTCAAAACCCAGGCAGCCATGGTTCCACGCAGTTGCTTTTCAGTGCGAACCACGCGGCTCGCCAGGAGGGCGAGCACGACGGTCAGCGGAAATGCCTGGCTGACCAGTTCGAAGCTGTGGCCGCGCCATACGGCTAAAGGCACTGAGAGCACGGCGAGCAAATACATGCCGAGCACCAGCTTTTCTTCCCTCACCAGGGCTTTCTGACGGCCGGGAAAGCGGAACCAGATAATCACCAGGGTTATGAGACCGATCGGGCCGATGATCTTCCCAACGGGGACACTTTTGAGAGGGCCGTACAACTCATTCACCCGGCCGCCGATCACGAAAATGAATAGCACCAGTACGCAAAACGCAATGCGTCCGCTCACACTAGTCCGTCGTGATCGCTTGCGATCGTTGCCAGTACCTACTTGCATGAGTTCGAGTACTTACTCTCGGTCACATCCAACATGCGCCGTGGTGAGGCCATCAGGCTTCGTGAGCAACTCAATGTCGGTGCCGGATTCTACTGCTTCCTCTCCCATTCCCAGGCTGTCTTGATAATGAATTCCAGGTCGGGATGTTAGGGACTGATGGCTTGAGTGTTAATTTAGAATGAATGTAACGGGGGGATGGATGTTAAGGGCACAACGCATCTCGTCGTCATGTCTACCATTTTCACTAACATTTGCCGGGGGGTGCGTTATTCTTGCCTTTGAGAGTTCTACAAGATCGTGCCGCCTTAGCCAGACGTTTTGTCTTCATAAAGCTACTCCCGTGTACTATTAATCAGGCGGCCTTATTCTTACCCTGTTTGACTCGACGGTGAGGATAGCGCCATGTTGAAGTGGTTCCCGGTATCGGTCGAGTACATACAGACATACCTCGGCCTGTCTTTTGGCCGAAATATTAACAAGCCTCATGATGCCCGAATGCGGACTATTGCCAGTTCTCCGAAATCTTTATCAAGGGTGACGAGCAGCCGTCTTTCTCTGTGGGCGCGTTCAAGGATTTCCAAATCCCCCGGATCTTCATCCCAGTCACCGGCCCAAACGACATCATGGCCATCTTGTGCGAGTCTTTCCTTTGCTTTACCCCAGACGCAAGCATCCAGAAGTATTCTCATGTCCCCGTTTCTTGATAGAGCGGCTCGATCCTTTCGTGAGCAACAATCCTATGAGCGTACGCCAAGCACGCTTGAATGTCCTCCATTTCAAGCCACGGGTAACCCTCGAGAATGGTTTCAGCAGTATCACCGGCAGCCAGCATGCCCAAGACGTGTTCGACGGCCAGACGCCTTCCCTTGATTATTGGCTTTCCGTTAAATATTGCGGGATTGACAGTAATCCTTTCCAGCAATTTATCTTCATCCATGCTTCACCTCATCGCATCGACCTTGGCTACACGAGACAGTCTCAGTCTTTGCCATAACCGGCTCCTTCTTCCACCCTTCCGCTTTTAGCTACAACCTGCAATATGCAACTGGTTTCCGTCTTTATCAACCCGCAACGCAGTTCCGCGTGGCCCTTCCGCTTTGCAGTTTACCGTGGATACGTTCTATGCCACATGATATAACGGTTTGTAAACACTATTTATGGGGTGCAATTCACTGATAATATCAATGTATAGAACAAGAATCCGCATCAAAACCTCCTGCCCGCCATCTTCGCTTTTCGGACTTGCGACAGAAGGGAGACTTGTGTCAACGTCAGGGCGCAAAGAACTCCCAATCCATTGGCCGCCATGTCGGCATATTCAAACGTGCGATACCCGCTTAGCCATTGGAGGCATTCCAGGATAGCCCCTAGGATGAGGAAAACCGCGCCTATTTTCAGCCTGACCGACCGTACCGGAAAAGTCCACGCAAACCAGAATGTCATCGTCATATAGGCGGCAAAATGGGCAACCTTGTCACTGCCTTTGAAATATGCCGTGTGAGGCGGATGAGGCATTAAAGACGCAACAATTACAAGCAGGACCAGTTGAAAACCGATAACGAGCCTGAAAATACGAAACCCGCCATTGTTTAAATAAGCTACCGCCATTGCGACTGCGCGCTCTTTTTTGAGCTCCCATGATCAAATCGATAGATAGCCACTTGCTAAGCAATTGTCCTTTCGGACACCGCCGTGCTTCGGCCTTCTTCTGCTAGCCCAAAGAACAATAAATCCCGGAGCCAGGAGCCAGAAGGGGGTCGGGAGAGAAGTATGTAGTACAGAGAGAGATAACTGGTCGCCGCCTTGAATACTGGTGCTCGTGAACAATGTGGTTTGACCCGACAGTGTTCTGAAACCTATATTGAAATTGCCGGCGGAAACCGTGTCGAGATTGAAATATTGGGCTAGAGCGGGGTAGAGCGTGTCATTGAGACTGCTATTGACAACTTTGAATGTTGAGCCGGATTGCGTGACAATGACACTGTTGAAGCTGCCTGAAAAAAGGGCGACAGACGACTCGATGCCGATGCCCGGAATAGACCCGCTAAGAGCAACGTTCCCTCCGGGTCCGAAATGCCAGGCTGTCAAGTCCTTGCCGGTGTAATTGCCGGTTGTGAAGGTCAGCGTTCCATCATTGATTACCCAGCTATTAATAAGATTATCGTTCTCGTCGAGGGCCTTTATGGTGGTAACCGAGATGTCCGTTCCCGTGAGAGGCGTGTTGCCGCCCGGCCAGAATATGCTCCCTGCCGAACCTCCTGCTATGGCGAAGTAGAATGATTTCACAATGGGAGTCGCAAAGGTCGGGGATGGGGCCATCAAAAGCGTCGCGATCAAAGCAGTCAAAAAGAAAAATCTGTTCGCGCATCTCACCAACAAGTAACCCACCATCCCGGGCGTCAAACGCTCCGCCTCTTCCTTAACGCGGCAATGCCAAAAAGTCCAGAACCGAAAAGCCAGAAGGCGGCCGGTACAGGAACAGAAGTTGCTTCAATCTGTCCACCCTGCAGAGAAGTGGCCGTAAATGGCTGGCCGGGCGACTCGTTACTGAAGAAGCTCAAATTCAAACTACCCACGTAAGGACCGCTTACGCCAAAAAAATTCGCCACGTCAGCATTCAACTCATTATAAGAGGAGGCTAAAATCACTTTAAATCTCGTGTCTACCTTCAGCACGCTCACCTCTGAAAAACTTCCCCATAAAAGCAGAGTATCCGGTGACGCGATCCCGAGTGCGGAAACGCCTCCTGTGAGAGCGATATTACCACCGCTTCCGAAATGCCATGACGTATTGTCGTAGGATGTAAGAGGTCCGGTCGTAAAACTCAGCAGCCCGCCTGTAATGCCAAGAAAATCATCATCCGAACGATCGCCCTGAATACCGGTCACACTGATATTTAACCCGGTTAAAGGAGAAGCTCCACCCCACCAGGAAACGGCAATCCCGTCGGGATGAGGCGCCTCTATGACAAAGTCGATGTAGCTTGCCGAGTTCACAGCCAATACATGCGGCGGTACGAAAAAGATCGCTGTTGCTGCGAGAACAAGACCTATCAAGAAACAGCCAGTTTTTCTCATATTCCCCTCACAAAAAATTACTTCCGCCCACACGACTGCTTTATTCGCGGTCTTACTTCGCTTACGAGACAGGCTACCGCCATTACCGTTATCGGCTCTTCTCGAGACTTCCTATCATCAAAAAATCGAACCGTATTAATTGCGAAGGGACATCCTCTCGGATAGGATTGCCCTGTCTCACTCAAAACATCAGCGTATCGTGGTAGTGTTTCAATTTGATAGCAGGAGTGTTAATTTCCGGTGAAAAATCGGAGATGCGGAGTCTCACGAATAAACGATTTCAAAGTTCGCTTTTGCCTTCATCAAGATTTAACACGCCTCTAATCCCCCGGCAATATCATTCCCTTATTCTGTTAAACTCGATCAGCGTTAAATATTGTCAAAGATCTCATGAAAACAGAGCATGAATATCAAAGAGAGAGAAGGCTAAACGAGACATGGACGGGGAAAGACAAATCATGAAGCACCAAAACCATCGGTTCTCGATAACTGGTACGCCAGCCCCTACGAACCTCTTCTTCGCTCTCAAGTGCTTCACGTCCGACCCGTTGCCAATGGTGCGGGGCACCCGTCGTCCACAGACGGGTCGCAACCCCGACGTTCCCGCAATGTTCGCGAGAGAAGGGGATTCTCCGGGTCTGGACGGAAAGTCTTTACCGTTAAAAACAGAACGATCTTGTCGGCTTAAAACCGACCGTAACCAATTGCGCAGCTGCTCCTATGATGCCGGAATTGGCGACAAGAAAGTTCAATTCCGGCTCGGGTGGACGATCCCATTTGAGGAGGTGTTCAGATGGGGATGGGATGTGAGTCCTCGTCGCGCGGAGGCGTACTTGATGTACGTCGGAGCGCCCGAGGGCTTACAGACCGCCGCAGATGGACATTTCCTCGCATGGGATCGGCCGGCCGACAGACGACGATAGACGAAGAAAGATAATTAAGGATGAAGACTTGACAAAACCCATCGTTACTTCAGGAGGTTTGAATGGAAATATCGTATCTGATCCTGGGAAGTTCTCCGCTCGCTTTCATTGTCGCACTTCTCGTAATAAATGAAATAGAACGCAGAATGGCGCGAAGGGATGAGTCTGCCGTTAATCCAATGTCCCGGCAGGGACGGGCAGGTGGAACTGATGGCCCGGCACAGAAGATTGGCAGTCGGCAAGAAACCGAAGACAAGCCCCCGGAGCTTGTTGTTGCCCGCTTCTCGTCGATGAAGCGGGCAAACGGCCAGGCAGTGAAAGAGCGGCCATAACCGGTCAGCGAGTTGTTTGATATCTTTTCAGGCTGCGTGCCGGCCCGGCTATCGAAGGGGCTGGGCAACGCGAGGGCCGTCCTCCGCCGGCACGCAGCCTGTTTGCGCCGGCCCGGGATTTTTGACAGCACTCCTCGACCAGCTTTTCGAAATGTGGTAATAATTCTTCTTTTGACCGGCCGTCTACTATGTCCACGCACACTTCCCTAAAACCGCAGTCCCTGGCGGCTTTGAGAAGCTGATGCCCCGCCACGACGATATACCCGTCTTCCGATTTCTCCACAAGTATCCTTATCATTCCCGCTTTCCTGACTATAGTGTCTTTGAGAAGTAAATACATGCCTGCGGTCCACTCCGACCGCCGTTCCTCATAGTCCGGATTTGCCATAATCAGATCGATATCCACCTTACCGCCGTCTTTCATCGTTCGTCCTCTCAGTTCAGCCTGATATAGGAGAGCCGGCACGCTCTCTATACTTATTGTCGGACGAGACCGGAATTAGGTTAAATGGACCGATCGAAAAATTTCTTATGGACAAAAGAAGGAAGCCGTTTTCGCCACAGATAAGGACGGATAGGAGCGGATAAGAGCGAGATAGCTGCGAAGCGGGCGGCAAAAAGAAGTCGTTTTTCATAAAAATCGAGGGTGGCCGCAGGGCATGGGCGTTGAGTGGGGCTTTCAAGCACCGGAGTCATCGAATTTGTAGCCCACGTTCGCGATAGTCACGATATAGCGCGGTTTCTGGGGATCCTGTTCAATCAGCTTTCTGACCCGGCTGATCTGGACATCGACGCTTCGCGGGGTCACGAAGACCTCGTTGCCCCATACCTGGTCCAGCAGTTGATCACGCGTGTAAACCTTGCCGGGATTCTTTGCGAAGAAAAAAAGAAGCTTTGCCGCAATAGGCGACAGGTCAATCCTTCTGCCTTTCACGACAACCTCGTACTTGTCGAAGTCCACAAAAAGTCCTTTGCACGAAAACGTCCCTCGATCGTCGTCGGCTTTTTTCGGCTTGAGGCTGGCTCTTCCGAGGGACACCCGGACCCGGTGCACCAGTTCACGTACGCTGAAAGGCTTGGTAATATAGTCGTCGGCCCCCATCTCGAACCCGAGGACGCGGTCCACCTCCGAGCTTTTGGCGCTCAATATGACGATCGGTATGTTCGAGTATTCAGGATTGTGACGAATCTGCCTGCACACGTCGAGGCCCTGTATTCCAGGCAGCATGAGATCGAGGACGACAAGATCAGGCTTCTCTTTCTTGAGCGCCTCGAGGGCATCCTCTCCGGTGCGCACGGCAACGACAGCATAGCCGGCCCGCTCTAAACTCGCAGAAACCAGGCCAAGAACATCATCTTCATCATCAACAACCAGGATCTTCATCGCCGGGTTTTTCCCAGTGAGTCAGTCTATCCAGCTATTGTTTAGACTGAATATAAATAATGTTAATTTGGAGTTAAAAAAAGACATAGATGTATATAAAACTAGACTATATATCAATCGAGGACAGACCATGAAGTCCTGTCCTCGATACGTAGGCAGACCCGGCAACGCTATTTCGATACCCTTACCCTTCTTCTGGAGTTCACTATTCTTCCGGCCCCTACGAGCCCGGCCAAACCGACGCTCATGAACCAAAAGGCGGCAGGGATAGGGACCGTATCAGGTGTCGGAAATCCGAAATTGTCGATCGATACGACGGCCCCGCCTTCGCTCGTGAATCCCAGGTTGTCGTTCATTGAAAAATCACCATTGGTGAAAGCCAGGCCGATCCATCCGGGATTGGCTGCAATCTGGGCGAACGTGGTGATACCGTCGTTTTTATACCACGGAATGAAGTTTGCCTCATTGATCAAAACCTCAAGTGTTGTCCAGTTACCGTCCGTGTTCGCGTCCCAGCCGTTGCTGAAGAAATAATTGTGGCCACTCATGTCGGCGATATAGAAACGGACGTTCGGGCCGGATGGTCCGGTTATCTCTCCCACGCTCCGGTAAGCCACGGTGAGCGTCTCCCCGGTGAGACTGCCGACTGCCGTGCCGGAGACCTCGAAAGAATACAGACGATTATCTGCGCTACCGGTCACATCAGCAGACAAATAACCGCCTCCGTTGACGACCGGTGTCCCCCAAATGTAGCCTGTACTGTTAATCCTATAGCCTGTCCAGCCGGCATTGTCCGAATCGAAGGTCTGGATATAGGCGTCGGCCCAAGCCGGTATGAGCATGATCAGTAAGACCAGAAGAACGATTAGGCCCGCCGGATTTACTATCGCCCTCTTCTCTTCCCTGTTAATCGGGGGGTTCCAGCCGTGTTTGCGTCTCTTCATTTCGCTCCTCCCGTTGATCTCGCCTTCGATTCTCCTGTTCGCAGAGACTATCCGCTCGCACTCGCTGCCGTCTTTCAGTGACCTGCTTCAGTGTATCCGAACCATGTTTCAGCCATGTTACAAATCAATGAAACTTTCGAGAATTCAGGAAAAAAGATATATTTCATCTCTCCTCTTAAGTGACAATGTGAGGAAGCAAAGAGCGAACAGCCAGGCTCTTGTTCTAACTTGCCTGCGCGGATTCGGATTCAATCAGCCGGTCGAGGGTCTCTCGCAATGCTGCGGCGTCTTTATAGCCGTCAATTCTTCCTGCCTCCTGGCCCTTTCGGTCGAAGAGGATCGTCAGCGGGAAACCGTTCTGCCCGTACTTCTTCTGCAACTCTTTGTCTTTATCGGAGTTAACTTTTATGAAGACGAGGCGGTCTTTGAGCAGTTTGATCCGAGGATCGGGAAAGGTTTCATTCTGCAACTTTTTGCACCAGCTGCACCAGTCGGCGTAGAGGAGCATCACCGCGGGCTTTCCCGCTTCCTTTGCCGCGAGCAGCCCTTTGTCGTGGTTCTCCACCCATGGGATTTGAATATCGGCCAACTCGGATGCCGGCGTGACGGCCGTGACTTCAAGATTGAGGACGATGGTCTTGCCCGCAAGAGGGGAGTTAAAATCAACGGTGAAATTCTTGCCGTCTGCACCTGTAATCCTTCCTTCTCCTCCCGCAGTTTTAAGAGATGCACCGATCACGGGTGTCAGTGTTGCCACCACTTCGTCCCCGTTCCGCCGAACATCCACCGAGCCATACGTCTCCTCGTGCTTCTGTCCGTCCCGGACAATCATCTCCAGAACAGCAAAATTCTCACTTATTTCCTTAACCCGGGCCTTCATGAAAGGGGCGAATTGCACTTCCTTTTCCTGAATCGGGAATACCCGGAACCGTCCAACGAACTCCGCGGGGGCCATCCGGACAACGAAGGGCATGTTCCTCACGGTGGGATGGGTCTGGATCTTCCCGGGGTCAGAGGGACCGAAAGCCGATTCGGGCGAAAGCTTCACTTCCTTCCTTTCGCCTTTTATCATCCCGACAACCGATTGGCCAACGCCCGGAAGCCTGGCAGGTTTCCCCGCGATTACTTCCTCAGCGCCAAAAGTCTTCGGTTCCACATACCCGGTCATTTTTTTTCGAACGGGATCTTTGGCCACATCGGACCGGGTGGAATAGACGATAGTACCGTCTTCCAGGGACATGGTGTAATCCACTTTGACCATATCTCCTGCCTTTATGGTTTTATCATCGGCCTTTGCGCTCATCGAATCCACTTGTTTTTCCGCCGGCATACCGGCTGATCCTGACGCGGTGTCCTGCGCCGCGTGAACCGGCCCAACGGTAGACAGACAGCCGCCGAAGAACAACACCAACGCTGCTCCAATCCAGGTTTTTTTGCTTATCACGATATCTCTCCTCTCTGTCTTTACTGCTGCTTTCCGCCCGACATTCTCTCTTGCTCCATGGGCTTCACCGATTCGATCAGCACGTCGCACACGAGCGGCTCACCCCCGAATGGGTGGCCGTAGTCAATGGTGATGTTACGATCATCTACATTCACAATCCGTCCGATCATCGTGCCGGAGCGGACGAGCGTTCCGGGCCGGGCATCAATAGCAATCTCGTACCGGTCGGGTGTTTCGCCAACAGTCCCCTTGCCGAAGGGCGTATCAACCTGCTCGCCCTGCTTTCCCGCGAAGTGGACGACAACTTCCGTATCATTCACCGACTCGACCTTTCCGGGAAGCGCCGGGTCGAGAATGTACGTGTCACCCGGTACCGGCTGTTTGCCGGATTTGGCTGTGTATTCTTCGGGTGTGAATTTCACTTCCTTGGGTCGATAACGCACGCGAGCCATCTTAATGAGGTACTCTCCGCTGTTCGGCGATGAAACAGCGTCCGCCTTGATCTCCAGGGTCTTTTTATCCCCGGTTCGCATGCCGACAATCGCATTCGTCATATGATAGACAACCTCGTCCTCCAGTCCATTGACGGGTGCTGACTGCAACTCGACCGGTTTCTTCCCGGCCGTAAGCGCCAGAGGGGTGTTCGTCGTCCTCGGCACGAAGATGCTCGATCTCGGCTGCGAAGGGTCGCCGGGTACCCCCTCGTACGTGGACGTGACCAGCTCTCCATTCTTGAAGCGGCACGTGAAGTGAACGTCTGCTTGATCCCCCGGTTTGACCGGGCCGCTTTTTGTTGGCGGCAAGGTGGCGCAGGCCGATATCGCGACGGCCATCAACACCGTAAGCATCGCCGCTCTTAGCGCGCACAGCCCATATCTGACTTTCCCCGTGCCGAACATCATGGTGAATCGGTGTAGTCGATCCATGGCATCAATACTCCTGATAGAGTCTTTTTTGTTTTCGGGCAAGAACCACCCGGCTTTGTTATCCGGCGTCCGACCAACTGCTCGCAATATTGAGTTTCGGTGGAAGTATACTCCGGCGCGTGTTCGGTTTCCGTTAATGTTGGATGAATAGCCGATGAATAAACTACCCGCCCGTCCTCATCCCCCGGCTTTTCAGGAGCTCTTTTTCCTCTTTTGAACCTTAAACGTTTTTTCAGAAAGAGGGGCCCCCTGAAGGGCCCCTCTTTGATGACTCACAGTTATGCTTTTGTTGCAGGTGGTTGTTACGGAAGCTGCGGGTTGGCCGCACCCACGTATACCGGCCAGGCGGTGTCAGAACTCTTAAAATACACCATTTCTCCTGCTGTGGCCCAGTAGTCCCTCTTTGCCGCGGGCAGGTTGTTAGGGTTGCTTGCGAAGGCAATCAATTCTCCGAAGAGACCTTCGTTCGCATGACCCGTTACCCAGAAGTTCCAGTTCGCTGACCAGAAAGGATACTCGCCGTTCCTGATCTGCGCGCGCTTGCACTCTACGCCGTCCAGCTTTACTGCATGCACTTTCTCATACGGGAAGTTCGCGCTGCCGGAGGCTGTTGTGCCGGCCAGTTGGTCACAATCGGCAAAGCCGATGGCACCTTTGTTGTGGTACGTGCTGCCAACCTTGCCGGCGATGCAGTTCATCATCTGGGTGGAACCGTCGTTGAACCATATCTCCGGGCCGCCGGTCGTCTGCGTTAGCGCCGGCGCAAGTCCGTAACTGCCATTCCCTCTCATCATGATGTCAAAAGTCGCCTGCGTGCCGGAACCTGCATGGCGCATGCATGCATAGATAGGGTCGAAGGTTGTCTCCGCATTGCAGTCGCCATCCCACCAGGCACCGAAATCCTGCCAGGCCAGGGCATTCCCGGAGTATATCAGCGTAACCATCAGTTTTGAAACGTTGTCGATGGGAATACGTTTGCACTGGGTGTTTCCAAGGACGACATCGGGACAATCGGTAACCTGGTCGCAGGCCTGGCCCGCGTTCACGCCACCCGCGCACTGCCTGTTAATGCACTTATAATACCCTATACAATCGGCGGACTTCCCGTCACCGTCCGGGTCATAGCACTGGTTGCCCCACGAGGAGATGGCCTTGTGGGCGCTTGCGGTGGGTTCGGTGGGATCGGGAGATACGCACTTCGTGGTGGTGATGCAATTGTTCGCAAAGAAGCCAAAAGGCACGATAAGAGGCTGTCTGCCCGTCAAGCCTGAGGTGCTGATGCCGCTGAAAGACCTGTCGAGCCAGGCACCTCCGTCCTCGCCGTTGGCGTTGCCATGGCTCTCCTGCGTGAAGACCTCTCCCGCCACGTCCGATGCGGCCAGGTTGACCCTTACGCATTGCCTGGTTTCAGGTTGGCTCTGGTTACACGTCATTTTGCGATAGAAACCCGACTCACCGGCAGGTACCGTCCCGCCGCCGCACACTGCTTCACCGTCGTTGCACGTGTCGCCGGAGCCCGCCTGGCTCTTGTCACCCTTCAGGGCAAGGATGCCGTCGTATGATGCCTTAGAGGAATACCTGATCTTGTAAGTGTGGCCCGCCGTGCAGCTCGTGCCTTCCGTAATACCGTGCCTCCTGGTGCTGTCCTGGGCCTGGACTACGCTCGTACATCCCTTTGCGTTCCTGAGGAAATCGTCGGCTGCGTCGTTCCAGTACAGGTATTGGGCCGATGCGCCGTAAAGGTTGACTTCGTAGTTCACCGCCATCGAGGTCCCTGCGAGACCCAGCACGGCTACTGCTAATGTCGTTCCTAAGAGCAGTTTCTTGAACATGATGACCTCCATAAGTTGATAGTCGATTCTGTGTGGTGGACACCATTGCGATGAAGCGGCAACAGCGCCCACACTCGTTCCACTTTATAACGCAATTACTTCGCGTTTCTTCTGCGAAGGCCGATCAGACCCAGCAGGCCGGGGGCAAAAAGCAGAAGGCTTGCAGGCACCGGTACTGCGCTGGGGTTGATGGTCGTGCCAATAAAGTTGTCAAACAAGGTGTCGTAATTCCCATCCGCGCCGGCGGTCATGTAGGTTCTGATCTGGGCAACCTGGACGCCCGTGGTCGAACCGCTTTGTCTGTTGTTGTAATCGAAGAAATAGAGATACGAGTCGACGTAATGGTCTCCCGTGGCAAGGTCTGCCAGATAGATGTTGGCAACTAGGCTACCGGCCGCGAGAGTATTGCCGAAGGTTCCAAAAGCCGTTCCATTTACGTCAAATGCTGACTCATAAGCCTTAGCATGGCTTTTGTCGGCGATCCCGCCGGTTTGGGCATAGTAATCCTGTAGCTGCATGCCTATACCTTGCAAGGTTACGCCCTTTCTTGCAAGCAACACCGGGGCAACGTCAGCCGTTCCTGTTATCCAGTAATCAGCCTCGTTCAAAACAGCGTCATTGAAACCATAATAGCTGACCACGAAGCTGCTAAGGCTGCTAAGGCCTGTGAAGGACGAGAGCGCAACAAGACTGCCCACGTCTCCGCTTGCACCGGAAACGGTGGTCAGGTCAACTCCCAGGTCTGTCCCGATCTCCGCGGTTACGCTTGCCGAACGGTCATAAAGTGTCCTGATCAGCTTCAGATCCTCGAATGCAGCCATACTCTGTGTGGCCATGCCGAGCAGCAGTGCCGCTCCTGCCATCATGCCTAATAACTTTTTCATTTTCATTTCACTCCTCCTGTGAATTAGATTTCCTTCATCATAGTCGCCCTCCTTTCTTCAGGTAGCCCAGCCGTCCTCTTTCGCCGGCTCATTTGGATCCCGACTTTCGCCGGAATGACGAGTGGTTGGAAAGGGCCTGTGGCTTTCCGTCACCCGGTTACCCGGGTTTTGGCTTTATCTGAAGCCTGGGGCTTCAGCACAACACTGTTTTTCCCGGTTACATTGGTGAAAGGCTGACGCTTCCCGCGTCCTTTCCTTCGCATCACCTCCTTTTTACGGCCCCGCAACAAAAAAGCCCGAATCAAAGTGCGCGGCGGCTCCCGATTCGGGCTTCCTGGTGCCCCAAGGGGCGAATCAGCAAAGTACCCGGAAATTATTTTTTCTCTTAAAGGCCTTACCCTGGAAGGTTACCCTTCAATCTCTTCCATGAAGGCCATGTGCTGCCTTTTTATGAAAGTGTAGCTGACCGATGTTTCAGGCTTATTACAGTCAAACAAAGTTTTCGTGAAAAACGCTTTGGGCTCTTCATCTCTCATTTCAGTATCTCCTCGAACTTCTCGACCCTGCCGATCCCGCCCTGGGTAAAGTTGATCTTGATGTACCCGGTGAATTTCTGCTCGGTCAGCGTTTTCATGGTGTCCATCAGCTTCGCCAGCTTGGCCCCTTTCGGCGACTCCTGGCCGGTGTGGCTCCAGGCCTGATTCATGGAGCGCGTTATGATTTTGGACTCTTTCGACGGCAGTTCGGCAAGGACTATTTCCGATCCGCTCTTCTGATCCTTCATCTCACCCACCTGGACTGCGTTTTTGTTCCCTGTGATTCGCTCATGTTGCTGCCGGTCCGGCCTTTGCTCCCGAAACCCGATTCTTGATCAGTTTATCGAAGCGATGTTTCATCCGTGTAAGAAGCACATTAAAATTTCTTTAATAAATCCGCCGCCGGGAGTAGGGGATGAGGCACGTTTTACTCGGAAGGCAGAAAAATAGCGACTTTTGCCTTTTCCCGCAGTTTGCCGATATGCGCGCTCGCCTCCTGCCGGCCCTTTTCCTGCTTCAGAAGGGTGCGCAACTGATCCTTCACGTTCTCAAAGGGGACGGTCGTCTCGGGTTTCCGATCAGAGGCTTTGATCAGATGATAGCCCAGGCTGGTCTCCACAATATCACTCACTTCGCCCGGCTTGAGCACAAAGAGCGCTTCTTCGAACGGCTTCAGCACCTGACCGGTTCGAATGTAGCCAAGGTCTCCCCCCTTGGAAGCGCTGGGATCTTCCGAATAGGTACGCGCCAAAGACTCGAAATCCTGTTTCTGTTGGATTTTCTGGCGAATCTCCTCGATCTTCTTGCGCGCGGCGCCCTTCTTGCCTGCGTCCCACCCCGGCTCGGCCTTGATCAGGATGTGACTCGCCCTGACCTGTTCCGGCTGGCGGAAGGATTCACGGTTCCGGTCATAGTATGCCCATATGTCTTTATCGGTTATGACCGCCTTTGAAGCAAACTGTGATTCAATGAATTTCTGGATGGATAGCGCGCGCTCGACCTGCGCCCGCAATGTGGAAGGTGATACTTTCATTGCTGCCAGAGCGTTGGCGAAATCGGTCTCGCTCGCGTACCGGCCCTTCAGCTTCTTCAGTTCCTCGTTGATCTCGGCTTCGGTAACCTTGACGCTCTTCCGGCTTTCCTGGTACAGGATCTCCCTCCGGACCAGCTCTTCGACTACCTCCCCTCTGAGCCGGCTGATCTGGGCGCATGTCAGAGGTTTGCCGGTTTGCAGGGCGAGGCGCTGTGCCCGGTTCAATCCGGCGTCGAAATCCTCCACGGCGATGTCGGAACCATTCACCGTTGCGATTATGCCTGCCTTCTTCTCGGCCGTCGCCGGCGCCGGTACTGCCGCTTTCTGCGTCGCCGCCCCGCCGGGAGACGCCATTCCAACGGTACTTAATGTTGCTATGATTAGCGCTGTCCCTATTGTCCCTGATAAACGCATTTGCACTCCTTATGAAAATGGGGTAGATATGGTTGTTATTTTTTCAATTTGCTCTGGTCTATCTTGTCCCTGTAATCCTGCACCAGTTTTTCCAGCTCCACTCTCTTGATCTGCGTAAACGGCTCCTTTTCCCCGAACGTGGTGAAAAAACCCTTGCGTTCGTACCTGGTGAGAACGTCACCCGCAACGTTGTAGAGAACGGCGTTGTTCCGGGCGCATTGGTCGTACTTCTGGTTGAGCTGCTTCAGCTCCTTCTCCCTGTCATGCAAGGTCTGGAGCGTCTGCCGCTGTTTCTTGTCCAGGGCAGACCTGTCAGAATCGAGTTGCGTGGCTCTCGACTCGAGTGACGCGACTTTTGATTCAAGCACGGCATTCTTTTTCTCGAGGGAAACAGCCTTTGTCTCCATGGCCGCAGCCTTTGCAGTCTGCGTTTCTGCTCTTGAGCGCAGTCCTTTGCCCTCGGCGACCAGGCGCTCCTTTTCCTTCCGCAGTTTTTCGATCTCCTGCAGGACCCCCTGCCTCTCCTCCTCGAGGCCCGTGTACTGCCGCTTCTCCTCTGCAAGCTTTCGCTGGGCGGAGCCGAGACGGTTCTGCAGCTCTTTAACCTTGGCCTGATGGGCTTTCTCGCGGCTGCCCAGTTGCACCTGGCCCCA
>MVRP01000007.1 GCA_002067405.1 Syntrophorhabdaceae bacterium PtaU1.Bin034 | reverse complement strand
GCAGAACCCGTATCACATTAGAACAAAGACGACCGGAGGATACATGAAGAAGTGTCCATGCTTTGCTGATGTGACAGGCGAACTGGTATAAATCAAGGGAGGAATTAATGGGCCATGTTATTGTTGCACTTATCTTCGGCGTTGTAGTCCTGCTGATCTGCCGCAGTATCACTCTCTGGTATTTCAAGTTGGACAAGATCGAGCGGCACCTGGGCGAGATGGTACTACAACTGAAGTTAATGAACGGGACTACAGAATCTTTCGACCATAAGCCGAGAACCTTTGTAGAGGGGTTGAGGAAAGGGATGCAGTAAGGGGTCTTCGAGCGATACGGGAATTCCCGTAACGGAACTTGTTATGGTCTACGAATTTCCGCTGACCCCTGGGTTAACGTATCTCCGCGAACGCAAGGAGCCTTAACTATGCACCGTTATCTGGTTATTTACGAAAAGAGCAAACGTAACTACTCCGCTTATTCTCCTGATGTCCCCGGCTGCATTGCTACTGGCAAAACCCTTGAGGAAACAAGAAAAAACATGCAAGAAGCGCTTAAATTTCACATCGAGGGTCTTATTGAAGATGGTTTACCCATCCCGGAGAGCAGCATAGCCGAACTGATGATAATTGATATTTAATCGTCCGTCGGCACGGCTTGGTGTGTCCCACAATTGGGGAGCTATCATCCTCCCTGTCAGTTTTTGTTTTGCTCTATCCAGAGAGCAACTTCTTCTAATGCCTCTATGCGACGGGGGTCATTAGTTGGAATTCTTTCTAATTGGCTGATAGCCATTCTTGCGAAGACCATTGCATCCGAGACCGCTACGGTAGATTTTGTTCCGTGGTCGGTGAAGTCACTAACCACCTTCTCCACATGCCTCGCCGTCACCTTTCCCGCCGGAGCCGTGCGGACGACTTCTTCCCAGACATCACGTTGTTGGTCGGGAGGAAGGGAGGTGATGGGGCGGGTTTGGCGTTCGGAAGTTGGAACGACACCCATGGGTATCAAATTCTCTCTGACTTCTGCGGAGCTAATGAGGCGGTTTGCATGCGTCTTGCTCATGCCCCACTTTTCCCAGCTTTCATATCCGAGCGCCTTCCAACCCTCTCGTTCGTACAAATCAAGGAGCAAGGCGCGCGCCGTAGTTTCTGTCAACTTACCGCTTCCCATGCAGCGGCAACACCTGCGCTCCCTTCTTTAACCCATCAAGATAATCCGCCCATAGCTGCATCATTTCACGACGTTCTGGCAGAAAAGCCGTCCGGTTGTAAGCTCTCCCGTTCGGGTCTCTCACCGCATGGGCAAGCTGGTGTTCTATATAGTCTGGTCTCACATGCAGAACCTCGTCGAGGATGGTTCTTGCCATAGCCCTGAATCCGTGACCAGTCATAGAATCTTTGTCGTATCCCATGCGCCTGAGTGCTGCGAGGATTGCGTTTTCACTCATCGGCCTTGCAAACGATCTACCCGAAGGAAAGACATACTTGCTCGTTCCTGTAAGCTGCTTCAACTCGGTAAGAATCTCGACGGCCTGAGCACAGAGGGGGACGATGTGCGCTTGCTTCATTTTCATCTTGTGTGCCGGGATATTCCATACCGCTTCGTCAAGGTCTATCTCTGCCCACTCCGCATGTCTGAGTTCTCCGGGGCGCACGAAGAAGAGCGGAGCAAGTCCCAGAGCGCACTTCACGACAAAACCGCCCTGGTAGCCGTCTATAGCCCTCAAAAGGGGTGCTACCTCTTTCGGGTCCGTGATTGCCGCATGATGTTTCTCCGGTGGAGGGGGGATAGCGCCTTTCAGGTCTCCGGAACAATCCCTTTCTGCTCTTCCTGTTGCAACTGCATAGCGAAATATTTGTCCCGATAATGCTCTCAACCTTCGCGCAACTTCCAAGGCACCTCGTGCTTCCACCCGTCTAAGGCAGGTAAGTAGTTCTGGAGCTTTTATCTCCCCTATTGGCCGTGATCCTATCCAAGGGAACAGATCGCGTTTGAGCCTCGCCATATTTGTTTCGGCGTGGCTCGGTGCCCATGTTGGGGAGAACTTGGCGAACCACTCACGGGCGATAGCTTCGAAGGTTTCGCCCTTTGCTACCGCTGATTGTTTCATTGCCTTCTTCACAGCCCCCGGATCGATGCCGTTTAGTATCTGTTTTCTGGCATCCTCTCTTTTTATTCTGGCCTCAGCAAGCGATATTTCGGGGTAGGGGCCAAAACTGAGTTTTTTTTCCTTTCCTTCAAGGCTGTATTTTAGATACCAATGCTTGCTTCCCGATGGTGTGACGAGTAGGTAAAGTCCTCCCCCATCGAATATTTTGTATTTGGTTCTCTTTGCTTTGGCGTTGCGAAGCTTGGTATCGGACAGCGGTATAATCTTCTTGGGCATTGGGTTTTCCTTCTTTTTGGGGGCTCTTGGGGGCCTTCTGTTTTTTCCTTTTCGGGGCCTCCTATTTTTCTTCGGGGCCTTCCGCTTCAGAAAAGCCCCGAAAACTATCAGATGTCGATAGATATTATCTCACCCCATCAGACTAATGGCAACAAAAAACCCGCGATTTCTCACGGGTTTTAGACGCCTTTAGGCCGTATTGTTCTATCAAACAGCGGAGGGAGTAGGATTCGAACCCACGGGGCGCTTGCACGCCCAACGGTTTTCAAGACCGCCGCTTTCGGCCGCTCAGCCATCCCTCCGTTGTTGAGAGTATACCCACTCATCGACCGGAAATCAATATTGCGCAGGAACGGAAAGAACGGATAGCAATTCTTCCTCCTTCACTGCGTACAATCGGTTCCGCAGGTTCCGGGGTATTGCTTTAGCACGTTTCCATAATACAGAGTCGCCTTTGATGCACACACGCTCATGGCGAGGCTGATACGGAAGCGAGAGCATTGAGGACGTGGAGTGCTCCCGAAAAATCTCTACGGTAACTCCACAGCTCGTGTTCTCTTTAGCTATACATCCCCAGACAAACGAGCGGATACAGGAGCTAGGGAAACCGGGAAGATCGGAAGGTAGATACTAAATTCCAGCGCCTTGCCCCTTTGTCCCGTGACCCTGAAGACCCCCCGGTGCTCCTCTATTATCCGGCGGATCGCAGATAGCCCGAGACTTATCCCCTTCCTTGCAGGCTTCCTCGCCGCTTGACGGTCAAGACCTGAGCGGGCAGCCCGTACGGAGCTGATCCTCAGAAGCGCGCATCCACCATGAGTTGCTTCCGCTGCAGGATCCGTTTTGACCGGGATCCGCCTGGTTGTCACCATCATAAGGCTTCCGTAATTCAGGGCTTCCGCGCCGTATTTCACGAGGCTCACAAAAGCCTGGCCGATCCGGTTCGGGTCCGCCATCACCGGCAACTCCTGATCGGTGAGCGCGGTGTGAAGTCTGATCCTTTTCCTGAATACCAGTGAAAGGAGCCTCGATAGCTCCTCAACGAGACTGTTTATATTCAATAATCTTAAATTCACTCTCCCTCTTTCCCCGTAAGCGAGAAGCCTGTCTGCGACACTCTTCCCGGTTTTTGCATGAGCCAGGATGAGACGGACATATTCCTTCAGCGGGTCCTTATGGTCCATTTCCAGGTGAAGGACCTGTCCGTAGCTGGTCACTGTACCGAGTAAATCCCTGAAGTACGCGGCTATGTCCCTGGCGAGCTTTTCAAGGGCCGCAACCCCCAGCGAGCGTTCCACTTCCGCTTCACCGCGGCAGAATAGCTTCTCAAGACGTTCCGCCGATTCTCGTGCCCTTTCCAGTTCCCTGATGTAGGGATCATTCCTTTCGGTTTCACTCATAAAAACCCCTCCCTGTTTCAATAGCGATAAGAGTGAGCAACGATGACAGCAAGCGGCCTGTATGACCTAACAGGACCGAGTCGGATTTGTGCTAAGGTTTACTGAGAAGCAACAGCTGTGCCAGGCAGACGTATTTCGGCAGAATAGGGCGTAAAGAGCCGCTTTTCAGCCCGGGCCCGCACCGGGTGAGTGACACAATACGTCGAAAATCGGATCGGAGCCGGACAAAAATGTCGGGCGGCTACCGGATGATGCCGTTTACCTTTTTTTGTAGAAGTCTTATATTTCTTTCAGATTTCGTTCGAGATGAGGTGTCAATTGGCCTCTCACGTGATTCTTGTGGTAGACGACGAAGGGCTGGTGATTGAATATATCGAGCACCTGCTGAAGGGCAGGGGTTACGAATTAGCTTCTTTTACCGACCCGGTGAAAGCGCTCGGCTTTTTCTCGGAGAATTTCAACCGGATCGATCTCATCATCAGCGATGTCAAGATGCCGGAGTTGAGCGGCCCCGAGCTTGCAAAAGAGGCGATTCGCCTGAAACCGGGCATCTCCATTATTCTCTTGAGCGCGTACAGCGAGACGCTGCCGGAAGTGGTATCGATGGAGAACGTAAAAGGAGTCTTGGAAAAACCATTGATGAAAACGGATTTGCTGCAGGTGGTTGAGGGCGTGCTGGCAGGTGGGCGACGCTGACCGGAGACAGCTGGCCGAAAAGGCTTTTTCTCCTGTTGCAGGAGGGATGACGGATGAAGGAGAGACTCGTACTGGTGGTAGATGATGAAGGTCTTGTGAAGGAATATCTGGAGGAGGTCATGGCGAGATACGGCTACCGGTGCGCTGCCTTCACAGATCCAAAGGAAGCTCTCATTTTTTTTGAGATGCACTCGGCCAAGGTGGATGTTGTCGTGGCCGATATAAGGATGCCGGACATCACCGGATATGAACTTGCAAAAGAGCTTATGAAAATAAGCCCAAACACGCCGGTGATCCTCATAAGCGCATATTTCCCCTCCCTGAAAGCCGTTCAGGAAGCGCCCAACGTCAAACGAGTTCTAAGCAAGCCACTCTCGACAAAACTCCTCCTTGAAGCAATAGAGACAGAGATCAGCGAATCAAGCCAGGCGATGTAACGACGTCTCAGCGCACCCTTTGCCATCCCTTGATGTTGACCAGGCAGCGGTCGATCTCATCGCACGGAGCAGTGCCCTTCCGGGCGGCTTCGCGATTCGCGATTCTTTCGCAATCCCGCTTGTCTCTCTCGAAGTCGGCCGCGGTTTTTCCCGGTTTTGTATAACTCGTTGCACATCCGGCCAAAAGGATCGCTGCTAGTGTTATTAGAAGTACCTGTCTGATGGTCCACCTCCTGGATTTTGTATTTCAGCCGGCCGGCTCACTCCTAATGTGAGAGTAATACCGGGAATCGGCTTTTTCCACTCACACTCACTCAGTGCGTCTGCTTTATGTCATCGTCCGGAGTTCTTAATGCTGCCGAGTTGCCCTTTTCGTCCGTCCAGGTGATTTCCACATGAATCCGGCTTCCCGCAGGCAGATACGGACCTTCGGAAGTCATAATTTCGACCTCCCTCCCTTCGCCCTTTTTGAGCACCCCGTCCCACACCACGTTATACTTCTCCATGGCTTCTTTCTTGGCTTCAGCATCGTAGCCGCGATACGCTTTCTGTGCCTCTTCGGGCAGGACCCGGAAGTTCGGCAAGGTGCGGAAAGCGACGGGGTAGGAGGCGCCCCGATCGTCAACGACAACGGCTTTGTAGGAGAGCCTGACAGGACCGATGCCCTTGTTTTCGACCCATAGCTTGACCTTGGCGCGAAGCGGGGAGCCGCGGTCAGGACCGGGACGGCTTATCATGGGCATCCAGTCCCGCCAAAAGTAGGTGCTCAGAACGGTGATCCTGCACTGGCCGAGTTCAACTGCGGCTTGGCCAGATGAAGAGCCTGTTCCCTGAAGACAAGGGCTGGTTTGGGCGTGTGTTTCTCCGGCAGGAGCAGGAAAAGCATATAGAGCCACAGCGATCACGCATAATGCCCGGATCCGTGTTGTCTTATTCAAAAGGGTTCTCACGGCCCACCTCCCTGTTTGCTTGCTTCTTGGTGTTGCTATGAGTTTGTCCCATCGCCCGTCTTTGTTTATTCTTGTTTGTCGGCGGGCAGCCTCCACGTTGATGAAATGTCATTTGCCGCGCGCTGCTGCGTATGTCCTCTCACTATGGTAAAGAAAATTCGTGAGAAAGACCAGCGTTTAAGGCTGATCTATTGCAATGGCAGCCACAAAAAGCTTCTCATCTGTGCCCCATCCGTCGCTATCCGCGTTCATCTGCGTCGAGATGCTCTTTTTCATGCTCTATTCTCTCCCCCCTGAGAAAAATTCCGGAGAACGGTATCGAAATGAAAAAGGTGGAAAAATAACCCTTATCAACTTAGGATATTGATGTACAGGAGGAGTTGAAAGGCCGTTTGATGAGTGTCGAACGTACGCGAATACTCTTGATCAGCAGTGAAGAAGGCTTGGCAGAGCTTGCTCAAAAGGCACTTGAGGACCTCGGGTATAAGGTGCTGGTTGCGACAAGCGGGGGCATGGCTCTCGGGATGTTTTCCAGCCCCGTGCCGTTTGATCTCATCATAATAGATGGGGAGATACCCGAAGTCTCCGCAGCCGACCTTGCGAAAGCCTTCCAGCAAATTCAGCCGGGCATACCCCTTATTCTCTTCACTGATTACCCGGAGGTGTATGCACGGGAAGAAACCGGCGGCGCAGGTGTACGTGCGGTAATCACGAAATCCGCGAAGCTTGAGGAGTTGACGAAATCGGTTCGTCGTCTGCTCGAGTCCTGATGTATCCTTCTGATACCCGATACCGGCTGCAGGCGAGTCAAAGAAAAATGTTTATTATCTTGCCTGCTTCCGCCTTTACGGAAGCCCTGATCGTCCGGATCTGCTCGTCCTCGTCCTCGGCACCGGGCTCAATGCGCAGAAGGATGTGTGCTTTTTTCATGAGCCCCGCGATTGGCGAGTCTGCGAGTTCCTCGTGGTGGAGTCTTATGACTTCCCGATAGTCCTCCGGGAGGTTCCATTCTCTTGCGATGCAGAAGCCTATTTCCTGATGATCTGCGCCGAACCTTTCCCTTTCCTCGACGCATATGCTGTCCCAGCTTGTTTTGTCATGCCTGATGTCGTAATGACAGAGGAGCTGAAGTGGTGCTTTTCCGATGTCGTGCAGCAAACCTGCCGTAAACGCCTTGTCCATGTCCTTCCGGCTTCCGTGCGACAGGGCCCGTGCCGCAAAAGCCACAAGAAGAGAGTGTCTCCACAGCTCGAAGATATCCTCTCTCCTGAGTCCCAGTTGCTTAAGTACTCCATCATGGAACAAGCTGCATATCAAAATGTCTTTTACCTCTTCGATCCCAAGAACCATCATCGCTCGCTTCAAGCCCGTGACGGGGGCTCCCCGGTTATACCACGCTGAGTTCGCGACCGCGATTATCTTGGAAGAAAGGGCCGGATCATACCGTATGATATCGAAAAGCCGTGAAAAGGAGACCTTTCCGCCGGCCAGAAGGGAAGAGAGCTTTACCGCTATGCTGTCGAGCACGGGAAGACACGCCAGCGACTTCGTATAGTCAAGGATATCTTGGCGTGAAGTCATACCGTTAGTATTTTCGGACAAATCTTAAAGACAATTAAGTCCGGGAGGAATTTATCCTTGAGGTCGAGCCGTTATGCTTGCTTAGCCACACGCTCTCTTTAAAATGGCGGCAAATTAACCGCCCGGATGGGATTTCGGAAGACTCCGATGCCTCCCGCACCCTCTCCGTCTTCTGAGCGGTTCGACAGCGGTAATCGAGACCGTGAGCCACAGAAGGCCGGCGATGTAACCGGCGATAATGTCCGTCGGGTAGTGGACGCCAAGATATATTCGGCTGAAGCCGATTAGAAAGACGAGCACGATCGCGAGCGCGAACCCTCCAGCTCTCGTCCAGGGTGACTCAACCAGCACAAAGAGAAGATAGACGAGCACCCCGTAGAAGGTAACAGCCGTCATTGCGTGACCGCTCGGAAAGCTCCAGCCGGCTGCTTCGGCAATAAACTGCCCGTAGGGGGGCCTTGACCTCATGTACGCGGCCTTGAGCACAAGATTGAATATCCCCCCTCCGCTGGTTACCGCAACATAACAGATAAGCAGGACCGGTTTACGGGCAATCAGGAAGACAAGCACGATGAGCAGGCTGCAGAGACCGACAAAATACCAGCCTCCCAGGAAGGTGATCGCCATAAACAATTCCGTCATGAGGGGGGTACGGAGACGGGAAATGAGGGAAAGCGCCGCGGTATCCACAAGAATCAGGCCCATATCATGAATTTCTTCGGCAATTTCAGCGAAAATCAACGCAAGGACAAGGCTTGCCAGAAAACCGAGGGTAAGACGAAGACCAAGGCTTTCGGAAGGGGAGAAGTGAAAACGGAGAAAAGCAACGGCTTCGGGGTGGGAAGCAACGAGCCGCCTTACACGCGGGAGAGACAGCACGGCCCTCATGAGAAGGAGGAGCTTGCCCTCGGCGAACCTTATTATACGGAGAACGACAATGACAAGCAGTGCACCCGTCAACAACAGAAGAAAAGCTATCGCAAGAAAAAAGCCCAAGGACAGAACTCCCGTCGGATCAAGTTCTGTGTCATTGTCTTGTTTTCTTTTGGCTGGCGGTCCGATCCATCCGATCCAAGAGTGCTTCCTTTATTTAATATAAGAACAGTTGTATCGCCGGACATCACCTCCTTTACCCTGTTCATTCCCCTTATTGCGGGGCCAACGGCCTATTTGTCCCTTCCCCTGGTCAGTTCCCCGAACCTTTCCTCGGGCAGGAGGTAGTAGATGCCCGAGGCTTCGGAGCAGAGGATCCCATCGGAGGTCTCGATCTTTGCCTCCAACCTGATCCTGGCGCGGTCCCGGCCGGCTAGGCGGCAGGAGACGACGAGGCGTGTTCCGAGATAAGCGGGTTTCAGGAACCTCACGTTCAATTCCGAGGTCACGCCCATCTCCCCGGTAAGATAGTGGGCCGTCCATCCCATGATCTCATCAAAAAGACCGCTCTGGATACCGCCGTGAAGGATATTCCCAAGGCCTGTAAAGGGTGCGGAAGCCACGTACTCGGTCGACATTTCCTGTGTCTCGTCATCGAAGAAAAACTCGAGCCCTAGACCGGCCGCGTTTTCCCGTCCGCAAAAGAAGCAGTTTTGATCAGGGTAGAAGTTGGGGATTTCTTTTTTCATCGTATCGAATCTATATCACAATCGCAGATACCTCCTCAATAAAAAGAACACTGGTTCACGGGTGCATGCGCTGTCTCGAAAAAAAGGGTGATCGTGGACATAATTTAGAAAGGGGCAGTGGAAGTGCGATCTGCCTGAAAGGAAACATAGAAACAATGCACATCGGGATCGTCGACAGGTACCAGGACCTCAAGCGATACAGTCATATAGCGAGCGTCTTTGTCCGGTACGGCTTTGGAGAGCTTCTGGACAGGCTGAGGGCCGAGCACTATCTTCCGCGGAGACGGAGGGTATTCGGGAGGAAGGCCGGGGAGTTTCGCCATCTTTCAACACCTGAACGTCTGCGCAGGGCCTTTGAGGAACTGGGCCCGACTTTCATCAAACTGGGCCAGATATTGAGCACCAGGGCAGATTTGCTTCCTCCGTCGTTCATTCAGGAATTCAGCAAACTGCAGGATAGTGCGCCTCCATTCCCGTTTGCCGATATATGCGACACGATTGAAAGTGAATTCCGCCGGCCGGTCAGCGAGGTATTCCTGCTGATCGAAGAACGGCCTCTGGCTGCTGCTTCCCTTGCCCAGGTGCACCGGGCACGGACAGGAACGGGAGCCAGAGTTGCGGTCAAAGTTCAGCGTCCCCATATTAGAGCGCTTTTGGAGACGGACATTCGCATACTCCATGACTTCGCGAATCTTTCCGAGCGCCGCTTGCCGGAAAGCAGGTATTACCAGCCGGTGCGGCTCGTCAACGAGTTTGCCAGGACGATCCGACGGGAGCTTGATTTTGTAAGAGAAGGTCGCAATATAGAGCGCTTCAGAAGATACTTTGCCGGTGACGCGACAGTGTACATTCCCAAAGTTTACTGGGATTTGAGTGCGCCGAAGATCCTGACGACCGAATACATCGAAGGGGTTAAGATATCCGATATTGACGGCTTGAATGCCGCCGGCCTCGACCGGGAGGCTATTGCCGTCAACGGCGCAGACTTCACCCTCAAGGAAGTATTCGAGCATCACTTCTTTCATGCCGACCCCCACCCCGGAAACCTGTTTGTCCTTGAAGACAATGTCATCGCTCCCGTGGATTACGGCATGACCGGGGCAATAAGCGATGATCTGGCTGACCACATACTCGCCATATTCATTGCTGTCATGGATAAGGACATTGATTCTCTCGTCAGGCTCCTTCAGGAGGGTAACTGGGTGCCCGAAAACCTGGACGTCGATAGCTTCAAGCTCGAGCTGCAGGACTTCCTCGAACGGTACCACGGCCTGTCCCTCCAGGAAGTGAATATGAGCGAGGTGTTGGGTGAAGCGATGAACATGATTCGCCGTTACAGGCTGCACATGCCGATCGATCTTGTACTGATGGCGAGGGCCCTTCTTGTTACCGAGGGTGTCGCCCGCATGCTCTACCCTGAATTCAATATTGTTGAGCATGCGGGACCGTATGCCAAAAAGCTCGTAAGGCAGAGATATGGTCCGATCAGGTACATGCGGGAGCTCTATGAGGTGGCGGGGGAAGCCGAAGCCTTTGCCAGGAGGCTGCCGGGAGAGATGGGGCAGCTTCTTACCAAGGTCATGAGGGGTGATCTCTCCATAAAATTCCTGCACACCGGTCTTGAAAATCTGATCATGGAGATGGAAAAATCGAGTAACCGCCTGAGCTTTGCGGTTGTTATCGCCGCGCTCATCATCGGTTCGTCACTTATTTTTCAGAGCGGTTTGGGGCCGGCGCTGCTCGGTTATCCGGTAATGGGCCTCGTAGGCTTCCTTTTTGCGAGTATCCTCGGCATATGGCTTATTGCGAGCATCATGCGGTCGGGAAAACTTTAGCTGTTTCCCGGCTCTTGTTTCATTTTTCCTTGGTGTCCTTGTCGTCTTTTGCCAGAGATATCATCTCCTCAATGATTCTGCTGCGTTCCTCTTTATCGAAGGGAGATATCAACAGAAGTTCCAGCAGTCGTAAACCATTGGTTGCAAGGGCGACCACTGCAGCACGCTCGAACCTGAGCCCGTCTCTGGTCAAGTCGTCGATAAGTACTCTATACTCCCTCTTCGCAGGTTCAAGCAGGCTCGGATCATGTGCAGCCGAAGCAAAAAGGGCAGTTTCGCAAGCTTTCTTTGCTTTTTCATCATCCTCTTCCATAAACGAGAGCACATGGGCAACAGCTTCCCGCTCTATGCCCTCCGGGAGTTCGGCGGATTTTTTTCTTCGGCGTTCTTTCGATCGCTCTATCAGACGATCGAGCATGCCCTTGAGAAGCGCTTCTTTATCACGGAAGTGGTAGAGGAGACCGCCCCTGCTTATGCCTGATTTGGCCGCCACGGCGTCGAAGGTCAGGTGCCTGGCCCCACGCTCGATCACCACCTCTTCGGCGGCGTCGATTATTTTCTCCCTGGCGCTGTCTGAATGACGACCCATATCAATAACCCCTTCTTGGCCTTTCTCTCATTTTCCCGGATTGACGCATCTTTTGTTACGCACCCCCGCCCAGGACTTTATAAAGGGTTACCAGGTAATTGAGCCTCGCTGTATAGAGGTTTATGAGTTGCTGCTGGGCGACATACAGGGAACGCTGCGCGTCGAGGACAGCCAGGTAGCTGTCGATTCCTTTGGTATAGCGGGCTTCTGAAAGACGGTAGGTGTCGTCGGATGCAACCACAACCGCCTCCTGGGCTGTTATTTGATCCCCCAACGTTCCACGGTACGCCAGGGCGTCGGAGACTTCCCGGAAGGCAATCTGGATCGCCTTCTCATAACGCGCCAGAAAAATATCCCTGTCAGCCTTTGCCACCTGAAGGTTTGCACGCCTCGAACCCGCATCGAAAATGGGAAGATCTATCTGTGGCGCAAAAAGCCATGTGCCGGAGCCGGCCTTAAACAGGTTCGAGAGGTCGGGGCTGATGGTTCCAATGCTCGTGGTAAGGGTAACACGGGGAAAGAAGGCGGCCCTCGCGGCCCCTATGCTGGCATTGGCGGACTTCAGCAAATCCTCGGCCTGAAGAATGTCAGGCCGGTTGAGGAGCACGCTTGAAGAGAGGCTGATCGAGATATCCCTTGGCGGTTTGATCGTGCTCAGCTCGTTTGCCAGCAGCTCGGTGGGAACCGCTGACCCGACGAGGAGATTCAGCGCATTTTCGTCAAGAGCGACAAGCCGGGTGAATCTTGCGACTTCCGTCCGTGCGGATTCCAGGACGGTTTCAGACTGACGCAAATCCAGCGCAGAGGAGACGCCTGCCTGAAAGCGGTGCCGAACAAGGTTATACGTGGCGACCCGGGCTTCAAGGGTCGATTGGGCGAGCTTGAGGCTTTCGCTGTCTGCGGCGCGGGCGAGATAGGCGTTCGCCACTTCGGCGACGAGTGAGATCTGAGTGCTTCGCCGCGCCTGCTCTGTGGCAAAGTACTGCTGCAGGGCGCTTTCGTTGAGGCTCCTGATGCGGCCGAAGAAGTCGATCTCCCAGGCCGTCGTTCCCACATCGGCAAAATATTGCCTGCTGTTATAGGATTCGCCCGTCTGCGAAACCCCGGCCGGTATCTGCTGCTCGGTGAGACCGCCCGTCGCATTGACCGTTGGGAAAAGCGCAGAACGTTGAATCCTGTACAAGCCTCTCGCCCGCTCGATGTTTGACGCTGCGATCCGTAGGTCACGGTTGTTTGCGAGGGCAAGATCGATGACTTTCTGCACCCGTTCGTCAAGGTAGAACTCGCGCCATCCGATGTCGGCCGCAGGCCGGTCCCCTTCATCCGGAATAGCCTTGTAAGCCGGTCCCGTCGTCGGCCATTCGGCAGGAACGGGCGGCGCCGGGCGGTTATAGGCAGGGATCATCGTACAACCGAACAGACATACGCCAAGGACGATAAGTAAAAAAGCGCGCATCATATCTGCTGCCCTCCCGGAGAAACCGCAGGACCCGGCGAATCCCCCTGAATCACGCCTCGCCCCTTTCGCTTGAATGTCCGGGATACGAGGACAAAGAACAAAGGAATGTAGAAGAGATCGATCAGTGTTGCCGAGATCATACCTCCTGTCACTGCCGTGCCTATGGCCTTCATTGCCCCTGCCCCTGCGCCCGTGGCTATTGCAAGGGGCAGGACGCCGAAGAAGAAAGCCAGCGATGTCATGATAACCGGGCGGAATCTGACGCGCACCGCACCCAGGGTTGCCTCCAGCAATCCATCGCCATGGGCAATCCTTTCCCGCGCAAACTGAATGATCAGGATCGCGTTCTTGGTTGTCAGGCCAAGGGTGGTAAGGAAGCCGATCTGAAAGTACACGTCATTATGGAGGCCTCTCCCCCACGTGGCAACCGTTGCTCCCAGTACGCCGAGGGGCAGCATTAACAGGTTCGTCAGAGGTATCACCCAGCTTTCATAGAGGGCGGCGACACACAGAAAGATAACGAGAATCGAGAATGCGTAGAGCATCGTGGCCTGCGATCCTGCGATCCGTTCCTGATAGGAAAGCCCCGTCCACTCATATCCGGTGCCTCGCGGTAATTTCGGGACAATCTCCTCCATCGCCGTCATCGCTTCGCCCGAACTTTTTCCCGGCGCAGCCTCTCCCCAGATGTTCATCGAGGGAAAACCGTTGAACCGTTCGAGCCGTGGCGGGCCGGACGACCAGTTGCCGGAGGCAAAGGAGGAAAAGGGAACCATTTTCCCCGCCGTGTTCCGGACATACAACTTTTCCAGGTCTTTCGGCAACATTCGGTATGGACTGTCCGCCTGCACAAATACTCTTTTGACGCGTCCCGCCTGAATGAAGTCATTGACATAGGCGCTGCCGAACGACTGTGCGATCATGTTGTGAATGGAGCTGATAGGGATTCCAAGGGCCCCGGCTCTTTCCCAGTCAACATTTACATGATATTGGGGCACGTCCTCCATGCCGTTGGGCCGCACCTTTGCCAGTCGCTTGTCTTTCGACGCCTCGCCGAGAAGTTGATTCCGGATTTCCAGGAGTTTCTTGTGGCCCATTCCTCCACGATCGAGCAACTGAAAATCAAACCCGGTGGCGTTACCGAGCTCGATAACCGACGGAGGCGGAAAGGCAAAAACCATCGCGTTCCTCATTTGTGAAAATGCCTTGGTGGCCCGCTCCGCCACTGCCTTCGCCCGAAGATCGGATCGGTTCCGCAAGTGCCAGTCCTTGAGCTTGACGAATACTATGCCGTTGTTCTGGGCCCTTCCGGAAAATCCGAAGCCGGAAATCGACATGCACGACTCGACCGCCTCCTTTTCGGTATCCCGGAAATGGCGCTGGACCTGATCCACTATCTCCTGTGTTTGTTCAAGTGTGGAACCGGTCTGCAACATGATCTGCGACATGAGAATACCCTGGTCTTCTTCGGGGACATAGGAGGTAGGCAGGCGAAGGAGCAGGACGCTCACAACAGCAAGGATCAAACCGTAAATGACGAAGTAACGAAGTTTTTTGGAATAAGAATTTCGAACGGCGGTGACATACCGGTCTCTCACCCTGAAGAAGATGCGGTCAAACCTTGCAAAGAAGGGGCGCAGGAAGAAGATGGCGCTTTCTGCGGGTGTGTGCCCCCGTTTCACCGGTTTGAGGAGCGAGGCGCAGAGAACCGGCGTCAGGATCAATGCCACGATAACCGAGAGCAGCATCGAGGAGATGATCGTTATCGAAAACTGACGATAAATAACGCCGGTAGAACCGCCGAAAAAGGCCATGGGACCGAAAACGGCAGAGAGGACGAGTGCGATTCCGATCAACGCGCTGGTGATCTGCCCCATCGACTTCTTGGTGGCTTCCCTTGGTGAAAGCCCTTCCTCGGTCATAATTCGCTCGACGTTTTCCACGACGACAATTGCATCGTCCACCAGGAGGCCGATTGACAGCACCATCGCGAACATCGTGAGCATGTTGATGGAGAAACCGAACATCGAAAGCACGCCGAACGTCCCCATGAGTACCACCGGCACTGCGATGGTAGGGATCAGCGTAGCCCGGATGTTCCCCATAAAGAGCCACATCACGAGAAAGACCAGCAGAACGGCTTCCAGGAGCGTCTTGACGACTTCCTTTATAGCCACCCGGACAAAAGGCGTCGTGTCGTAGGGATAGATCACCTTCATCCCTTCAGGGAAAAAGGCGCTCATTTCCTCCAGCTTTGCCTTAACCGCGTCAGCCGTATCCAGGGCGTTCGCCCCTGAAGCCATTCTGATACCCATGGCCGCAGAGGGTTTGCCGTTGTAAAAGGACTCGATGTCGTAGACATCCGTACCCAATTCCGCTCGTCCTACATCCCTGATCCTCACGACGGAGCCGTCAGGATTGATCCGGACGGGAACGGCGGCAAATTCGTCGGGAGTCTTGAGGAGGCTCTGGACAATGATCGAGGCATTCAAACGTTGACCTTTGACTGCCGGCGCTCCTCCGAACTGGCCGGCGGAGATCTCTACATTGTAGGACTTGAGCGCAGCAATAACGTCAGCGGTCGTGAGACCGTAATTGACCAGCTTATCGGGGTTGAGCCACAGTCGCATGGCATACTGTGATCCGAAGTTCTCCACTTCACCCACACCAGGTACCCGCGCAAGCACCTTCTCCAGATTGGATTGGGCGTAATCCCTCAGGTCGTTCCCATCCATTTTGCCGTCTTCGGAAATCAGGCCCACTATCACCAACCAGTTCCTGGTCGCTTTGCCGACCGTCACACCCTGGCGCTGGACCACCTCGGGCAGGCTTGCCATAGCGAGCTGGAGCTTGTTCTGCACCTTCGCCCAGGCAAGATCAGGATCGGTCCCCGGGGCAAAGGTCAATTCAAGACGGGACCCGCCCGCAGAATCGCTGGTTGCGGAGAGGTACAGCATCTTATCGAGACCCGTCATCTTCTGTTCTATGATCTGGGTGACACTGTTTTCCACCGTTTCAGCGGAAGCTCCCGGATAGGAGCTCTGAATGTAAATAGACGGCGGAGCAATGGCAGGATACTGGGATATGGGAAGACTGTAGATGCCGAGAGCGCCCACCAGCATTATTATGATGGCAATGACCCAGGCGAAGACGGGACGGTCGAGGAAGAATCGAGATAGCATATGGCCTCCGTTACTTCGCTTTTGTGGATACCGGGACTGTCTTGGGGGTCTCCGGGCTGTTTTTGGCTCCCTCCAAAGGGGTGACCTTCACCGAAGCCCCGGGCCGCACTTTCTGGATGCCCTCGACAACGAGGCGGTCACCGGCCGCAAGGCCCGAGGTAACGAGCCATTTGTTGCCAATCGCGCGATCGACGGTAATGCTGCGCTGTTGTACCTTTCCCTGGCTATCGACTATCAGTGCGAAGGGATTTCCCTTCGGGTCCCTGGCAACGGCCTGCTGTGGCGCCAGGATTGCCTTGTCGGCCAGTCCTTCCTGGACAACGGCCCGGACATACATGCCGGGCAGCAGAATGTGTTTCGGGTTCGGAAAGACCATCCGGAGTATGAAGGACCCGGTGCTGGGATCAACGGTGACATCCGAGAACTTCAGGGTGCCTTCCAGCGGGTAAGGGGTGCCGTCTTCAAGAAGGAGTTTTACCCGTGCCTGCTGGGAACCGTTGCCCTTGATCCGGCCGGATGCCACGTTCCGTTTGAGCTGCAACAGGTTGGCGCTTGACTGGGTTGCGTCCACATAGATCGGGTCAAGCTGTTGGATCGTCGTAAAGGCGGTGCCCTGATGGGCAGTAGCCAGGGCGCCGACAGTCACGTTCGATCTTCCGACGCGGCCCGATATTGGCGCGACGATGCGGGTATACGCCAGGTTAATGCGTGCTGTTTCAACGGCCGCCTTGTTGACCTCGACTTCTGCCTCTGCCTGTTGAAGGGCGGACACCGCGTCATCGTAGTCCTGCCTGCTGACCGCTTTGATGTCGACCAGTTCCTTGTACCGTTCGACCCTTGATCGAACCGCCGGCAGTTGTGCTTCGGCCCTTGCGAGTGCTGCCTTGGCATTGTTGTAGGAAGCCTGGTAAGGCGCTGGATCGATCTCGTAGAGCACGTCGCCCGCCTTGACATCGGAGCCTTCCGTGAACAGGCGCTTCTTGATAATGCCGTTCACCTGGGGACGCACTTCGGCAATAAGCTGAGCGGATGTACGGCCGGGCAGTTCTGTGGTGATCCCCACAGGCTCCTCCTGCATCACCGCGACACCCACTTCAGGCGCGCCTCCACCCGGCGCCCCTGAGCCTTGCGTCTGTTTTCCACAACCGGTCAGCATAAGACCGATAACAATGATCCCTATCGTCGTAAGCCTGCCCGCGTGCTCGATCTTCATATACACCTCAATTATTGGGTCTCAGCTATTGGGTTTCAGCGTCTCCTCTACCGGCTAAGCCACGTCGGGGTACCCCGGACTCCCCCTCGACCTCGCGTCGCTCGTATCTGCCGCTATCGTCTCGGGAGTTACTGCCGCATTGGCAAAGGCGCTCGCTTCACTATCTCAAGGTGAACAGGATATCCTGTACAGTATAATCGTGTCAATAGCAAAATGATCGTCGATAAGGTTGCATTTGTTCACCCTGGAAATTCATACACCGTTGTGCTTTAATATTTATCTTGACCGGAAATCTCAAGCCTCGCCACGTTCATCGGAACATCTTGAACTTTCTTGTCAAAATCCAATAAAGAGAGTGCATTATGAGAATAGAAAAGGACAAGGCCGTTACTCTCGAATACACCCTTAGGAATGAAGAGGGAGAGGTACTCGAGACGTCCAGGGGGCGCCAGCCGCTGAAGTATATACACGGAGCAGGTCTCATAAAAGGCTTCGAGGCAGCCCTCGAGGGAAGATCGGCAGAGGAAAGCTTTTCTTTCAAGGTAAAGCCCGAGGACGGCTACGGCGAACGAAGATCGGATCTCGTTTTTCAGGTCCCGAAAGAGAAGCTGGAAGGGGCCCCCGAACTGTCGGTCGGCATGCCGCTGCAGGCCCAGACGCCTCAGGGCAACGTGATGGTATTATTTGTCTCGGACATTCAGGATGATCATGTTCTGCTTGACGGCAACCATCCTCTTGCCGGCATGACGCTTGACTTTGACGTCGAAGTACTGGAGGTAAGGGACGCTACCCCCGAGGAGCTCCTGGAAGCGCGCCAGCATGAGCATGCGGGCGGGTGCGGGAGTTCCTGTTGCAGCGATACCAGCGGGTGCGGAGAAGGAAGCTGCTGCTCGTAAGCATGGGAAGATACGAGGGGCTTTCGGCTAAAACGGGTCGAAAGCCCCTCGGTGTTTTTCAGGGATCAAAAGAGCCAGATATGGTCTAACTCATCCCCGCTGCGACCGTCTGTCTTGCGCTCCCTTACCGGCTTTGCCGGCATGCCCGCGACAACCGTATTGGGCGGCACATCCTGGTTTACCAGGGACTGAGAAGCGACTATGGCCTGCTCGCCTATGGTGACGCCGGGCAGAATGGTCGCTCCGGTGTAAATCTTGGCATAGTCCCCGATCACCACGGGATGATATTCCCTTGTAATATGTGACGCCTCCGAGTGCGAGTGGGTAAAGATCTTCACATTCTCCGTCAGGCAAACCTGGTTCCCGATGGTGACGCCGCCTTTGCTGTCGATATAGACCCCCCGGTTAAAGAAAACGAAATCACCCACTTCGATGTTCTGCCCGAAGTTAAACGTACAGTTCTCCTCCGCGATAAATCCGTTGCCGCAACGCCTGAATAATTGTCCGGCCACAAGCCTTCGAAAGAGAATGCCGAAGCTGCTGAACAGGCATACGGGCAGCTTGTCGAAGGCATCCCAGAGAAAATGGAGAAAACGCTGCTTCGTGGTGAAAGGCCTTTCCTCTCCCAGCGGCAGAAGCTCGCTGTACAACCTCAACTCGTTCAATATCTCCGCAGAATAGGCGGGCGCCTCGATCAGCTTCAGGATGCGTTGCACACCCTCCACATCGAGGTTTGATTGTACGATTTCTCCTATCTCGGCGAGCCTTTTCCTCAGAACACCGTCCCCGTGGACTTCCATCATTGCCTCTCCTTGACTTTTATCTCCACTCCCTTTGCAAATTGCCCATTACGGTGAGGGGGCGGAGTGAGGGATCGAGCCAGGCGATAATCTTTACGAGATCGTCTTCCGCCAGGCCGACGCAGCCCGATGTCGGCCGGCCGTCGCCCTTCCGAATATGAAAGAAAATAGCGCTCCCAAGCCCCTTGACTACCGGATCCCTGTTGTAACCTGTGATGATCCCGTATTTGTAAAGATCGTCATGCCTTCTCATCAGCTCGAAGGAAGCCGCCCCGGTCTGCCCTTTTTTCGTCCATGTGTTATAATCGGGTGATTCCGGATCGTCAATCCAGATGTCGTTGTCCCTGGCCTGCCGATAAGCCATTTTGGTCTCTACGTGCGGGGCGTAGCCGAATACCTCTTCCAGCGGAAAAATGCCCGACGGCGTCTTTCCGTCGCCCTCCCTCTTTTCGCCGGGCAAGGCAAAACCGTTCCTTCCGACAATGGCATCAAAAGGCGTGAAAAGGGATATCCACGCGTCCCCTCTTTTTTCTGCGGCATAAACGGTTGCCGACACCGGGCCTTTGTTGCCCGCCGTCACCACGATCACTTGCGTGGTCTCGTTCGGCAGGGACAGAAGAACGGCCTTTATCGATGCGGGGAGCCGGGACTGATCAGCACTTCCCCGGGAAACGACGCCTGAATGGGTGCAGCCTGAAAACATAACGCCAAGGGGGAACGTGATCATGAGAAGGAAGGGGAGGGATCTGTACATGTCGGATATTATAGATGAGAGCGATCGAATTCTCACGATACATTTTTTATTCCGGCTTCTCGGCCTTGCTCAGGACAGTGAGATTATCGTCCGTCTCCTCTGCACGAGGTCCTTTCATATGCAGGTCATGTCTGCTCAGGAGCCAGATTTCGGGGATAATCTCGGAGATGATCTCGCCGTTGTAGAAGACACGAACAGTCGAGCTTTCAGATACGACTACCGAGACCGCCCTCGTCCGTTTCGTGATCGACGCGGCTGCTACGTGACGGCTGCCGAGCCCGAGGGGCAGTTCGATATCCTCCACAAAGGTCTCGATGTATCGTGTCGCGGAGACGCAGATGCCGTCGTCGGTGACGACAAAGGCGCCATCCAACTGGGCCAGTTCCTTTATGGTTTCCCGCATGTTCGGATCATTGATACGTTTTTTGTTGTCCGGGTGGCCCAGCAGGGGATCGAGTATCAACGGCTTGGAATGTTTCAGCACATTCTCGGCATCGGATATCACGAAGAGCGTACCTACTTTGCGTCCTTCTCTGCCCTCACGGGCGATCTCGATGGCCAGCCAGATGACATCTTCGAGGGTGGCCCTGTTGATGTCACGAACCTGGTCGAGAACCGTCTGAAGCAAGCGGTGACTCATCTCGTAACTGCTCCTCCCTATTAATTGTAATATCTGTCGGCACGGATTCACATGGATGATTGTCTCAATCAAACCCGGGAGGGATCGTATGGAGAATGAGAGACCTTTTGTCAGGGGTGTGGGGCTGTTTGAAACCTGAACCGTCGCGCCGGTAAAGAAGGCAAGAAACTGTGGGTGAAGCGACAATTCCGAAGAAGGGTATGCCCCGGCCTGTCAGACCGGGGATCACCGGGGATCACCGGGGACGACGGTCCCGTGGTGCCCGCCGGACATCAAAGAGGAATTCCGGCATCGGTCTGCATCTTATCCAGAACGGTCAGAATGTGCAGCAAATACAAAAGAACGCATCCGTTTGCGGCGAGAATCACACCGATGACCGGTCCGGGAATGAGGTTGGAAACAAGCATCGATGCGCCAAAGAGAATCGTGAGCACATTCAGTGTCAGCTGTGCCGCAAAAAGTCCGGTCAGCGCCCGAGAAGCGGGACCGTCCGGTCCTTCCGATCTCCTCAGGCGGGGGATACCTATTTTCCATAGCGTAATGACGCCGCCAAGGATGTTAAGCACTCCCACGAGAACCGTTAACTGCGAAACGAGGATTTCGGGAATGATGCAGGATACAATACCGAGGGATGCGAACAAAAGCCCGAGAGAAATCATCAGCCATGAACGGGGAAAGGGGCCGAGCGGCGTATTTCCGGATGCAAGCATCTGAACCGCAAAAATGACCATCAGAAGGCCGAGCTGCGCGCTTCCCGAAAAAGGAAGCAATCCGAAATTTACCGGAATCAGGAGCATGCCGAGAAGGAGCATGAAAATACCCATGAGCAGAATCATGGCCTGATCAGTGGAAATCCCGACACCCCCGCTGCCGGGTTTTTCCGCATCAGGATACATGCCGTAGACCTTCCGGAGAACAAAGGCGAGATAGACGATTGCCACCCCGTAGATCAGGAGCACCATCGCCGTCGCGGGTGTCGTGAGGAGGCTCTGTTTCCAGAGAAGCAGTGCGATGAGCATCGACAGCACATAGACCGCACCGCATGCGGGAATCAGATGCCGCAATATTCCGCCGTATTTTACCCAGGTCCGGAGCTTGTCTTTGGCAAGGCACATCTGTAGAAGCAGCAGAAAACCCCCGGGGCCAAAACAGAGAAACAGCAGCATGCGGGGAAGCCGGCCCAGGACGTCAGGGATGAAACAGGCGACAATGCCCACTGCCGCAATGAGCACGCCGGCAGCGAGCAAGAGCCTTGACCTGCGCATGTCGCCGAACGGTGTTTTCCCAAGCGTTATCATCTGCAGGGCGAACATGACCAGAAGCAACCCGTACAAGCCGTTTTCGTAGTAAGGGAGCAATCCTGCAGACACCGGGAAAAGCAAAGCCCCGGTAATCAGCATCGTCATTCCGGCGATCAGCAGGATAGCCGCCTCAAGCGGAAGGTCTGTCTTCTCCAATATCATGGCCACGACCTCTTTTCTTTTTCAAACAACCCACTCCCCGCTCCTTTCTCTTAAGCCTCCTTTATTTCTTGATTATCAGCGAGTCGTGCATTTCACGGTTGAGCCTGTCCTGTCGACCGTCGCTTCAGGGTCAAAGACCTTTCCGCCAAAGCGGAGCCGGCATCCTGTAGCACTTGTTGTCTTTAAACTTGAACATGACAACCTTTTTTTAAAAGTTGTGCCTTGAGCGGTCCGTGAAAGGACGGATAACCAACCGACCGGGAATCCTATAGCCATCATTCTATCAAGGCCGGTACGTAAGTCAATGAATAAATATGAATAAAATCGACACATAGACTCCGTGCCAATAGGCCGGTGAAGTGCTGCCTCGAATTTTCTCCTGTCCGGATAGACATGGGTCGGTCTCGGACACCCAGTGCTTCTTGAAGATTCGATAGACGGTCGAGTAGCTCACCATATAAGAATGGGGAGCGGCTTCTGTCTCAAGCAAGCACCTTTTTCATTATTGGACCGCTGAGGATACTGGTCGCCACAGCCATAAGAAGCAGAGCGCCATATGCTTTTGCGTCCAGTATTCCCGCCTCATAACCCGAAGTAATAAGGATTATTCCAACCGCTCCTCTCGCATTCATTCCGAATCCTACGGCCAGCGATTCCCTAGTACCTAATCTTGAACATTTGGCTCCTAGCCAAATTCCTCCCACTTTTCCAATGGTGGCTATTGCAAGCACTAACACTGCCAGCATCAAATCAAAATTTTGGGCTAGATTTACTCCTAAACAAATAGAAACGAAATATAAAGGAGAAAATAACGACATTACCGCTTTGCGAAGCGGATCATACATTTTATGTCGTTCACAATTCGAAAGACCTAATCCAACCAGAAACGCGCCCAAAGTTTCATGAATGCCTATCCTTTGCGCGAATACGGAGAAAATCAGAACAAGAACTATCGTAAGTCCTAAAAATAAATTATCAAAATCTTCATTCGGTTCACACCAATCGATGAACCTTTTGGTCAGTTTGTTCCCGAAAGCCATAGCGACCAAAAACATCGTGAGAACGCCACCGATCGTGACGAAGGGATTCATATCAGCAAGGCTGCCGGGAATAAAATAGGCGCTTATAAGGGCAAAAAAAATCCAACCCACAATATCATCAATTGTAGCCGTTGCCAATATAACAGAACCAATTTTGCTTCTAAGCATTCCTAGATCCGCCAGAATTCTGGCAATAACCGGAAGGGCAGAAATAGAAAGGGCAGTTCCAACAAATAATGGCAATAGCCAAGTGCTGCCAGAAGGATTGCAACCCCAGAGTCCGGGAAACACAAGAACGGAAGCCATCCCCAAAAAGAAAGGGGGGGCCAGCCCGAAGAAACTTGTCCAAAGGACCGTCCTTCGTAATCTTGTGATTTCGGAAAGGTCGACCTCTAATCCAATCACAAAAAGAATCAATAGTGCACATAATTTCAGAAACATTTCTCTCGCCGCAACAATTGAATGAGAATAGAAAAAGAGCCAGTTATAAATTTCTGGAAAAAGTGTTCCGAGTATCGTCGGGCCAAGTATGATTCCCCCAAATACTTCTCCGGTAATTTTCGGCATTTTGACCTTTTGAATCAGATGGCCCGAAACAATCGCAACCAGAAGCAAAACGGATAAAGAAAACATAAATAGAACTAAATTCATTCAATAACCTTAATTTTGGCAACACTTCCGGCGATTAGCTAAAAGAAGGTGGAAAAAGAGATAGTCTAGGTATCCTGGACAGTCTGAAACAGGTCTTAAGTGGTGACGGTGATGGCCTGCCCTTCGTCTACACCGTTCGTAAACACATTAATGACCCTGCCGTTGGTGATGATGGTGTCTGCCGGTTCTGCTTCCTTAACGACTTGGAAGAGTTTTTGCAAAAGTATGCTTATGCATCTAAAGAACCCCCCCCGACAGTTTTTCGGTTTCACACGGTAAGTTCCGAGACCTCGAGTATTGCAATGATTGTGTGCCTGTTATGGTCTGCAACGTTGACTATGCCGACCGTTTCAATCTTATCAAACAAAAGCTTCTGTAGTTCTTCGTTCGAAAGCTTCCCGTAATCTGTGACAGTCCTATTTTTGAGCCTGTTCCTCCGATACCCAACCATTTCATTTTCTCCTTTCCTATTACCCCCCCCCTTGTCAGCAGCAATTGATTTCCTCCGAACTGTTCGGTTGTCTCTGCAACCTGAACTGACCTATCTGCAGAAGGTGCTTGCGAATCTACAAAATAAAACCATTCTTTCCTTATATACCGGGAGGCGATAAGAACGTGCCCCCCGGTATGATAAACGGCCGAGTTCACCTTGCCGTGGTCTGATGCAGTCCGTCCCCATGTCTTTCAGGAATCGGACTATTGTTGCCCTATGCTACCTTGAAGACGAGAGAGGCTGCCGTATCTCCGGCAGCACAGCCTGTCACGAGACCGTACCCCCCACCCAAGAGCACCAACTCTTCGATCAGTTCGCATACGGCTCTTCCTATAGTCGGCCCCTGAGGATGACCGTAGATAAGGGAGCTTCCATTGTTGTTCATCTTCATTACGTCGTAGCCTGTCTTTTTCGCAAAGGCGATGTCATTCACCGCAAACGGGTTGTGGGTCTTTATCGCCTTCATATCGCTGACTTTCAACCCGGCATTAACGAGGGCCATCTGAGACGCAGGTACCGGAGCGGCAGGCATAAACATAGGCTTCACCCGCGCAAAGCCGTAAGAAACTATCTGAATCTCGATTTTCGGGTCCGCACTGAATTCCTTTGCCTTTTCCTTCGTGGTCACGATTATCCCGCAGTTCCCGTCAGCAGGAAAAGTCTGTGCCCCGAAGCTGAGACATCCCTCCGACACGACCGGCTTCAGCTTTGCCAAACCTTCCGCGGTTGTCGGTGTCCACCCTTCGTCTTCTTCCACAAGTTTCTTTTTCTTCTTCGACACCGTCACCTCCGGCGCGAACATGTACCGCTTCTGGAACGCCCGGTCATTCGCACGCGCTTCCTGATACTGCTCGAAGCGCCTCAGCACCACTATATCGCATTGCTCTTTTGTGATGCCTAATTCCTTGGCCACGTTCTCCGCGGTCTGGACCATCGGGCTTCGATGCTTGGGATTACCGCCGAAATTATCCATATTCCAATCTTCCCTCTCGGGCTGCGCGCCTGGTGCCAGCGGGTCAGCCCACGTGGTGTGCGGACCGTTGGAACAGCGGTCGGCCATGAGAGCGAAACCAACGTCATAGGCACCAAGCTCGAGATCTTTTGCGAGAAGGCTCAGTACCGTAGTAGAAGTCGAGCACGCCTGGTTCACGAACAGGCCGGGCACAAATTTCCGATCGTCGGTGATTATCGCAGATGCCCAATTGTGGGCGCAGAACCAGTGGTTCTGGGCCACACTGGAGCCGAGATAGAGATAATCAACCACTGTCGGATCAATCTTTTTCTCAAGAAGCCACCTCCTTGCGGTATTCGCGCCCAGCTCAATGGCGTTGTCGTTCTGCATACTGCCCTGCCAGCGTGAGAACGGGGTTGAGTAGTAGCCCTTATAGGGTATATAGGCCTTTGTATACTGCTTCATTGATTCCTCCTGCTAATAAAGTCTTGTGCGCTAAAACACGAACAGATCGAGCCCGCCCATCATGTTCATTACGGCCCCGGTCATATATGATGCCTTGTCGGATACTACGAACGCTATTGCCTCTCCTATCTCCTCCGGCTCCGCAGGTCTCTTCAGGGCGATCCTCTGTTCAAACCTCTTACGGATATCTTCCGGGATAGGCTCATAGTACGCTTCCGTATTGGCGGTGCCGACGAGCACGCAGTTCGCGGTGATATTGAACCGCGCACCCTCAAGGGCAGTCGATTTCGAAAGGCCGATGAGACCGGCCTTGGCGGCGCCGTAGCCCGTCTGGCCTGAACCTCCCATGACACCCGCCACAGATGTCATATTCACGATGCGCCCATACTTATTGGCGGTCATGTCCGGCCACGCCTCCTTGATGCAGTAGAACGCGGCGTTGAGGCACAGCCTTACTTCGTTGTCCCAGTCTTCTACCTTTGTCTTCGCTATGGTCACCATCCGGCGCATCTGCGCCGCGTTATTTACCAGGATCTCGACAGGACCCATTTTTTCCTTTATGGTTGCGAAGCATTCCCTGACGCTTTCGTGGTCTCTCCCGTTCATCTTGAGCGCCATCGATCTCCTGCCCATGGCGCTGATCTCTTCCGCCACCGCCTCGGCCCCGTCCATGTTATTGAACCCGGTCACGACCACATCCGCCCCATCACGGGCGATGGCCAGCGCGGCCGCCCTTCCGATGCCGTGGGGCATGGTAGCCCCTGTTACCAGTGCAAGTCTTGTCAAGATAGCGAACCTCCCCAGTCGTGCGACGCGCATTTAATGGTGCGGATGGTGCCTGTCCCGGAGTTATTACCCGCACCCTGTAAAAGACGTGGTCAATTTGCCCGGATGACTCTTTTTGCCTTTCCTTCGAACCGCGGCAAGGTCCCCGGAGCAACCAATTGGATATCAGCCGTAATTTTTATGTTGTAGACGATACTGTCCGACAGCTCCTTTATCGCATTTCTCATCTGTTGATCGGACATATCGCCGTTTGCCGGTTCGACCCGTATGATCATTCTCTTTCCCGAGCCTTGCTCGGGGATAACCAACTGGTATTCGTTAGAAAACGACGGTATTCCCCTGATGAAATTTTCAACCGCCGAGGGGAAGATATTGACCCCGCCAAAGGTAAACATATCGTCTGCCCGCCCCAGTACACCGCCGTCCATCCGCAGGAATGTCCTTCCGCAATCGCATTTCCGATAGTTGAACCGCACGAGGTCTTTTGTCATGTAGCGTAAGAGGGGCGCGCTTTCGCAGAAAAGGTTTGACAGCACAAGCTCACCGACTTCGCCTTCGGTCACGGGCTTTAGCGTCTCCGTGTCGAGAGACTCCGGCAGGAACATGCTTTCAACCATGTGCGTGCCTTTCTGCACCACGCATTCGAATCCGAAGTTCGATATCTCCGTGCTCCCTATATCGTCATAGTTCTTCGCTCCGTACAGGCTCTCTACGAGATGTTTCGTTGCGGCAACCTGTGCGCCCGGCTCGCCGGCCGTAATAACGACCCTCACCTTCGAATTGGGAAGATCGATCCCCAGCTTCTTCGCCAATTCTCCAAGATAGATGATGTAAGTCGGCGTCCCGCATACAACCGTGGCCTCCCAGTCCACAATGCTTTTCACCCGTGCGTCTGAGGTCTGGCCCCCGCCCGGGACTATGGTGATCCCGTGCTGTTCCATCACAGCCTGGACGCCCCACCAGGCTATGAAAGTCCCGTAGGTGAAGGGGAAGAATGCGACATCCTTACGGTTAATTCCGTAACCGCAAAGATAGTAACTGAACTGCTCATAATAGGTCTTGAACCAGTCCTTTTTGCTCAAGGGGATCTTCAAAGGCTTCCCGGTCGTCCCTGACGTCTGAAATACCCTCGTCGCCTGTTCCGGCCTGATGCAGGGAAAATCACCGAAGATCGGATGTTCCTCCTGCGACTTCAATAATTCCTGCTTCGTGGTAAAGGGCACCCGCCTCACATCGTCCATAGTCTTGATGTCGTCCGGCGTTACCCCGGCCGCCGTAAACTTCTTTCTGTAAAAAGGGCTCTTTTCCATCACATACTTCATCTGTTTCCTGAAATGCTTCAACTGCAATTTCTCTAACTCTTCCCTCGGTAACGTCTCTAATTCGGGTCTCCACATTTTTATCTTCGGCATAAGCACACCTCGCGTTATACGATGAAGTCGGAAATTCGTTGCTCAGTTATATGCGGTCGGTATCTTCCTTGCCTTCTCCTGGGTCGTCCAGTATGCGATCCGTTCCTTCAGGAACTTGATCCAGGCGTCGACATCTTCTCCCTTGAAACCTTTGGCGATCATGTCCTGCTTGTATTTGGCAATGACCGGCTCCACGGCCGTGAGCCATCTCTTGATCTCCGCGTCGGGGATCGGTATGACCTGGCCGCCCTGCTGTTTGAAGAATTCCAGACCGTCCAGATCCACCTTGTTATATCCGATTCCCCACGGCTCGATATATTTCTTGGCTGTTTCGTCGATGACCTGTTTGACGTCCGCCGGAAGGCTGTTCCATTTGTTCTTGTTGGCGACTACATAGAAGGTATAGCCGCTGCCGGCCTGCCAGGCCACGCTATGGTACTTTAACACCTCGCCCGTCCTGAAGCTTTTCAACTGCTCGTAGGGACCCATGTTCCCGTCTATGACACCTCGTCTCAGGGATTCATACATATCCATCATCTCGACCGGTGTCGTGATCGCACCCAGGGCTTTGACGATCTCCCCGCTCCGGCCGGTACCCCTTATCTTCAATCCCTTGAGGTCCTCCAGCGTTTTTACCGGCTTACCAAGTGTTTGTATGGTGGAGGGAGAGCTTGCGCCGAACAGGAGAGGGTGATAGGCATCCCATTCTTTGGGCTTGAATTTATTGTAAAAATCATTGATCGCGTTGGTGAGTATAAAGCTGCTCGAAGCACCGAAGGGTAATTCCGTTAGCTCCATGACGGGGAAGCGGCCCCTCGAGTACGAACAGTGCGAAAGACCGATGTCGGCGATGCCGGACGCCACGCCGGCAGCCATTTTGGGCGCTGTAAGGAGCGTACCCGCCGAGTACATGGTTATCTCCACCCTGCCGGCCAGCTTTTTGTTCACCTCATCGACGAACTTGCCCATGACTATCGTGTTGGTATGCATAATTGGCATGTAATTGGCAAACTTCAGTCTGATCACGTCCGCTCGGCCGGTTGGCACACCCAAAAGCGAAAGAGCTGAAAAGAGACATACCGCTACCAGAACCTTTCTTATCATTGCCCTACCTCCTTTATTTTGTATATTGTCAAGAACTCCTTTTTTTTGCCTTTCGCAACCAGGAGCTTGTCGTTCAAGAACTCCGTTCCTTTGACTTGCTCAGGACAAAAGCATCGGTCTTTTTCATTGAGCCCGGGTACACAGAACGCTTTCATTTCCCTTCCATGCTCATTTAAAAAACAACGAGGGAAGCCAGAGGGAAAGCTGCGGGATGAAGAGGACAATGCCCCAGCAGATTATGAGAGCGATCAGGAACGGCGCGCACCCTCTATATATTTGGCCTATCGGCACCTTGGTGATATTTTTTACGACAAAGACACAAATGGCCACCGGCGGGATGACCATCCCCACCATGATAATCACGCAAATGACGACCGCGAACCAGATGGGGTCAAAGCCGAGCTTGACGATCGTCGGATAGAAAATAGGCAGGGCAAGGATCATGAATGCAAGGTCTTCGATGAAGGAACCGCCAAGCTCAAAAATAATACAAATGCCGATCAGGATAAGATATCGGTTAACAGGCAATGAAACGAGCCACTCCGCGGTGTTCTGAGGGATATTGGTCACGGCGATGAAATGGCCCAGTATCGCCGAGCCTGCCAGAAGCATGAGAAACATCCCTGCCGTACGAATGGCTTCGGTGAGCGAGGTCAGGTATTTCCTGAACGTCAGATCGCGCTTGGCCAGGGCAAGGATGAGTATCGCAAATGCTCCCACAGCCCCTGCCTCTGAAGGGGTAAAGAATCCCTGCATAATACCCCCTATCATGAGGAGAAAGATGATAAGGACCCAGATCACCTCGGGAAGGCTCCGCACTCTCTCCTTCCATCCTGCGCGTTCCGATACGGGTGCGATAGCCGGGTTCATCCTCACCCATCCGTAGATAATGCCCATGAAGAACAACGCTATTATTGTTGCGGGGACCACTCCGGCGAGAAAAAGCCTTCCGATCGACTGCTCGGTGATAACGCCGTAAAGGATGAGGACCACGCTCGGCGGTATGAGGCAACCGAGGGTTCCCACTGTTGCAATGACCCCTGTCGAGAGTCTTTTGTCATACCCGTAACGGTCCATTTCAGGCATCGCAACACTTGCAAAAGTTGCCGTTGTGGCTGTTGCCGAGCCGCAAATGGCCTTGAAGGCGCTGCCCCCGACAACGGTGGCCATGGCGAGACCGCCGGGAATGTGGCCTATGAACTTATTTGAACAGGCATAGAGCCGCTGTGCGATGCCGGTATGGAAACCGATCTGTCCCATCAGTATAAAGAGGGGAAAGACCGTGTAGCCGTAATTTGTCATTACATCGAACATGTCCCTTGCAAGGAGGTTCATGGCTTGCGGAACGCCGTTAAGGTAGGCAAAGCCCATGAAGCCGATGACCGCCATGGCAAAGCCGAGCTCGATACCGGTAGCAAAAAGGAGCAGGAGCAAAAAGAGCATTACAATCCCTATCAGTTCATTCATGGTAGTCTCCTCTCCATATCTTGGCTATATCATTGATAAATACGAGACATTCAATAAAGCAGCATACGCCGACCATGTATGCCACGGGATAAAAGGGAATCTCGAGGGTCGGAGAAACTTCGCCTGAAATGCGGAATTCGTGAGCGGCGCCAAAGAGCTTGTATCCTACGGCGGCAAAAAGCAGGAAAGCAATGACGCGGGTAAAGGTGTTCAGCACGTCCCTTCTCCTCTGGCCCAGCCTTTCGAGGACAATTTCCATAAACACATGCCCCCTGTCGTAGGAGACCTTCGGGATAGTAAAACCGACAACGAATGCCAGCAGTAAGCCAACAATCTCAAAGGTCCCGATAATGGGGTGGCCGAAGGCACGCATGATCACGTCGGTTACCGTCAGGAGCATCATAACGGTGAGGGCCGTGCTGCCTATATGATTGAGAATGCCGGTCACGAATCGGAGAAATTGATCCAATCTACTATTCACCATACCTCCTTTGGGCGCTCGCACTATCAGTGCCTGGTTGGAATACGGAGCACCTATTCTATCTGTCTCATCAGGCCGGTCCTCGTTCTCTGTATCCGACCTTCAGCAATTGTTGTCTGTTGAACAAGTGCATGATATTCTTGCCTGGCGTCCCGGAAGCTCATGATTCGTTGTTTCAGGAAAGGGAGCAAACTCCATGCCACCTTGCCGGGCCTGTCGAAAAAACATAATAATTACCTGTTGTTATCGCTTTCAAGCCAAGAATCGACGGCGCGTCACGCCCATGTCTATCCCTATCGTGTAACCAGGGGGATACAGGAAAATATCCCGGTTATTGCTTTCCTCTTCGCCGTCTGTCGGCCGGCTATGTTTTATTTGATGCTTTTGTTATCGGCGGTGTTCGGCATAGTGAATCGTGGTGCCTCTGTTGTGAGAGGGTGTCGATAGATCAATAAAGGGAGCGTGCTGAATACCCGTGTGAGTTCTGCATCTCTCGGATTACATGCAATCCGAGAGATGCACGGTAACCGGAACTTAATTGTAACTCCTTGTATTTTATGGTTTTTTATGATAAAAACACACCTGGCTGCTTGAACTGTTTGACAAAATAGGTGCATCAATGCTTGACTTCACTATACATTCGCTAAAGATTGTTTTCCGGGTGGGAAGAGGATGTCGCTAGACTGGGAAAACATAATTCTTGGCTTCAAACGGACCACGCGTCAATTCCTCGAAGATATCGTTGAAAATCTCATTGAGTCTTTCATCGTAACAGATCTGAAAGGGAAAATGGCATTCTTCAACAAAGGCTCGGAAGAACTCTTCCTTTATACGCAGGAGGAGGTTATCGGTAGACATATAGCGATGCTCGGAGCCATTCAGCCAAATGTCCTCGCGAATATAAGGAACGGAAATACCTTTCGTGGAGAAATTTCACTGCGGAGAAAGTCGGGGGAGAGATTTCCCGCTTTTGTCATCTGCATACCTGCCAGGGATGAAGATGGAAGAACCGTGGGGATGATAGGGGTTGCGACGGACTTGACACTGGACAAGGAAAAAGAAGAGGCAGAACGCGAGATCGGCAGGCTTAAGGAATTTTATGAGAATGTTGTTGCCTCGCTGAACGACGGCATCCAGATACTGGATGAATTCGGAACCATCACTTATGTAAACAGCAGGTTCGGGGAGATCATAGGGTATCGGCGTGAAGAGATCATCGGGAGACATTACGGTGCATTTATTGCAAAAGAGGCTCTCGAGCGAGTTGCGGTATATATGGGTGATGTCGAGCAGGGAGGAGGCAAGAAGGTTTTTGAAACTACCCTTGTGACAAAAGACAGCAGAAAGATAACGGTTCTCGTCAGTTCATCGTGCATGCGCGAGGCCGAGAGCGGCAGGGGCTTAATAAATGTTATTACGGATGTCACCGAGATAAACGATCTCAAGCAGGCGCTTTTTCAATCCGAGAAAATGACGCTGCTGGGGAAAATGGCGGGTGAGATAGCCCACGAGATCAACAACCCTCTGGGTGGTCTGATTATTGCGATCCAGATGTTGATTGAAGACCTGGAGAAAAAAGGACGCATTCAAAAGAAGCCTTTGCTCAAAGAGCTCAAGGAAATGGAAAACGACGCGAGCAGATGCAGGAGAGTCATCGGGAAGGTGCTCAACTTCGCCAAGAGGGTTCCGGCAGAAAGGACGATGCTGAACATCCATAATATGATCGAGGACTCTCTCCTGCTCGTTCAACGCCAGGCGAGACTGGAGAATATCGATATAAGGAGGCATTTTTCCGAGAACGAAATACATGTGAGGGGCAACGCGAACAACCTTCAGCAGGTAGTCATCAATATCGTCAACAACGCCCGGGAGGTAATTGTACCGGATAGGGGTGAAATTACCATAAAGACGTACGTAAAAGACGGCGACCGAAGGAAGTGGGCATACATTGAAATCAGTGACACGGGCAAAGGTATTCCAAGAGATATAATCGAGCGAATTTTTGATTCTTTTTTTACCACCAAGCCAAATGGGACAGGTCTGGGCCTCGCGGTGAGCAAGAGGATCATAGAGGAACACGGGGGGAAGCTGTCGGTCAGAAATCTTCCACGCGGAGCTTCATTTGCCATAAGTCTTCCGGTTGCACGGGGTTTCGAGAGAAGTTAGCTGAAGGGTAGCCATATGAAAAAGGATAAATTCAGTGTCCTCATAGTGGACGATGAGGATAGCATCAGGGACAGGTGCGTTCAATTGCTCCAGAAGAAGAATTACCACGTGCAAGGGGCAAATGACGGTGAAAAGGCACTTTTTCTGGTGAAGAAGCATGATTTTTCTTTAGTCATTGCCGATATCCGGATGCCCGGGATCAACGGCATGGAACTGCTCGAGCGCATAAAAGAAATCCGCCCGCATACAGAAGTGGTCATGATCACGGGGTACGGAACGGTGGACGGTGCAGTGGAGGCCATGAAGCTGGGTGCGTACGACTATATCACCAAGCCGTTTGATGTGGATCGACTGCTCAAGGTTGTCGAGCATGTTCAAACGACCTTTTCATTGAAAAGTGAGATCGGCGTCTTGAGGGACCAACTGAAGGAGGTTTCCTGTTACCGTGACTTTGTCGGCGTGAGCGACGAAGTTCAGCGAATCTTCGACCTGGTGCAAAAGATTTCACCGATAGACTGCAATGTTCTCATCGAGGGAGAGACCGGCACCGGAAAAGGACTGATGGCGCGGACAATACATTCCATCAGCCCGAGGCGCGATTATCCCTTCGTCGTCGTCGACTGCGCAGCGGTCACCGAAAGTCTTTTGGAGAGCGAGCTCTTCGGGTATACGAAAGGTGCGTTCACCGGGGCTTACGCGAACAAGGAAGGCTATTTCAAGGTCGCCGACAAGGGGACCATATTTCTTGATGAGATAAGTGAACTCCCCATGTCACTTCAGGGGAAGCTGCTGCGCATGGTACAGGACCGCGAGATTATTCCTGTCGGCGGTACGAAGCCGGTCAAGGTCGATACGAGGATCCTTGCGGCAACCAACAGGAATCTTGAGCAGGCCGTGAGAGAAGGGAAATTTAGAGAAGATCTGTACTTCCGGATAAACGTCGTAAAAATTGATATTCCCCCTCTAAGACACCGCAAGGACGACATATTGCCTTTGATGCACTTCTTCCTCGATAAATTCAAAAAGCAGTTCGATAAGAAAGAATTGGTGGTGGACCGGAGTGTATTGGCACTTTTTCAGGAATATGAATGGCCGGGCAACGTCAGAGAGCTGGAAAACGTGGTGCAGAGGGTTGTTATTACGGCAGCCCAGCGAAGAATAACCGTGCACGATCTGCCGGAAAGGATGCAGTTGAAAAGGTCGGCAGGGCTGGAAGAGCACATGGATCTTTTACGTATGGACTTTCCGCAAGCGAGAAAAAGATGCCTGGATGAGTTTACGAAAGAATACCTTGTCGACGCCCTGAAGTACTATCAGGGTAATATTTCAAAAACAGCCAAAGAGATAAAAGTACAACGACCTTCCATTCAGCGCATGCTGAAACGCTATAAAATAAAAAAAGAAGAATACATGTAAGAGAGCTGATATGAATCCTCGAGGTTACATGAAACCGCAGGGATACACCACGTTTTCGAAAGTCTGCTGCCTTCGATCGGCACAGGCGGCTGCCAGAATGAATCAGGGAAGAACCAAATAATAAGAAAGAGTTACAAGACCTCCAACAACCGGGCGATCACCACGGTGTTTTTTTTGAAGGAACGAATGTAATCGCGATAGTGCATCTGAAGTTACAATCCGTCCGTTCATCATAGCAACCCGCAATCACAAAAAAACACCCAAAATACCAACAATTTACCGGCTGATTGCCAGTAAAGAACACCTGGCATTGTAATTGCTATCTTTACAGCCATGGGCCGCAAATACGGAAACATTCGCGAGACAGAGGGAAATCCAAGGAAACGTTACGGCACTGTCGCAATGTGATCATAAATCCCCGACCGGGGATTACCAAAATTGGAGGTGGATATGAGCTCAGGTTATTTTCAGGATTTAGCAAGTTTCATAGAATGCAGCTCCTTCACATGTGAGTACCTGGAGCCTGATTCCCTGAAAGAAGCATGTTCGATGTTCGCAGAGCACAAGGAAAAGGCAAAACTGATCAGCGGCGGAACACAACTCATCCCTTTGATGAAAGAGGGAAAGATAACGCCTGAGTATCTCATCAACCTTAAGAGCATTCCGAACCTGCACTACATCGAACCGTATAACGATTTTGCGGAAGAGGGCGTGAAGATAGGAAGCTGTGCAACCCTTTTTGACCTGAGCAGTTCACAGATCATCAATGAAAAGGCAGGGGTCCTGGTCGAGGCGATTAACCGGAGGGAGCATCGGGTGAACAAGGCCAGGTGGGGCTATTACATGGCGACGATCGGCGGGTGCCTCTTCAGCCCTGAAAGAGCCTCCGATATTGCCCCTGCCCTGATGGTATTGGACGCAAAGGCCGTACGGCAGGGGGTTCAGGGCTGGGAAACGATGTCGATAGAGGACCTGCTTGCGGCCGGCAAGGATGGAGCCATATACGAGGTTCTCACGGAGATAAGGATACCCAAACAGCAGGAAAGTGAAGTAGGCCTTACCTACGAGAAAAGTGCCGGGACAGGAGACCAACCCAGTATAGGCGTTGCTGTTTTCCTCAGGCTCGACCTTAAACACGTCGATATCGAGGACATAAGGATCGTCGTGGGTGGGATCGGGGATGTACCCATAGAATCAATGGAGGGGCCGGCGATAATGAAAGGCAATCCTATCGATGACCACCTGATCATTGACGCAGCGGATGCTGCCGCGACCGAGATCTGCGGGTCGCCCGATTCGGAAGTGACGGAAAGAACGAGGGAAGTCATAGAAGAGGCGATACGCCACGCCATTGATCGCTCAATCGGCGATTTTGCCCTCGGCTATTAAACCAAAACAGAATTTAAAGCATGTGGATATAAAAAATACGTGGAAGGAGGTGTCAGGGGATGAGGATCGAATGTCTTTACGGCAGGCAGGAATGCATGTTTGTGAAGAAAGGGAAATGTCCGAGGGAAGACCAGTGCCTGCTTGCGGGTGAGTTAAAGGCCAAGGCCAAAAAGGAGAAGGAAGAACAAGGAGGAGGTGAGGATCTACAAGATGGAGATTCAAGAAAAGTTTCTCGTGAATGCGCCTGTTAAGAAGGTCTGGGAGTTCATTATCAATCCCGATCAGATAGGAAGTTGTGTCCCGGGTTGCGAGAGCATCGAAGCGATAGATGGTCGAACCTATGTGGCAACCGTAAAAGCCGGCGTCGGACCCATAAAAGTAAAGTTCAAGATCACCACGTCGCTGACCCAGATAGATGAGCCAAAACATATCCATATGGAAGGCAAAGGGGCGGACCTAGGCATGGCGGGCAGCTTTAACCAATCGAGTGATGTTCACCTCAGAGCAGTATCGGAGGACGAAACCGAGGTTTCATACTCGTCAAACGTCACTGTTGTGGGCAGGATTGCGTTATTCGGCGACAGGATCATGCGGGCACAGGCAAAGAAAATTGGTGCAGAATTCATAAGCGCGGTGAAAGAGAAAATCGAAGGACATAAGGAGAAATAACTATGAAAGATTTCGAATATTTTCCAGCTGGCAGTCTGCAAGAGGCTTGCTCTCTAATCTCCCAGTACAAGGATGTGGGCAAGATACTTGCGGGCGGGCAGTCACTCATTACGCTGCTCAGGCAGAAACTTATCAGCCCGACGTGTCTGATCGATATCAAGGGGCTCAAAGAACTTGACTACATTAAATTTGACGAGAGCACCGGTCTGAAAATGGGGGCGCTCACCACACACCGGGCAATTGAAAAATCTGAATTGATAAAGCAGAAATACCCGGTTCTTTCTGAAATGGAAAAGAGCGTTGCTTCAGTTCAGACACGCAATTGGGGCACGATCGGAGGTAATCTTTGCAGCGCCGACCCTATCGGCGACCCTGCGCCTTCGCTGATCGCCCTGGGTGCAAAATTGAGGCTGGTAAAGGCGAAAGGGGAAAGAACAGTGCCCCTCGAAAACTTTTTTGAGGATTACTTTACTACCGTTATCGAACCGGATGAGATACTGGCCGAGATCCAGCTTCCGCCTCCCGCTGCCGATACGGCAGTGGAGTACATGAAATTCAGTACGATAGAAGCAGGGATCAAGATAGTATCGACCTCTGTCGCGATTACGGTAGAACCGGGCAGCGATGTATGCAAGGACGCAAAAATTATCATGAGCGCGGTTGCACCGGTTCCGCTTATTGCGAAGAAAGCGGCTGAGATGCTGAAAGGCAAGAAATTGACCGATGCCCTGATTGAAGAAGCAGGAATTACGGCCGCGTCGGAAACTGATCCCACCTCGGACGTGCACGCTTCAGCCGAATACAGGAAAGAACTCGTGAAGGTCCTTGTGAAACGTGCGGTCAAAGAGGCCTTCGAAAAAGCGAAGAGAGCTTAATAATAGCTAAAGGAGGAAGCCGCGATATGGATAGCACAAAAAAAGCGATAAACGTAAAGATTAATGGCGAAGCGTACGAGGTTGCAATAAAACCGAGAACGACACTGCTTCAGCTGTTGAGGAATGAATTGCGCTTAACGGGCACGAAGCAGGCCTGTATGGATAATTCTTGCGGGGCCTGCACCGTGATAGTTGACAAAATGGCGGTAAAGGCCTGCTCCGTTCTCGCGATGCAGGTGAACGGCAGGGAAGTCACCTCCGTTGAGGGGCTGGCCTCGAAAGACGGCACGCTGTCGCCCCTTCAGCAGGCATTTTTGGAGCACAATGCTTTCCAGTGCGGGTTCTGTACTCCGGGGAAACTGATGTCCTCCACGGCCATGCTGGAAGAGATGCCTGACCCTACGGAGGAAGACATAAGAAGGGACATGGAAGGAAACCTGTGCAGGTGCACGGGCTACGTACAGTATATCGAGACTATTATGGATGTAGTGCGAAAGAGAAAGGAGGGGAAGAAATGAGTGAGCTATCTGTAGTAGGAAAACCGTTACCGAGGGTTGATGGCAAGGCCAAACTCACGGGCAAGGCAATATATACGACCGACATTTTTCTTCCCGGCATGCTTTATGCGAAGCTGCTGAGAAGTCCCCTCCCTCACGCGAGGATCCTCAATATCGACACCAGCAAAGCCGAGAAGCTGCCCGGCGTTGTGGCAGTGATCACCGGGAAGGACACCTGGGGGATCAGATACGGTTTTGTCGATACCCCCAACTACCCGGCGGAGGAACGACCCATCGCTGAAGATAAGGTCCGCTTCATAGGAGAGACGGTAGCGGCAGTTGCCGCTGTCGATCCTGATACCGCGGAGGACGCTCTGGACCTCATCCAGGTAGACTATGACCCTATTCAACCCATCTTTGATCCTGTTGAAGCGATGAAAGAAGGCGCGCCTCAAATTCATGGCGAAATTACCCGCAACACGTCATGCGCGTGGGAAGACTGGGGTGTTGCGAGAAAGTCGCATTCCTTCAAACCGGTCAACAATATCGCCGCGAAGACATTTGTCGCATACGGCGATGTGGAGAAAGGGTTTGCCGAAGCGGATTATATCCGGGAAGATCATTCCAGGAGCCCGGGTACCTCACACATGGCAATGGAGCCGCACACGATGGTGGCGAGTTGGGATCCTTTCGAGCAGAAGCTCGACGTGTGGATGAACCACATGGCCTACGAATTGAAACGGTACTGGCTGCACAAGACGCTGGGGATTCCCATTACGAAGGTAAGGATCCACAAGACGTACGTTGGTGGCGCATTCGGCGGGAAGGCTCCGTGTTTCGACTACGAAGTCATATGCGGTTTTCTTGCGAGGAAGCTGTGCAAGCCGGTCAAGATAGAGCTGACAAGAGAAGAAGTCTTCTCGTCATGCAGAAACAGCCACAGGTTCGATATCAATATAAAAACGGGCGTGAAGAAGGACGGGACGATTGTTGCCCAGCACTGCAACGTGATTGTTGATGCCGGGGCGTACAAATGCAGCGCACCGGTTGCAATGTTTTTGAGCCACGCTATGTGCGATTCCTGCCTCGACCGCAAAAATGTGAGGCACGAAGGCGTTGCCGTCTACACGAACAAGAACTTCAACTTCGCGAGAAGAGGTCACGGCGCCCCTCAGATGCGGCTTGCGGCTGACTCACAGTACGACCAGATCTGCGAAGACCTGGGTCTGGACCCCGTAGAGTTCCTGTTGAAGAATCTCAGAAAGAAAGGGGACGTCATTCCTAACGGCGACACGCTCCACAGCTACGGTCTGCCGGAGGCCATCAAGAGGTCTGCCGAGGCTATAGGATGGAAGGAAAAACGGGGCAAACAGAGAGGCAAAAACCGGGGCGTGGGCATCGGCATCAACGGCATGTTCAGCGGTTCCGGATACTGGCCGTTTGCGTGTACGGCAATAGTCAGGCTCAACCACGATGGTACGATCACCCTTATGGAGGGCGACTGCGAGTTCGGTCAGGGTGCGGATACCACCTACAGCCAGATCGCGGCAGAGTGCCTTGGACTGCAGGTTGAGGACGTGACGCTGATATCGAGCGACTCAGAGCTTTGCCCGATGAACTACAGCAACTTCCTGAGCGGTGGTATGTTCGTCGGAGGCGGGGCGGTCTATAATGCCGCGATGGACCTGAAAGAAAAGATCGTCAAGGTGGCATGTGAAGTAATGAGGGCAAAGCCGGAAGACATACAGCTTAAAGACAAGATGGCATTTCTCAGGAGCAACCCGAAGAGATCCTACAGTTTTACGGAGCTTATGAGATTTCACATCCAGAAGCATCTCGGCGATCCGCTTATCGGACACGGGCACAAGAAGGCGGTCCCGGAGATCGAATTCTACCCCAGCCTTTCAAGAGGTACCGGCAGGTTTACGGATGCCTACGGTTTTACGGCGTCTACCGCTGAAGTCGAAGTCGACAGGGAAACGGGCAGGATCCGTGTCCTCAAGATAGTGGTCGCGGATGACTGCGGCTTCGAGATAAATTCGGCGGGCATAAGAGGGCAGATGATAAGCCAGGCGGTTCAGGGGATGAGTGACGCTCTATACGAAGAGATCATGGATGACGAAGGGCGTGTCCTCAACCCGAACCTCGTAGATTATGAAATACCAAGGGCTTTCGACATACCCGAGATCGAAGTGATTGATTGTTGTGACTTCGACCCGAACGGGCCGTTCGGTGCCAAGGAAGCCGGAGAGTGCGCAAGGGCTGCGGTCATATCTGCAGTGGTCAACGCGGTCTACGATGCAACGGGCGTCAGGGTAATGAGGATTCCCGTAACGCCTGAAAGGATGTTCAAGGCATTAAGAGAGCATGGAAAATAAGTCTTCTTAACCCCCTTGCTGCAGAGACCTCCAAGCCGCCAGGCTAAAGCGAGGTCTCTGCCCACCTCCAATGCAAAAGGGACGTTTACGTCAGATAGGAGGGAGCACTCGTGAATGGTTTGTAGAACAACAGAACCTGCGAGGCGCCTGATGTGACGAGAGACCGCCCCTTTGCCGAACAGAGTGGAGATAGATGCAAAAAAGGAGGGACAATATCATGATAGTGAAAACGAATTTTATTGGTGAAGTGGTGTTCGAGATGGAATCTCCGACCCTGAAAAAGGTGTTGACCGAATTATCGAAAAAGGTTGGTTATCCCATTCGTTCGCCTGAAAACGGTGAAATCAGGGGTGATTTCAAAGTCTATTTGAACGGCGTCGAGTATGACAAGGTTGATGACGAGGATGATGTTCCGCTAAAGGGTAAGGACGAGATGGAAGTGACCTTGGTCATACTGGCAGGGGGTTGAGATACTTACCGGAATGTGCAGGGCGGCCCAGTCAGTGATATCCAGGAGCGCCAGGTATGTTGTTTGATCGTTTTGACCGGGCCGTAAGTTACATAAGGATCTCCGTGACAGACAGGTGCAACCTGAAATGCAGGTACTGTGTCGGGGGCCGCCTGCCTTTTGTTTCCCATAAAGAGATACTGAGATATGAGGAGATCATCCGGCTGGCCAGGATATGCGCCGGCCTGGGCGTCAATAAAATAAGGATTACCGGCGGAGAGCCGCTCATAAAAAAGGGTATTCCTGTTCTCATAAAAGAGATAGGAGCAATTCCCGGAATAACGGACGTCGGGCTGACCACCAACGGGGTACACCTGGCCGGCCAGTTACCCGATCTGCAGGTGGCCGGGCTGAAAAGGATCAACATAAGCCTCGACACGTTGAAAAGACGCAGATTCGCCGCCATGACAGGGGTCGATGCTTTCGACCAGGTGTGGAACAGCATCAACTTGGCCATCGGTTCGGGGCTCAATCCCGTGAAGATCAATACGGTGATTATCGACGGGTTCAACGACGACGAGGTGCTCGACTTCGTGAAACTTGCAAAGACGAGGAACGTGGAGGTCCGTTTTATTGAATTTATGCCTTTCGGTGACTCCGGCCTCTGGGAGAGCTCCCGGGTTATTACTTCATGGGCGATAGAAGAGTTTATACGCACAAGGTACATCCTGGAACGATCCTCCTGTTCCTCCGGCGGTCCCGCAATGACGTATGCGATAAAGGGCGGGGCAGGTCGTATCGGTTTCATAAGCCCCCTCTCCTCCCATTTATGCCGGCAGTGCAACCGGATCAGAGTCACCGCACAGGGTGGCATAAGGCCCTGCCTTTTTTCCGGGCAAGAGTACGATGTGAAGGCATTGCTCCGGGGAGGGGCATCGGACGAGGAGATAAAACGATTCGTGAAGGAGGTCGTGAGAGCGAAGCCGCAAAGGAGGGCAGACATGGGACAGGTCAGGAAATGCCGGATGAACTTGCGGCAAATAGGAGGGTGATCGATCAGCAACCGGATCTCATCCTCGGCTTCAAAGCGGCCACACCTCGAACACCTGCCTCTTTTCATTGGTAACATGGCTCCGCAACAAAAGTGGTAGAATATTGCCGGACGACTGACCGAAAAAAATTGAAGGGTGTATGGAAGATGAGCTGAACCGGGCCATGGCGGAAAAGTACTACCACAGCCAGGGTGCGGTATTTTACGAAGAGGGCCGGTACGATGAGGCTGCCCGGTGCTTCCTGAAGGCGCTGGCACTCGATGACCGGCCCTACATCCGCCATCACCTCGGCCTGTCCTATATGGGGAAGGGTGATCTCGACGGGGCGCTGAAGGAAATGACCAGGGCTGTTGACCTTGCGCCTCTTTCGGCCGAGTACCGCTACGAGAGGAGTATGGTGTGGCGCCGCAAGGGAGATGGACAGCGGGCCGACGAGGATTACCGTAAGGCCGTTCAAATAGACGCCAACTATGCCAGGATAGGGCGGATCAGGGATAGTGCCGGCGTCCTCGAAAAGGCCTTCCTTGGTTGCGGAATGGATAATGAAAGGCTGCTTCAGGAAGCATCCCGGATAAAGAACGAGGAATTGAGGGCGATTGCGGATGGAATGGTGATATCCGCCAAAAACGCTGAGAAGGCCTTTGAAGGGAAATCATGCATCGTGCCCTGTCCGGCCTATTGCTGCCATTTCAGCCATGAGCCCGTAGTCCACGGCTTGATGATCGGCGCCTGGAAACTCCAGGCAATAGAAAAATTCCTGCGCGAGAAGGGCCTTCAGCAGGAGGCTTACGTTGGAGCGCTCCTGTTCGACAGGGAGACACATCTTACCCGGCTGATCCCTCCCGACTACATCCTGCGGCATAACGGTGGGCATTCGGTTTTCTATCCCCGACGCACAAGCCGGCCCCTCGGTACCGGTCTTCTCCGTAATTTGCCGAAAGGAATGGGTTATCGGGAACTTGTCTGGATCACGCAGGAGGCGCGAACATGCGCGTTCCTTGACCGGGGGCGATGTATTATCCACGACATGGGCGGTGATCCTGCTTTGTCGGCCTGTAAGGAGTTCCTGTGCCTGACCGGTTTTGTGTTCCTCATACTGGCCCACCTGGGTCTCGTGACCGAGGCCGGGGTTCAGGGAAGGACGATGGCAGACCTTAACGGGATTGCGGTCGAGGCGGTGCTCCTGCTTGCGGACCGCATCTATGCAAATGAAGAGGTTACCCGGAAGAAGGCTGAAATGCAGCACGCCCTGGAGGACGCAGTCTTCGCTGACCTATCGGGGGACGATCAAAGGATCGCCCATTTGGTCAAGCTGTACCGCATTCGGGAAAGTGCCTATCTGAGTGTCTTCTCACAAGGAACGGAATCTCTGGGAAAAGAGATCCCGGCACTCCTTATCTGATCAATAAACGGCACAAAGCCGTGAGAAGCAACTTGACATGCCGGTCCTTCGCTCGAATCTTGAAGAGAAAGCCGGCCATGCCTACTTTTATAGCAACACAAAACCTGCCAGCACAGGAGAGGAGCGAATGGATTTCGCGGGCGCCGTGATTTCAGGTCTCATTGCCACCTTTGTCTTTACCATCACGACCCGGCTGACAACGTTGAACCAGATGGGCATGGAGAGATATTTCAGCACCATGTTTACCCGCAACCGGCATGCCGTCCTGGGTCTCGCGCTTCTCTTTGTCGCAGGCTGTGTCATCGCCCTGGTCTACGCAGCGTTATGGTCGGTCGATATAGGCTGGCCCAGCTACCTCTACGGTCTCATCTTCGGCGTGGCCCAGTGGCTCGTCGTCGGCCTTGCCCTTGCAGCGCTTCCCCGGGTGCACGCGGGGGTCAGGGCAGGGACGGAAAGGCCCCCGGGTCCCTTCATGGTGAATATCCTGGGGAAATGGGCTTTCCTCGCGGGCCTGGCCAATCACGTGATCTTCGGCCTCTGCATAGCCTATTTCTATCAGTTCTTCAGGGGCCGTTACGGATGAGGCTCTCCTTGCGGTCCGCCGGAAAAACCTTGCAGGCGGGCGATTTTTCGCCCGAACCAAGAAAAGCCTTGACAGCAGCAGCCATATAGGCTAAAAATTAGACCATGATCGTTTTCGCAAGCAGCATCAATTTAATGTCGAACATGTGGTGGTGGGGTAGCTAACCGGCTATCCCTTTAGATTCAGGCCGTTTAGGCACCGGGGTAGCCAACCCTCGGGCTTAAGCGGCCTTTTTGTATTCTCGCCGCTTCGGGAGCCCGAGTTCCTGAAGCGGCTTTTTTATTATCTCTGGAGGTTTTATGTATCCGTCTTTAAACGAATTCAAACGACTTTCGCAAGATTTTGAAAGGGTAACCGTCTATAAGGAGATGGATGGGGATATGGACACGCCCGTGTCCATGCTCTCGAAGTTCCTCGCCTTCGACAGGGCAATCCTTCTTGAGAGCGCAAAACAGAACAAGACGTACAGCAGGTTTTCCTTTCTTGCCTTCGACATCACCGAAAAGATGGTCCTGAAGCAGGACGGCGTTTACAGGAACGGGGAATTTATCTGTCCGCTCTCGCAGCTCAGCAAGCATCTCGTCCAGTGCAGGACACCTGTCTTTTCCGACTTTGGGGATTTTTCCGGGGGCTATGTGGGCTATCTCAACTTCGAATTCGTGGGGGAGTGCGGCGTCCTGAAAAAGCCTCTTTCCCGGAAAGGTGCGTTCCTTGGCGTCCTTTACCTTGTCGAGCGTTTCTGCGTCTACGACAATTACACGAACAAGCTCTATCTCGCGGTATCGAAGCCTACCGGCGATGCGGACCCCGAGGATGCGTACCGCGCCGTAGCCAGGGAACTGGACAGGACCGAGGATCGGATAAGAGGCCTCGTGGTCGCATCGGTTCAACAGCAGTCACCTCCGAAACTCGTCCGGGACATTCCGCGCGGGCTCTTTATCGATAAGGTAGATAGAACGAGAAATATGATCGGCGAGGGGGAGGCCATACAGATCGTTCTGTCCGACTATCTGGAAGCCGAAGACATCAACCCCTTCGAGTTCTACCGGGGCCTCAGGAAGATCAATCCGTCTCCGTACATGTATTTCCTCAAGGATGGCGACGATTGTATAGTGGGATCGAGCCCCGAGATCCATCTTCACGTGAGGAACCGGGTCGCGACTCTCAAACCGATCGCGGGGACCAAGAAGCGCGAGCCGTCGAAGGAGATACAGGAGATCATTGATTGCCTGACCAACGACGAAAAGGAGAGGGCGGAGCACCTGATGCTCGTGGATTTGGCGAGGAACGACCTGTCGAGGATCTGCAAGGTGGGAACGGTCCGGGTGGAGAGCTTTATGCAGCCGGAGGTGTACTCGCACGTGGTCCATCTTGTCTCGGAGGTGAAGGGCCGGCTTGCGGAAGACCTGCACGTGTTCGACGCGCTCAAGCAGACCTTTCCGGCGGGTACCGTGAGCGGGGCCCCGAAGGTGCGGGCCATAGAGGTCATCGATGAAATGGAAGACGGACCAAGGGGCGCGTACGCCGGCTGCCTCGGTTACATCGGCTTTAACGGCAGTCTGGACATGGCAATTACCATTAGAACCGGGATATTCAGGGGCAACAGGGCGCGGCTGCAGGCAGGCGCGGGCATTGTGTACGACAGTGTCCCCGAGAGGGAGTACGACGAGGTCCTGAATAAGCTCCTTGTCCTTATGAAATCAGGAGGATTGGCATGATAGCGTTGATCGACAACTACGATTCTTTTACCTTCAACGTGTACGACTATCTGGCCCGGCAGTGCGATGTAAGGGTCTTCAGGAATACGGACAGCCTGGAAAGCATGAAAGGCATCGGGGCAACGGGGATCGTCATCTCCCCAGGCCCTTCCCATCCGGCCCATTCCCTTTTGAGCCTCCAGGCCATCGATTACTTCAAGGACAAGGTGCCGGTGCTCGGCATATGTCTCGGCATGCAGGCTATCGGCTACTACTTCGGCAAACCCATACGAAGGGCCAGGAGCATCATGCACGGCAAAGTTGACCGCATGGACCACTACGGTGGCACGCTGTTCGACGGCATAGACCGGGAGTTCCAGGCCGTACGATACCATTCCCTTGTCGTAGAGTGCGACGACAGGGACCTGAAGGTGTGCGCAATCTCAAGGAGCGATGGCGAAGTGATGGCCTTCGAGCATCGCAGCGCGAAGGTCTTCGGCCTTCAGTTTCACCCGGAATCGTACGCCACGCCTGACGGAATGAGGTTTATAAAGAATTTTCTGGAGGTGTGCAATGGAAATTGCTGACAGGCTCAAACAGGGTATTGATCTGACGTTCGACGAGGCGCACGCCGTCTTCGACGGTATGCTGGACGGTGAAATCGAACAGTTCGACATCGAGGAGATCCTTGTCTCCCTTGCCGAGAAAGGAGAGACGGAAAATGAGATCGCAGGCGCGGCTCTGGCGCTTCTCGAAAGGGCGATCCCGCTCGAACACTCTTTCGACAGGCTCCTCGACGTGGTCGGAACAGGAGGAGACGACAGCGGGAGTTTCAACATCTCCACGACCAGCGCGATCGTCTGCAGCCTTTTCGTCCCGGTGGCGAAGCACGGCAACAGGGCCGTCAGTTCAAAGTCGGGTGCGGCCGACGTGCTCGAGGCACTCAAAATACCCATAGATCTCGAACCCGACGAAGCGGTCCGCTTTCTTAAGGAAAAGAATTTTGTCTTTATATTTGCGCAGAAATTCTTCCCTGCCATGCGATTTGTCACTCCTGCAAGGAAGAAGATAGGCAAAAGGACCGTTTTTAACCTGCTGGGCCCCCTCTGCAACCCTGCGCGGCCGGACAGTCGGCTCATTGGCGTTTTTCGTACGGATGTCATGCCGGCTTACCTGGGCGCCCTCGAAATCCTCGGCATCCCTGACGTGATGCTCGTGTCGAGCGAGGATGGGCTCGATGAGATCAGCCTCTCGGCCAAGACCGTGTGTTACCACAAATGCGGTTCGTCCGTGCGGCGGTTCGAGTTCGATCCCCGGGATTTCGGCATCTATGCGGGTACGGAGGCCATAAAAGGATACGAGCCTGCAACGAATGCGCGGCTGTTGAAAGAGACGCTGCTCGGCCGCCACCCCGACCTTGTGAACGTGGTGGCGATCAATGCCGCCTTTGCCCTCATGGCAGCTCATGTCGAAGACAAGCTGGTACCTGCCTTCATGCTCGCGAGAGAGGTAATACGAAGTGGGAAAGCATACGAGAGGCTGACGGAGCTGGCGTCATGATCGACCGGATCCTGGAGACAAAGAGACAGGAGGTAACAGAACTGAGGAAACGGCGGCCGCCCGGGAGGAAAAAGGCGACCATCACACCCCTTGTCTTCGATTCGCCCGTGAACATCATTGCCGAGTTGAAGAGAAAATCGCCCTCGGCCGGGTTCATCCGTGATGTCGATCCGGAGCGGATACACATTTACTCGAAATATGCGAAGGCTATCAGCGTGCTCACCGACACCACGTACTTTGGCGGGAGCTATGAGTTCCTGACGGAGGTGGCGGAGCAGACGTCGTTGCCGGTCCTCTGCAAGGACTTCATCATAGACCCGGTGCAGGTTGATTTCGCCTACGGCGCCGGCGCGGACATTGTCCTTCTCATTGCGAGGATCCTGGACAAAGAGGAGCTGGAAGCGCTCTATGCTCATGCGCGCCGGCTGGGTCTTTCGTGCGTCGTGGAGTTGCATGACAGGGAAGAGATGGCGAAGCTGGCTGACATCAGGCCGGAGATTATCGGGGTGAATGCGAGGAACCTCGATACCATGGAAGTTGACCTGAAGAGGACGGCCTCGATGCTGCCGGACCTGCACTCGCCCCTAAGGATCGCGGAAAGCGGGATCAAGTCGAGGCAGGACGTGGAGCGACTTATTGCCATGGGCGCGAACGGTTTTCTTATTGGAGAGACATTAATGAGATCGGCAAATCCGGAAGCTGTCTTCCAGGAACTGTGCCGGTAAGGAGTTTTAAGATATGAAGCGATATTTCGGTCCCTACGGCGGGCAATTCGTTCCGGAAACATTAATACCGGCCCTGGACGAGCTTGAGGCGGCATATGAGGAATTCAAGAAGAACAAGGCCTACCGGAAGGAACTGGAAACCCTGCTCGGCACCTTTGCAGGAAGGCCGACCCCGCTGTACTACGCGTCGAACTTGAGCGGACGTCTGTCCTGCAAGGTCTACCTGAAGAGGGAGGACCTCCTCCACACCGGGGCCCATAAGATAAACAACACACTCGGCCAGATCATGCTGGCAAGATTCATGGGTAAGACGAGGATCATTGCCGAAACCGGGGCAGGACAGCACGGGGTGGCAACGGCGACGGTCTGCAGCCTCCTCAATATGGAGTGCGAGGTGTACATGGGCAAAACCGATGTGGAGAGGCAGGCCGTCAACGTCGAGCGCATGGGGATGCTGGGAGCGAGGGTTATCCCGGTGGAGAAGGGAAGCGGCACGCTCAAGAGCGCCATCAATGAAGCGCTGAGGGATTGGGTAAGGAATGTGAGAACGACCCATTACCTTATCGGGAGCGTTGTCGGCCCGCATCCTTTCCCCGCGATCGTCGCCGATTTTCAATCGGTGATCGGAAAGGAGTCGCGGCGGCAGATACTGAAAGCCGAAGGCCGCCTTCCCGACCATGTGATTGCATGCGTCGGCGGCGGGTCCAATGCCATCGGCATCTTCAGGGGCTTCGTGCGTGATGCCTCCGTCGGCCTCACCGGTATTGAAGCCGGCGGAACGGGCCTGGAACTGGGACAGCACGCAGCGACGCTCAGCTGCGGAAAACCGGGGATCCTTCACGGCGCCATCAGCTATCTCTTACAGGACGGCGGCGGCCAGGTTGCGGAGGTGCATTCTGTTTCGGCTGGACTCGATTACCCCGGTGTCGGCCCTGAGCACAGCTATCTGAAGGACAAGGGCAGGGTAGACTACAGGGTATGCTTTGATTCAGACGCGCTTCATGCCTTTCATGTGCTTGCCAAAGCAGAGGGCATTCTGCCGGCCCTCGAAAGCTCGCACGCCCTGGGTTATCTGATTACCGGGAAGGAAAGATTCGCGGGGAGCACGGTAATTGTCAACCTTTCCGGAAGAGGCGATAAAGACATGGAGATCGTGAGATCGGGAGGCATAAACCATGGGTAAGCTCGGGATTTATCTACTGGCCAACTATCCGACGAAGGAGACATTTCTCGCAGCCGTCTGGGCCTGCCAGGACCTCGGCGTCGATTTTCTCGAGGTGGGCTTTGCCTTCTCCGATCCGGTCGCAGACGGCGATCTGCTTGAGAGGGCATCGGTCGAAGTCCTGAAGCGGAATAGCGTGGACGACTTCATAGAGAGCTTCCGGGAAGCGCGGACCCTATTCAAAAGGAATATTTACCTCATGACCTACTCCAATATTGTCTATAGTCCGGGATTTTCCGGGTTCATCAAAAGGGTCGCTCCATTGAGCGGTCTTATCCTTGCCGATCTTCCGTTGCGTGAAATATCATCTTTCGAAAAACATCTCAAGGGCACCACCCTGATCCGGTTCCTGACGCCTGAAAGCCGGGCAGAAGACATCTCCTCGGCATTACGAGGGGCAAAGGGCTTCATCTATTTTGTATCGAAGCGGGGCACAACAGGCGGCGCATTCGGACTCGACGACGAGACGCGTGAGAAAATTGCCCGCATCAGGGGCAAAGGGGTGGATGTGTTCATAGGTTTCGGCATACAGGGGAAGGCCGATGTGGAGACGGCTTTCGGGGCGGCGGACGGTGCGATCATAGGCACGAAAGCCGTGGCCGAGCTTGAGCACGGTATCGAGCGTTTCAGGGACTTTCTCGGGTCATTGAGAGGCTGACGCGATTCCGGTGAACCGGATCGCCCCTTCCGTCCGTTCGGATACTTGACAGAAAACAGACCTCTTCTTAAAATCCCATGCAGAGGCTGTACCTATTTCCGGAAAGAAATGCAGTTGTTTGACAATTCCCGGGGAAGAAAAAGGAGGGACTATGGAGCAGATGGAGGGCAGCAGAGCGAGCCTGTACGACAAGTACAGGAAGGGGTTCATCAACCGTCGCGAGTTTCTGAGGAGATTATCCGTCCTTGCGGGAAGTGCAACGGCTGCGAATGCACTCCTCGTTATATTGGAGAAAAGCTATGCCGGAGCCGATGTTGTGCAGAAGGACGACCCTCGCCTTTACACCCGGGCCATCACCTACCCGGGCGAAACAGGTGAAATCCGCGGCGAGTTTGCGCGATTGAAAGGAGACGCTAAACTGCCGGGAGTTGTCGTCATTCATGAGAACAGGGGCCTCAATGCGCATATAGCGGACGTGAACAGGCGGGTGGCTCTTGAGGGTTTCCTGTCTCTCGCCCCCGACGCCCTCTCGCCCGTCGGCGGCACACCGAAAGATGAGAACAGGGCGATAGAGCTTATAGGCAAGCTGGACCAGCAGTCGACAGTAAAGAATTTCGTTGCTGCCGCACGCTACCTGAAGACCCATCCCATGTCCACAGGCAAGGTCGGGGTTGTCGGGTTCTGCTGGGGCGGGGCCATGGCCAATCAGCTCGCGGTTCATTCTCCTGACGTTTCGGCGGTCGTCTCGTACTACGGCAGGCAGCCTGCTTCAGAAGACGTCTCCCGGATCAAGGCGTCTCTGCTTCTCCATTATGCGGGCCTTGATGAAGGGATTAACAAAGGCATCCCGGCTTATGAAGCGGCGCTGAAGAAAGCATCCGTCGATTACAGGCTGTACATGTACGAAGGTGCCCAGCACGCCTTCAACAACGACACGAATCCCGCGCGATACAATAAGGAAGCCGCCGACCTTGCGTGGAAGCGTACGATCGCTTTCCTGAAGGAGAAGCTCAAGACATAGCCACCCATGACGAGGGCCTCGTCCTCACTTGCCCATGCAGCATTTCTTGTACTTCCGGCCGCTGCCGCAGGGGCACGGGTCGTTACGGCCTGTTTTGGCACCCGTTCCTCCAGCGGCCGGCATCGGCGGGCTTTCAGGGTCCTGATATCGGTTCAAAGCCGCCACCTGGGCGACGAAGGGGCTGCAGTGGGCGAAAAAGCGCTTGTAGCCCGCACAAAGGTAATTGAGCCCGGCCTCGCCGTCGGGTGTCGTGAGGAAGCGGTCCTTCGGGCACCCGCCGTTGCACATCGCGAGGAACTCACAGTTCTTGCAAAAGCCCGGTAACCCGTCCAGCTTGGCCTGTCCAAAAGCCTTTTGCGACGGGTGCTCGAGCAGCTCGACCAGCGGAGTGTCCTTTATGTTCCCGACCCGGTGTTGGACATCGACGAAATGATCACAGGAAAAGAAGTCGCCGTTGTGCTCGACGACCGGAATATCGCCGCAGGTCTTCCGAAAGACACAAAGCCGATGTTCCCGGCCGAGGGCGGTTGCGATCGCCTCCTCAAAGATCTGAACGTTGATGCGGCCGATATCTTCGTTCAGCCATTCATTGAAAACGGCGCAGAGAAAATCGCCAAATTCGGGGGCCGGGACCGAGCGGTCGCTGACGCAGGACGACCCGCCATCCTGCGATTCGACAAGGGGTAGAAATCCGAGGTACGTCACTCCTATTTCCTTGAAAAACCGGTACACGTCAACGGGGTAGCCTACATTGCGGCGGTGCACGACACAGAGCACGTCGCAGGGTATCCCGTGCTGCCGGAGGAGCATGTACCCGCGCATGGCTTGCTCGTGGGTGGGTGCCTGCCTCTTGCTCACGCGGTAGAGGTCGTGCAGTTCCTTCGACCCATCCATACTGATTCCCACGGAAAAGCCTTCTGACGCAAGGAAACGGCACCACTCCTCATCGAGGAGGGTTCCGTTCGTTTGAATACCGTTGCTGATATGCCTGCCCGGCGGTTGATGCTTGCGCTGCAGCGCCACAACCTTCCTGAAATAGTCCACCCCCAGCAGGGTCGGCTCCCCTCCATGCCAGGAAAACCTGATCAACGGGGTTGCGGAGGCATCGATGTGCTGAAGAATGTACTCCTCCAGGACATCGTCAGCCATGCGCGACGACTCACCTTTTTCATAAATCGTTTCCTTTTCGAGATAGTAGCAATAGTGGCACCGAAGGTTGCAGAGGGAGCCGGTGGGCTTGGCAAATACCTGAAATTCACGGGACGCTTTGGTCATGGCGCAATCCTTTCTGCTCTGCCGAAACAGAGACACTATCGGCCTGTCAACCGCAACACGGTAAGTTTACCTGTCACGAAAGGAGTATAGGAAGACTTGCCTTGCCGGTCAAGGAGAGATTGTTCTGTTTCGCATCGGCCCGTCAAACCCTGCCTCGCTCCCGTGTCAGTCGGCGGTTCGGCGGTTTTTATTTTTTTCTTCGTTTTCTTTTGAGATAGAAGAATCAGGAGTGGTAATCAACAATGAATGTTGGTTAGTCTAAAGGGGTCAAGTACGGCGGAAGGCCGGTGAAAAGCCGACGCCGAACAATATTTTGTAATAAGAACAGATTGCGGAGGCATGAAGGTGGACGGCAGTGGTTTGCAGAGATTGCTGGGAATTATCGCAGAGATTGCGAAGGGAAATTACTCGAACGACATAATGGCGCTGACCACGGACGATCAGCCGGAGTCCGTACGCATCATCGCCGAAGCCGTTGCAATGATGATGGTGAAGGTGGAGGCCCGCGAGTATCAACTGGAGATGATGGTGGAGGAGCTGAAGCGGCTCAATCTCAAGATCAAGGAGAACACGGTCAAGACAGTATCGGCTATGGCACATGCACTCGCTGCAAGGGATGCGTATACTGAAGGACACGCGGCCAAGGTGGGGGCTTTGTCCGGCCGTATCGCCCTTCAAATGGGGCTTGACCAGGAGCAGGCTGAATCGATCAGGTTGGCAGGGATCCTCCACGATATCGGCAAGATAGGTTTCCCGGACTTGCTTTTTCAGGCACACGAAGGCAGGAACCCACCCGACGTGGTCAAGCAGATCATGAAGCATCCGGGTGCGGGAGCCGAGATACTCGTTGATCTGGATTTCCTGGGGGCATGCGTGGAATACGTTCATTGCCACCACGAGCGGCTGGATGGAAAAGGCTACCCGCGCAATCTGAAAGCCGAGCAGATCCCCCTTGGGGCACGGATTGTCGCGGTTGCGGACAGTTACGACGCCATGACCACGGACCGGCCTTACCAGAAGGGGAAGTCCACGGAGGAGGCGCTCCGCATCTTAAGACAGTATGCCGGCACTCGCTGGGAGGAGAGTTGCATCGATGCGCTCGAGGCTGTTCTCTCTCGTGACGTGCTTTCATGATCCGGTCGTGCAGCTTCGGCGCCCTCTTCGTCAGGTGCCAAGCCCCGCGGGAAAAGCGGGGCCTGGCATACCGTGAGCCGGGCCAGCTATGCCGTTTTCCTCACATCTTGATACTCAACATCGATCGTGTCCCCGTCATCGTGGTCCCGGCCGCCATGGGCGCCGCAGGTCCCGCCCTGACACCCGCCGGTACCGGTGGCCCCCGCCTGGCCCTGGGTTCTCCTGTACAGGCTTTCCGCCATCCTGTGCGATGCCTGGGTCACTTCCTGCTCAGCCGCCCTGATGCGCCCTGTATCGCCGCTCTTCAGCGCGTCTTTGGCTCGTGCGAGCGTCTCCTCAAATGATCCTGCTTCCTCCGGTTCCAGCTTATCACGGCTGTCGTGCAGGGTTTTTTCCGAGCTGTAGATCAGATTGTCCAGGTGGTTCCTCGCCTCGACCTCTTCCTTGCGCCGACGGTCCTCTTCGGCGTGCTGCTCCGCATCCTGCACCATTTTCTGAATATCTGCATCCGACAATCCGGTTGAAGCCGTTATGGTAATTGCCTGCTCTTTGCCTGTCGCAAGGTCCTTTGCGGCAACGTGCAGGATGCCGTTCGCATCGATGTCAAAGGTGACCTCGATCTGCGGGAGCCCCCTGGGCGCAGCGGGAATCCCTTGCAGGTGGAAACGACCCAGGGTCCGGTTATCCCGTGCGAGCTCTCTTTCGCCCTGGAGCACGTGGATTTCGACCGCCGTCTGGTTGTCCTCGGCCGTGGAGAAGACCTGGCTTCTCTTGGTCGGAATTGTGGTGTTCCTCTCTATGAGCCTTGTCATGACGTTGCCCAATGTCTCAAGACCTAATGACAAAGGGGTAACGTCGAGGAGCAGAACGTCTTTCACTTCACCGGTCAGCACCCCTGCCTGGACCGCTGCTCCAAGTGACACGACTTCATCGGGGTTCACCCCCTTGTGCGGCTCCCTGCCGAAAAAGTCTTTAACCAGGGACTGAACCTTGGGGATACGCGTCGAGCCCCCGACAAGGATGACTTCATCGATATCCGTCGTGCTCAGTTTTGCATCGGCGAGGGCCTTTCGACACGGCTCCATACTTCTCTGAAACAGGTCGTCACACATCTGCTCCAGTTTTGCCCTGCTGAGCTTCGCATTGAGGTGCTTCGGCCCGCTCTGATCAGCGGTGATGAAGGGCAGGTTGATCTCCGTCTCCATGGTGGAGGAGAGCTCTATCTTGGCCTTTTCCGCCGCGTCCTTAAGCCGCTGTATGGCCATCTTGTCCCGGGACAGGTCGATGCCCTGGTCCTTCCTGAACTCGGCTACGAGCCATTCAATAACCCGCTGATCGACGTCATCGCCACCCAGATGTGTGTCGCCGTTGGTCGACAGCACCTCTACCACGTTATCGCCGACCTCGAGGATCGAAATATCGAAAGTGCCGCCGCCAAAGTCATACACCGCGATCTTCTCGTTCTTCTTCTTGTCGAGACCGTAGGCAAGGGCGGATGCGGTCGGTTCGTTGACAATGCGAAGCACATTGAGGCCCGCTATTTTTCCTGCATCCTTTGTTGCCTGCCGCTGGGAATCGTTGAAGTATGCGGGAACCGTGATGACCGCGTCGAGAACCGGATGTCCCAGGTAGTTCTCCGCGGACTTTTTCAGCTTCTGCAGAATGAACGCTGATATCTCCTGGGGTGTATACTGTCTGCCGCGCACTTCGACCCGGGCATTGCCGTTAGCGTCCGCTACAATCCTGTAGGGTACTTTTTCATCCCGCGCCTCTGCAAATCGCTTCCCCATGAGTCTCTTTATGGAAAATATGGTGTTCTCGGGGTTGGTGATCGCTTGCCGTTTTGCGACCTGCCCCACCAAAACCTCACCGTCCTTCGTAAAGGCAACCACACTCGGCGTTGTCCGGTGCCCCTCTTCATTCACAATCACCTTCGGGTCCCCGTTCTCCATCACCGAAACAACCGAAAACGTGGTCCCAAGATCAATACCAATTACCTGTTTTTTGGTGTTATCAGCCATTATTAGCCTCCTGAAGGGTGCTATTTTTGTATACAGGAAAATAATCCGGGACTGCATTTTTGTCAAATGCCGCGTCGTGTACCGCTGTCCGGTCCGCTTTCTCTTGCCAGGCGCCGCGGCATGACGCCCAGCATCCATCAAAGCCGAATAAATGACCCTGCTGCAAGCAGCAGGGTATCCAAGACAACGAGCGAGCGAGTCTTTGAGGGGGAGGCTCCATCCGGCTTTGCCGGTGGAGGGGGCGACGCGAGCCCCAAAAGTTGAAAAAACGCCGGTGAGCCCTTAACTTAAGTGGATAGGAGCCAAACTGCTGCCCCACGGCGTTGCCGGAAGGCCGTGGCCGGAAGATCGGGTATGCCTGGACATAAGTTCAATCCAAGAAACGCTTTTATCCTTGAGGGCATGTTGCGCCGGTTTTTCATGCCGTGGCAGGAGGTCCTTGCCGCACTTGCCCCCCAAAGAAGTGATGTCTGGGTCGATATAGGCTGCGGTCCCGGGTACTTCACGATCCCTCTCGCGTCTCTCGTCCAAAAGGTCTACGCACTGGATATAAGCGAACGCATGATCGAGAGGGTGAAAGACAAGGCCGGGAACCTCGGGATCACCAACATAGAGCCGAAATTGTCCCAGGAAAATGTGCTCCCCCTTGACGATGAAAGCGTGGACGGCGCTTTCCTCGTATTCGTGGTCCACGAGCTGGACGATCCTGACCGCTTCTTTCCTGAAACAGCTCGCATACTCAGAAAAGGAGGCCGGGCGTTCGTGGTCGAGTTCCCGAAAGAAAACGTTTCGTTCGGTCCTCCGCTCCGGGCCAGGGTCAGCAAGGACCAGGCAGATTCCTGGGCGTCTCGTGCCGGCCTGAGCCCGGCACGGTCATGGAAGTGGTCCAGAAGCCTCTTCGGCTGGAGATACGTGAGTATGGTCGGCTGGGAATACACCAAAACGTGAGAGAATAACGGACCCGGCCTTGCCCGCAGCCGGAAACCCGCAAAAAGCAGTCTTCTGTCCGTTTTAAATGCCCCCTATGTTCTCCCTCAGCCTTCTGAAGAATTCGGCTGCTTCATCCTGGTCCTTTGCCATGATGATGTGCTTGAGAAATTCGAGGCGGGAGGTGATCCGGTTGATCTCGGTGACGGAATGGGGATTGAAAAGTATTTCCGCGAGGAGATGGTCGTCCTCGGCGAGAAGGCTTCCGGCGATAGCCATATGCCTCTTGAAGGTGGTGCCGGGCGCTGTCTTTGCATCGACGCATGCGGCAAAGATCATGGATGACACAAAGGGTGTGGTGAGTGAATAGGCCATCATCGCGTCGTGTTCATCAAAGGAGTACTCGAAAATGCGCACCCCCAGCCGGGCAAAGAACCTCGTGAAGAATTGCCCTCCCTGTTCGCACGACTCGGTGATGATGACTGCATTTTCCTCGCGTACTTTTTCCATGTCCGCAAAAGTCGGTCCGAACATGGGATGGATGGAGACGAAGTCGAATCCGGCCCGTGTGTAGTAGCCGGCTATTCTTTCCTTGATCGACGCCATGTCGCAGATGATGCAGTCTTTCTTGAGGTAGGGCGACACAGCCTCGAAAGCTTCGACCGTGTTCCTGAGGGTCACGGCGTTGATAAGCAGCTTCGGGTCATACTCTCCGACGGCTGCAATTCCGGCAAGGTGACGGACGCCCTTCAGGCGTTCGGATTTTGCCAGGTCCCGGTCGTACACGGCCACCTCATGCCCCTTTGACAGCTCTCTCGCAAACCATGACCCCATGTGGCCCGTACCGACGATGGCAATCTTCATATCTCCGCTCCTTTGTAGCACCCCAAAAACTTAAAGCTTGCCGCCGCCTTTTCAACCTCGCTGAGCACCCCCTTCACTTTGTCGTCCCTGTCGGAGCCTTCGAAGTCGACAAAGAACGCGTAGGTGCCCAGATCGTTCCGCAAAGGCCTCGACTCGATCCTCGTCATGTTGATATCGGCCTCAGAAAGCACCTTCAGCACGGAGAAGAGCCCTCCCGGCCGGTGGGCCACGGAAAAGATGATGGAACATTTGTTTCCCTCTTCGGCGCTCGCGTGTGTTGACAGCACAAGGAATCGCGTGGTGTTCGAGTCATTGTCTTCCACGTTTTCCTTCAATATTTCCAGGTTGTAGAGATCGGCGCAAAGCCTGCTCGCGATGACCGCCGTAGAAGCAGGCCTCTGCTGGCGCAGCATGATCGCCGCACCTGCCGTGTCGTAGTACGGCCTGGCTTCGAGCTTGTGCCTTTCA